>JBIIUP010000010.1:0-30620 GCA_044339885.1 Pirellulales bacterium | reverse complement strand
GGACCAGAAGACGGTCGTCGTGCCGCTCCACGCCGACACGCTCACCGACCCGAACAAGCTCCTGGCGAGCGTGCGGTCGCTGCTGGCCCTCGCGCCCGCTGCCGCTGGCAAAGGCCCGTGACGTTTTCCTTCCACTCCCTCTAGAAGAGGGCCGGGGTGAGGGTGCCCCGGAAGTGCCACTGCGCCCAGCTGTCGTGCCGCGTCTCGCGTTGCCCACTGCCCCTCAGCCCCTCCGCATCCGTCTTCACTACCGGGAACTCCACCGGCGGCGGATGGGCTCACGGCTTTCTCGTGGCCTTCTAAGCGGCTGCGGGGTGTCCTCGCCGACCGGCCCGCGGCCGTCACCGCCCACACGCGGATCTTCTTCGACGAGATCGAGCGGTTGCTCGGCGACGCAGTGGCCATCGTGCCTGACGACCCCGCCCGACCGTCCCTCCCCCGGCGCCACGTCCACCTCCACGCGTGCGTGACCAACGGCCTGTTCACGCAAAGCCCCGAGGCGAAAGGCACCGAGTTCCTGCCTGCCAGGCCCGCCACACCCGCTGACCTCGCAACACTCACTGAACGCGTCCGCATGAGACTCGTGCGCTGGTTCCTACGTCACGGACTCCTCGACGTCGAGGCCGCCGCCGACGTGCTTGCCTGGGACAACAGTGGCTTCTCGATCGACGCGAGCATTCGCGTCGCCCTTCTGGGCCGTGACGTGCCCAGTTCCTTCAAGAGTCTCGAGCACCTTCTATCCCGCTCCGTCCATGCCTGGCGGAGCACCGTCGGACGCAGCCGCAGGGTCGGTGGCCGCCCGCACGCCCGGTCAACGGCCGATGGTCACCCTGCAAGCGCTCGCAAAAGTGCCGTTGACCGTCCTATCCTCTGGCCGAGGCCGTCATGCACGTTTGTTGCAGACAGTGTGCATTACGAGCCGGGTAGTTGCCGTTCCAGAGCGCTGCCGGACGATACACGCCGATTCTCATCGCCTACGGTGTGGGGGACGTTCTCGTCGTGCGGCTGATCGAGGCCAGGTTCCGTCGGAGTCGGGGCGGCCTGTCGCTGGATGACTCCGTCTTCCGTGATGGCGACCACCTGATTCCGCCCGTCATGCTTGGCCTGGTACATCGCGTCGTCAGCGCGGGCGATGATCGCGTCGGTGCTCTCGCCAGAGCGGGCGAGCGTCACACCAATGCTGAGCGTCGCCTGGACCGTCCCGACCGGTGTCTGGATCGGCTCGGCCGCCAGCCGCCGCAGTTTCTCGGCGACACGACAGGCGTCGTCCAGATCCCGCACGCCGTGCAACATGACCATCAACTCGTCGCCACCGATCCGCGCGCCCAGATCATCCGTCGACCGCAGGCACGCGCGGATTCTGTCGGCCAGCGACTTGAGCACGGCATCCCCGGCGGCATGGCCAAAGGTGTCGTTGACCAGCTTGAATCGGTCGATGTCGCACCAGAGGATGGCGCTTCGCCCGCCCGTGCGGGCATTGAGCATCGTCACCCGCTCGAGTGCCTCCTGCCGATTGAACAGCGCCGTCAGCTCGTCCGTTTGAGCCCGCCGCTCGAGGAGCCGTGCCGTCGCCATCTCCATTTCGATACTGCTCAACGACGCCACCACGCCGTCGATCGCGCCGGCGGCGGTCCGCGACGGGGCGGCATGAATCTCCACCCAGAGGGGCGTGCCGGTTTTGGTGAGCAGCTGCGCCCGCAGCACGACCTCCCGGCCCGCGCTGGTCTTGTGCTGCTCGTGCTGCAGTCGCTCGCGATCGGCCTCCGTGGCCGCGAACGACGCGATCGTGCGGCCGATCCACTCGTCCGGAGACCAGCCGAGCACCGCCGTCACCGACGGCGACACCCAGCGGACCTCGTCGTCGATGCCGATGCGAACCACCACGGCCGAGGAGTTCTCCGCCAGCAACCGAAACAGCTCCTCGGAAGCGGCCAACGTCGCCGTCATCTCGTGACGGTCGGTCACGTCGCGCCAGGTGACGGTCAGATACCCGTCCACCCGGGCGGCACGGATGTCGACCCACAGAATCCGTTCGGCCCCGAGGGGAAACGGAAAGTCGTCGATCGCCGTGGGCCGTCCTGTTTCCGCGGTGGCGATGAACCGCTCGGGCAGGTCCGTGGATCCGAGCGCGGGAAATTTCTCGAGCAACCGTGTCCGCACGATGTCGGCGCGGCCCTGGCCAACCCAGGTGCACGCCGCGGGGTTGGCATCGACGAAGCAGAAATCGACGATGCGGCCGCGTTCATCCCGAAGCGGACGAGCGAGGATATTCGGGTCGACCAGCGATTCGAGCGTGATCTCCAGCCGCCGCCGGATGCGACGGTGACGAACCACCAGGGCGACCACGAGACAGACGGCCGCCACCCCGGCTCCGAGGCACCAGGCAGGAAGTTCGACCTGTCCGATCATGGGGATCATGGGAACGATGGGATGTGACCTCGCCATTGCCGCGAGGTGTCCCTTCTCCAGTTCGCCCACGTGTCTTGCCCGGGCGGCACTCGCCGGCGGGCGATTCCCCTCCAAGGGGTGAACTGCCCTTCCTTCCCGGAGGGGCGGCCCGTAGCGTTCCGACTCCGGTTCGCCGGCCGCCATGCCCATCGCCCTTGGAATTCCGGCCACGCCGTGGAACTCGCGCTCCCGCATATCGTGATCTGGACGCGCGGGCCCGGGGTCGGCACCGATCTCGTCGCGGCGCTCGCCGCCCATCCGGTCGAGATCTCGGAGGTGCGGGGGTTGATCGAGGCCCGGCGGGCCGCTTCCGGGCCGCCGCCCACCCTCGTGGTGCTCGTCTGCCCCGTCGACGTCCGGGCCCGGGTGCGGGATGCCGCGGCGGAGTTTCCGAAAGTGTCCATACTCGTGTTGAGGGACGCCCCCGCCCGGTCCGAACCGGACGTCCCGGGCGACAGCGACACGTTCGCGGAACGACCGGTCGCTGCTTCGCTCGATGAACTCTGTTGGCACGTCATGGAGGCGCTCAGCCGAACCCGACCGAGGACCGACGCCCCGGAGCACCGGCTCGGGCCGGTCCAGCTCGCACTCGATCGGGCAGGCGTCATCACGGGTGGACACACCCTGCAAAGCAGCTGGTTTTTTCCCGGTCCCTTTCCGGAGACCGGTGATTCGATCCTGCCGCTCACGGATCCGCTCGACCGCGATGGGCTCATGCGACACCTCGACCGGGCCGATCCGGATCTTCCGGCGTTCTTTCCGATGCGGGTGATGGACCCCCGTGGTTCTTCCCATCCTACACATGCGGCGTTGCGGGCCACCGGCCCCGATTCGGCGCTCCTGATTCTCCAGCCACTGATCGACGCCGCGCCGATCGTGGGCCGCCGCCGCGGCACCCGGGATCCCCTCACCGGGCTGATCGATCGCTGGGAGTTGTGGCGACGCATGGAAGAGGAAGGAGCCGGGGGTGGGCCGGCCTTCGTGCTCCATCCGAGGCTCGATACCTTCGCCTCGATCGCGGAGAACCTGTCGTTCGAGCAGGTGGACGAGGTGTTCGACCGCGTGGCCTCGGCCATCTTGCAGGTGTTTCCCTGGCCGGCGCAGCCGAGCCGGCTCACCGGCGGCGCCTTCCTGCTGCTGGTCAAGGAAGCCTCGGAGCAGCTCGTCGTACAGCAGGCCATGCGCTTGATCCGGAAGGTCAACCGCATCCTGCTGCCCGGCCTCTCCGGTCGGACGCCGCTCGGGCTCTCGATCGGCATCGCGGCCGTCACCGCCGGCGATCACGACCTCGCCGTCCGGCTCGCGGAGACCGCCGCCCGCGAAGCCCATGCCGCCGGTGGCAACCGCGTGGTGGTCGCCGGCCCGCCCACACTCATTCGCTGCCGGCTGCAGGATCTCTCGGCGAACATCGCGGAGGAATCCTGGGACGTGTGGCTCCAGCCGGTGGCCCGCGGCGTCGAACGGGTGCCGGAGTTTCACGAGGCGCTGGCGCGGTTTGGCAGCGGCCCGCCGCCCAGGATCTCGCGGCCGGAGTTTTTCACCACCGACCAGGCAGCCGGCTTGCTCGAACAGTTCGACCGGCTGATGTTCATCCGGTCGCTCGACCTCCTCCGGGCTTTTCCCAAGCTGCGGCTGTCGGTGAACGTGACCCACGAGACCTTCGTGTTGCCGTCCTTTCCGGAATCGTTTCTCGCCCTCCTGCGCGAGGCCCGAGTCGCCGCCGAGCGGATCATCATCGAGATCTCCCCGGCCTGCCTGACGCTGCCACCCGACTTGGCCGGGGCCCGGCTGGGCCGGCTCGAGGCGGAGGGCGTGCGGACGGCGCTCGATGATTTCGGCAGCGGCATCTGCTCGCTGCGGCATCTGACCGACTACCCGCTGGGCATGGTGAAGCTCGATGAATTGGTGACGGGCTACGTGGCCGACGACCCACTCCAGCGGAACTTCGTGCGGATGGTCGTCAATCTCTGCCGGGCGCGGGGCATTCGCATCGTCGCGGAGTACACCCGCACGGCCACCCAGCTGGAACGGCTCGACGAGGACGGCGTGGAGCTGTTCCAAGGAGAACTGCTCGGCATGCCGCGGCCCGCCGCCGAACTGTTCGTCGCTCCGCCCCCGGAGCCCCGTCGATGATTCGAATCCTCGCGGCCATGTCATGCCTGGCAGGACTCGCGCTCGCCGGCGGCCGCGCGGACGCAGCCACGCTCTTCGAACGGGGCTTAGAGGCGGAACGGGAGCTGCGGATCGACGAGGCTCGCGACCTCTTCCGGCAGGCGGTGGCCGTCGCTCCCGACGCGCCTGGAGTGGCCGAGCACACCGCCTGGTTTTTGTATTCCAACGGCTTTCACGACGAGGAGTGCCGCGATCTCCTGCGCCGGGCGAGCGTTGGAGCCCAGGAGCCCGACGCCATGGAACGGGCCGCCCGACAGATCGAGCGGGAACTCGGCCTGCGGGGGCCGGCCGACGAGGCGGAACAGGAAGCCGTCCAAGCCTTTCACCGGCGGAGGATCGCCCTGGCGGCCGAGACGGCGCCCGACGAACGCCTCGGCACGGTGCTCGTGGACGCCGGCGACTTCACCAAGGGCATTCCACTTCTGGAACGGGCGGCGGCGGCCGATCCCACGAACGGACCGCTCGCCCTGCGCCTGGCCCGCAGTTACGTCTGGGCGCAGCAGGTGGCGAAGGCGGAGGGGGCGTATGACGCCCTGCTCGCCCGGTATCCCGACAATTCGGCGCTCGTCCGCGAACGGGCCCGGCTGATCGCGGGCAAGGTCGTGCCCCCCGTCGTGACCCCGCTGCCGGAGCCGGTTCCGCTGCCGCCGACGGTGGAAGCGCTTCCTTCTCCTGAGCCGCAGCCGGCGGAGGCGAGCACGTTTGCGCAAGGCAAGGCGGCCGCGAAGGCCCTGCGGCTCTACGAGGCTCGCGACCTCTTTCGGCGGGCCCTCGCGGAAGATCCCGACGCGGCGGGTGTGGCCGAGCACACCGCGTGGGTCCTGTTTCTCAACGGATTCCACGACGAGGAATGCCGGGATCTCCTCCGGCAGGCCATGCCGAAGGGCAGCGAGCCCGAGGCGATGGAGCGGGCGGCGCGGCACGTGGAGCGGGAGTTGGGCCTGCGGGGACCGGCCTCGGCCGAGGAGCGCCAGGCCAAGGAGGAGTTCGATCGCCGCAGCGTCGCGAAAGCGGCCCAGGGCAGCGCCGGCGAACGCGGTGGTGCGCTCGTGGATGCCGGCCGCTACGACGAGGGCATCCCGCTCCTGGAACAGGCCGTGGCTGCGAACCCCGCCGATGCGCCGCTCGAGTTGCGGCTCGCGCGAGCGTATGTCTGGGCAAAGCGGCAGGCAAAGGCCGACCAGGCCTATGCCCGGCTGCTCGAGCGGCATCCGGGCAATCCTGTGCTCCTGCTCGAACAGGCGCAGGTCGCTGCCGGCCGCGAGATGCTCACGCGGTCGCGGGGGCTTCTGATCGAGGCGGAGCGGGCCCGCCCCGGTGATGCACGGATCCTGCTCGAACGCTCCCGCATCGAGGCCCGGCTCATCGATCGGCGGGCCGCAGTGGCGGCGGTGAATCGGATGAGCGGCCGCGACCAGTCGCGGCCGCTGGCCGTGCTCGCCCGGGCGCGGGCCGAGCACTACCGCGGCCAGTTCGGTCCGGCGCGGGACGGCTATCTGCGGGCGCTGGCCTTCGCCCCGCATCTCGAGGAGGCCGCCCTCGGTCTCGCCGAATGCCGCCTCCGCCGCGGTGAACTGGGGAGCGCCGACCAACTTCTGGCCACGTGGCTGCCGGTGGAACGGAGCCTCGACTGGCAGCCCCGCACCGACCTGTTCGCGGAACTGACCGATCCGCGGCATGGCCTGCAGTTCGCCACCTATTCCAACTCACTCGACTTCGTCGAATACAACTTCGGCCTCGACACCCGCTACCACACGAGCCCCGAGACGGAGGTCCGGGCCGCACTCGTGAATTCGCTGTCCACGCAGACAGGGTTCACGAGCATCGATCGGCAGGGGGGATTCATCGACGTCGCCTCCCGGCCGCAGGACTGGTTGGCGACCCACGTCCGCCTGGGTGTGAACGGCTACACGAACGACTGGGTCACTCCCGTCGGGGGGGCGACGGTGGAGATGTTTCCCGTGCACTGGCTCGATGTCGGCGGGGGGGCGGAGTATTTCAACCTCATCGACTTCCAGGCCCCGTTCGGGGTCGGCATCTACGACATCGTGACCACGATCGGCGCCGTGGGCGAGAAGATCTCGAGCACGCAGGGCATGCTCTTCGCGCGGCTGCGGCCCTGGTCCGGCTGGACGCTCTATGCGCGGGCGCGGGTAGCCTCGTTCACGGACGGCAACCTCTTTCAGGATGACTTCGTCGAAGCAGCGTACGAGTTTCGTCCCGGGCCGCTCCGCACCCGCATGAGCTGGGCCTACTATTTTCTCTGGCTCCGCAACGAAGCCTCCGTGTTCCAGCCGGTCTCCGGCGGACCGAGCACGCCCGCCTATTTCTCACCCGCGGGGCTCGACGTGAGCACGTGGAATCTCGAGATGTCGGGCCGCCCGCGGGACGGTCTCGAAGTCGGCGGCGAGGGCCATCTCTATCACATCCTCAACAACGACGGCCTCGGCGTCGGCATCTTCCTCTACTCCAGGCTCGAACTGGGCAATCCCCTGAACGTGCTGCGGTTCGACGCCCGCTATTTCACCCAGGATCGCGGCCTGACCCGGGACAACACCCCGACCGGGTCGTACGACGCGCTCAACTTCGTGCTCAGCTATGACCGCCGCTACTGAGGGCCGCCGGCGGCGGTACCACGACGAGCCGCTGCGCCGCGACAGCCGCCGCAATCGGCTGCTCTTCGCGCTCACCTTGAGCTCGGGGCTGGTCTACCTCGGCTGGCTGACGACGGTGATCGACTGGAGCCATCCCTGGCTCGGCGGTGCGTTTTTCACCGCCGAGATCATCTGCGCGGTGAGCGTGCTCCTCTGGGGCGAGATGCTGACGAGGAAGCGGGAGCATCCGCCCGAGGGACTCGCGTGGGAGGGTGACCCGCCGCCGGTGGATGTGCTCGTCACGGTCTGCCGCGAGCCGATCGAGGTGGTGCGGCCGACGTTCGCCGCCGTGGCCCGGATCGACTACCCGCACTTCCAGGTCACCATCCTCGACGACGGGCGGTCGCCCGCGATTCGGGAGCTGGCCGAGGCGCATGGCTTCGCCTATTCCACCCGCGAGCGACGACGCTTCGCCAAGAGCGGCAACCTGAACGGCGGTCTTGCGAAGACGACGGCACCGTTCGTGATGGTCCTCGATGCCGACCAGGTGCCGCAGCCCGAAATTATCGCGCGGCTGATCGGATTTTTTCAGGTCGCCCCCATCGGCTTCGTGGCCAGTCTCCAGGCCTTCGACCTGCCGGAGGGAGACCCGTGGGGCAACCGCGACTCGGTCTTCTACGATGCGATGCAGCCGGGCAAGAACTCCGTGAATGCCGCCATCTCCTGCGGCAGCGGTGTGATCTACCGCCGCGCTGCCCTCGCCGAGATCGGCGGCTTCCCCACCTGGAGCATGGTCGAAGACCTGTATGCCTCGCTGCTCATGCAGAAGCGGGGCTGGCGAGGCGTCTACTTCGCCCACGCCCTGACCAAGGGCACCGCCCCGAGCGACATCTTCGCCCAGCACCAGCAGCGTTGGCAGTGGGCCGTGGATGCCCTGCGGATCATGTTCTGGCGAAACCCACTCTTCGCGGCGGGGCTCGACTGGCACCAGCGGCTCAATTACTTCCATTTCGGCTGGCACTCCATCATGTATGGCATCGCCTATCCGATCTTCTTCACCGTGCCGATCCACGGCCTGTTCACCGAGCAGTTCGTGCTCACGGCGCCCGTCTGGCTCTTTCTCTGCTACCGGATGCCCTACCTGGTGTGCATGAGACTGATGAACCGGTTCATGACGGCGGGGGCGCACACCTTCAAGGCGTTTCAGATGCAGGTGGGGCTGTGGCCGGTCTATCTCTCGGCGATCGCGACGGCCCTCGGCTCCCCGTTTTCGCGGCCGGGCTACCGGGTCAACGTGAAGATCGCCCGGCGGACGAGCCCGCTGCAGCGGGCCCTGGCGCTGTGGCCCAATCTCGCGGTCATCGCGGCCTCGGCGGCGGCGATCGGCCACGGCATCTTCCGGGGCGACCATGAGCCGGCGTTTCTGGCGGTGCTCGTGTTCTGGGCCTCCTGGACGATCGTCGTCTTGTCACGCTACGCGCTGGTCGGGCTCCATGGTGAATGGCAGAGCGAGCGCGCGGTGGAGACACGACCATCCGCTGTGCAGAGCTGATCAGCCCCCTCGGACCGGCGACCATGCCCCGGCAGTTGCGCAGCCGCGCGGGGCGCCGTCTCCATCCTGCCCCGCCTCGGACCGACAGATCTGTTCGAGCCGCGTCGGTTGTGACTGTTTCGCGCGAGGTGCGAACTACCAGAGCCTGCGCTGCTCGAGCGCCGCGAGGAATTCCCGAAGCGGCAGGACGTCGATTCCGTCCTCGGTGCGCTGGGGCCGATCACCGAGATACACGACCAGCGTCGTTTGGCACCGACGTCTGCATCGCGGCGCCCGACGACCTGCCGGTGATCGACATCCGCAGCCTCCGGACTCTCCGCCCCGCGGTCGGATTCAAGACGCGTCTGCGCGCAGGCTGACATTCGCCCCTCCATCCCGCTCCATCCGCGCCTGACGGAGCGCCGGCGGACGCATCCACGGGGTCAGTGGCGGCCCCACGCCCGGTCAGCGGCCACCCGTCACGATGGAATCGCTTGCGGAACTGCCGTTGACCGTCCTATCCTTCCCATCGAGTCCAGGTGGAATCTACGAGGCCGACCCGCGGCCGTGACGGCCTCCCGCCTTGACCGACATCGTCACTCGCTTCCCCCGGACTCAGGCTACGAGTGCGGTCTCGTCCAAGGAAGGCAGGTCAGGTCGGCGTGATCGCGCGGGACGAGCCGGATTGGAGGTGACGCTCATGGCGAAACGCAAAAAAGGCCGTCGCAAACGCCTAGCCGTGGCCCACCGCGAGGCCATTTACATCTGCGACTCCTGCGGCGAAGAGATCGTGGTGCCGGTGGACATTTCAGCCGGCTCCCACCAGGACTACGTCGAGGATTGCCCGGTGTGCTGCCATCCCATGAACCTCCACGTCGAGATCGACCCTGACGGCGAGGCCCATGTTCAGGGCGAGCACGAGTAGGCTGTCCGTACCCTGCCCTCAGTCGAGCTGAGACAGTCCCGGTAACAACAGTCTGGCCAAGGCACTCGGCTTCGGCAAAAGGTCGAGTGTGAAGATGCCTGCCACGTGCAGCCTCATCGGCACCTCGAACCGCCTGAACGTCCGGAACACGGGCGCCAGCGATCCTGCGAAGCGCCTCGCGGCCCACGCCGTTTGGAATGCGGGAACGGCCAGTCGTACCCCGGACTCGTCTGCCTCGATCACGACCGGACGACCATCCCACGCTGCCGTGAGTCGCCCGGCCAATATCAGTTTGGGGACGTACCCGTGTCCCGCGTGCGGATTTTCATGACTCCATGCAGCACCCACGCCGCGTGCTCGGCCGACGGCCCGGTGCCGCTGGGAATCTTGATCTGCAAGTTGTCGAACTCATAGGTGATCTCGGCCCGCCGACCCGTGAGGTTGTCGTACAGGCCGATCAACAAGTCAGGCCAGGTGTTGGTTTGCTTCTCTGACACGATTACGCCTCCAGGATAGTTGCCTCGACTGAGGACTATAGGCACTGGCCTTCCCCGAGGGAGGCCCTCGCGGGACAGTGGAGCTTCTGTGCGCCATTACCAGAGTTTGCAGCCGCACCTGCAACTCGTCACTTTCCGCGTTTGGCCCGGTGTCGGCGGCACATGACGCTGGGTTTCGGATCCCGCCAGCCGCCAATTCCCCGCCAACACTCGCACAACCGGCGTCCGCGAGGTGTGCCAGCAGGCCGGGGACGTAGCTGGAGGGCGGAAGCTCCATGGCCGGGGGATACCAAAGCGAAGACGTCTTATTGATATTCGTGTCAGCCGCGTCCGTCATGCGGCGGATGGCTGGAGGCCTACTTGCCGAGCGGCTGAGCTTGTTCCGTCACGTCCACGGGCTGGAAATCGTTCTGCAGTTCAATGGTCCGGAGCCCCGGCTTGTCGAATCCAGCCCGCTTGAGATCAACGGCTTGGATCGTGAGGCCGCCGTAGGTCCGCACGTAGGTCTTCAGGTTCGTGCGGTCATGGGCGACGATCCACTCGGTGGTGTCGGTGCTGACCAACTGGGCTTCGCCGGCGGACTTCAGGAAGCCCTTCGTGTTCGCTGTCTGGTGGGCAGTGTCCGACTTGATGGCGCCGTCGAAGATGTCGAACGTGTTCAGGATGTGCAGACCCAGATTCACGGTCTCCTGGGCTGTCTTGCCGGGGTTGGCCCACTGCGAGAACAGCGACGCCCGCACGAACCTGGACGGCGGCGTCAGATCACCGGGCAGGCCGATGAAGCCGCTCCCTTGGCCGAAGTTCACGACCTCGAGCGAGCCCAGTCTCTTCGAGGGCACGTTCACGGGGGAGAGATTCACGAAATTGCTGAGGTTGATCTGCTGCCAGTCGAACGGCGGTGAGTTTGTGAGTGATCCGACCGGGTTCTGGTGAATACTCAGTTTGCCGCCGACGTACTCCGCGATGACAACTTTTCCCGTCGCATCTCCGATCCAATAGTGAACCGGCAGGACTTGTTTAAACGGCGGGAACTCCTGCTGGGCCACATGCACACTCTTTGTCAGGGCTGTCACTGACTCTTCGACGTCGGCACAGGTTGCGAGCAGGTACGTCACGGCCTCCCAGCTGCCGATCGTTTTGGCGGTCTTGGTATCGTCCGGGGGGAGGTACTGCGCATAACCCGGGAGGTAGAGCATGCCGACGACCAGCCCCTTCTCATTCATGCCGTCAGCAACAAGCGTTGGGGCGATTTTCACGTTCATGCCCACGACGCCGTATTTCGCCTGCCACGTGAGCCCGGGTTTCCCGTTCGGTTCCGTGCCCGTGTATTCAGTGCCCCGCGGGATGACGAGGAGCTTGGAGTTGAACGGGAAGCCGAACTCCATCGACCGGAAGTACACATGGGCTCCGTCGGCGGATCGCAGTTGAAACGCCGTGCAGGCAGAAACTCGGGGGGCGACGAAGGGAGTAATGGTCAGGAAGAAAACCGCCAGGCGCATCGATGCGCGGTTCGCTGCTGGAACTTTCAGGAGCATAGAGACACCTCACGACGGGGGTTGGTGCGGGCTTTTCGAGTCAATCTGTTCTATCACCCGTGGTGGGCCGTCTCTGGGCGAGGATCAGGCAGGGGTGGTCCGTCTTGATCCCGTGCACAGAGGTGGCCGGCCATTCGGCCTAGAACAGCGGCTTCTCACTCGACGCGAGCGTCCGCATCCGCCTTCCGAACCGCGACGTGCCCAGCTCATCCAGGAGCCTCGAGCAACCTCCTGAGCTCCTGTGCCCGCCCCGAGTGGTGCGGTCGGATTTCAGGCTCGATCCGGAGCGGGGTGTGGCGATGTCGCCGAGGTTTGTGGGGCGGATGGCGATCGCGGTCGCGGTGGCGTGTGGGGCGGCGGTGAGCCGGGGCGAGCCGGCGGCGGGTCGGGTGTATCGGCTATCGACGGAGGCAAGGGAGTAGCGAAGCAAGCCACCGAGTGAGCCGGGGGACCGCCAGGGGCGAAGCGGCCCGCGGGCCGCCCACCGAATGGCGTGAGCTCGCGCAGGTGCATGACGAACGCGACGTCCTTCAAGCGTCGTCCGACGAGCTGCCCGCGATCGACACCCGCAGACTCTCAGCGGTGCTCGACGCGAGGCATCGAAGCCCTGGGTCCGGCGGATCCGCAGAGAATCTGCGCCGAGACCCCGAAATCGCCACCACGGGGCGGAACCGCAGCCGCCCCGAGCCAGGTGAGCCCTTGGCGTTCCCCTCGGCTCCCCGGATGCTTGCAGCTTGGCGGTCGACAGGCGTATTGTGATTGTCCCACGATGCTCCCTTCGTCCGTGGGAGGTCATCCGTACTTTTGGCAAGGCGTCGACTCGTCATGGCTGACCGCGCGCCGCACCACGACGAGACCATCGGCGCGTCCATCGCCGGCCGCTATCGCATCATCTCGCGGCTGGGCGCCGGTGGCATGGGCGTGGCCTATCGGGCCTGGGATGAGCGGCGCGGCGTGCCCGTGGTGATCAAGATTCCAAAGCGGGCTTTCCTGGACGACCCGACGTTCGCGGAGCGATTCGCCCGGGAGACGCGGCTTCTGCAAGGGCTCGATCATCCCTCGATCGTGCCACTCGAGGATTTGGGGGAGTACGACGGCCTGCCGTATGTGGTGCTGCGATTCCTGCCGGGAGGCTCACTCTCCAATCGCCGGATGCGGGACGCTCAGGGCAAGCCGCTGCCCAATGCAGCCGGCATGCTCCACCTCTGGCTGCCCGCCATTGCCGCGGCGCTCGACCACGTGCATGCCCAGGGCGTGGTGCACCGCGACGTGAAGCCCGCGAACATCTTCTTCGACGCCTTCTGGGGGGCGTTTCTGGGCGACTTCGGCATCGCCAAGATCATCGAGGAGTCCGATTCTTTCGACACGGAGCAGACGCTCACGGCCGCCCACATGGGGATCGGCACGCAGGGGTACATGTCGCCCGAGCAGTTCATGCCGAAGGCGGGCATCGATGGACGATCCGATCAATACGCGCTCGCGGTGACGGTGTACGAGATGCTCGCAGGCCAGCGGCCCTTCCTTGGCAAGCAGGCCCACCTCATCGTCGAGGTGACGACGCAGCCCGCGCCGACGCTCGCGGGAAAGCGATCAGATCTGCCGGTGACTCTGGTGGCGGCCGTCGCCAAGGGCCTTGCCAAGAAGCCGGCCGACCGGTTCGAGACCTGCGCCGCCTTCGCGGCGGCCGTGCTGCAAGACGTGCCGGTGCTGGCCGACGATCCCGGGCTGGCGCGGCTGTTGTGTCCAAAATGCTCCAACATGCTCAAGCTGCCGGTGGACGCTGCCGGAAAGAGCGGCAAGTGTCCGCGCTGCCGCGCGAAGATGCAGGTCGCCGACGATCTCGGCGCCCTGTGGCTCCACGCCGAAGACAGGCGGCAGCTCGACGGTGGGAACGACCCGGGGCGGATTCCGGCGGATGACGATCCGGCGGGCATGGTCGAGAGTGCCGCAGAGGAACGCGACGACGCGGGCGGTCTGGGGGATTTCAGGCCCGCCTCCGGCTCCACGCCCGTCGGCCGCAGGATCCGCAGACGATCGCGGGGACCGCTGGTGGCCGTGCTGGGTGGCGTGGCGGGTGCTGTGGCGCTGGGGGCGTTCCTGCTGCGCGGCGGCGACGGCGGATCGACGCCGAAGAAGCCGCGACGCCCCGCGGGAATCTCGTCTCCCCTGCAGGATGAGGTGACGATCCCACCGCGGGTGGCCGACGAGGTCGCCGCGACTTCGGCGCCGGCGGCCGACAAGGGCGCAGCGATCCCGGCGCCGGTGGCCGACGAGCCGGCGGTGATGCCAGAGCCTGCCGGCCCGGAGCAGGTGGTCATGACACCACCGCAGCCGCGCGTCGCGGTGCGGCGTGAACCGCCGCCGCTCGCGGCGCGGAGCCGGGCGCAGCGGATGATCACCGAGGCCGAGCCACCCCCCGCGCAGGACCCGCCTTCGCCGCCGCCTCCCGATGCCGATTCGCCCCCGCCTGCCGATCCGACGCCCCTCACAGCCATGGTCGATAGTCCGGCACCGGCGGCACCGCCGGCGCCGCCGGCGCCCGATCCGACCTCGCCATCGAAAGACGTGCCTGAGCCCAGGCAGGACGTTGCCGCCAGCCCGCTTGACGGGGCGAAGAAACCCGAACCGGCCCCGGAGCGGAAGCCGGTGCGAAAGAAGCCGCGGGGCAAGGAAGGCCCCTTCGACGGCCGGCGCAATCCGGCTGAACGAGCGGCGGAAGCCGGGGGCGGCGCGGACACCGAGCAGGCCGTGGACCGGGCCCTCGAGTGGCTCGCGGCGCATCGGCTCCCCGATGGCGGCTGGTCGTTCGATCTCGACGTCTGCCCGGCGTGCAACGGCCGCTGTTCACAGTCAGGCCAGACTCGTCTGGCGGACCGATGCGCCGCGACCGCGCTGGCGATCCTTCCCTTCCTGGGCCGCGGCTACACCCACATCAAACAGGGGAAACAGGATTCCGCACCCTATCGGGAAGTCGTCCATGGAGCCCTGAGGTTCCTGGTCGCGCCCCTGGCGGCGATGAACAGCGATGGCAGGCTCTATAACCTGAACGACAAGGGCGACATGTATTCGCATGGGGTCGCCGCCATCGCGCTCGGCGAGGCGTATGCCCTGACCCGCGACCGGGATCTGGGCGTCGCCGTGCAGCGGGCCATCAGCTTCATCATGAATGCCCAGGACCAGCAGGGGGGCGGCTGGCGATACCATCCCCAGCAGCCGGGCGACACGTCGGCCTCCGGATGGCAGCTGATGGCGCTCTCGACCGCCGTTGCCGGCAAGTTGCCGGTGAATCCACTCACGATCAACAAGGCCGCTGGATTCCTCAATGCGGTGCAGTCTGCCAACGGTGCGATGTACGGGTATGACCAACCCGGGAAGGGGCCGGCCACCACGGCCGTCGGACTGCTGTGCCGGATGCAGATGGGCTGGGACAGAAATCACCCGGCGGTGCAGCGCGGCGTCGCGCACCTCGGCGAAATGGGGCCGTCGAACGACCTCTACTACGACTACTACGCGACGCAGGTGATGTATCAGCACGGGGGCGACCCGTGGGTCCGCTGGAACGACGCCATGAAGCCGATCCTGCTTTTGAGCCAATCGCAGGCGGGCCATGAATCCGGCAGCTTCTACGGGGGCGTGGATGGCGGGCACGGCCCCCCCGCGGGCGGGCGGCTCTACTGCACGGCCATGGCGACGCTGATTCTCGAGGTCTACTACCGGCATCTGCGGATGAATCCCTGAGCCGGCCGCGGACCCGCCCCCGAATCCCGACATCCCGCTCTTCGAGTTCGTGGCGGAGGTCGCCCGGGACGAGGACTGCGCCGACGGCCAGCAGCGAATCTGCATGGTGTCGTTCAAGCCCGCGGGGAACGCGCCGACGGCGTTCACCACCGAGCCGTTCGCGCAGCCCGACAGCGGCCGGTGATCCGTGGATCGCGGCGAACATCGGGGACTACGACGCAGCCCATCCGGGCTGGGCCGCCCGCGGCACCGGCTTCGCCTCTGAAGTCGCCACCGGGGGCGGGTTCCGTCCGCGGCGGTATTCCAGCGGTGTCTGGCCGCTGTGCTTCTTGAAGGCCCGCGTGAAGTGTGCCGGGTCGTAAAAGCCGCACTCGGTCGCGATCCGGCCCACCGCATCGGTCGTGCTTCGGAGGCGCCGGCGTGCCATCAGCAGCCGCAGCCGCAGGACGTAGTCCCCCACGGTCATGGTGAACAGCCGGCGAAACTCGCGCTGCAGATGGCTCGGCGAGAGGCCCGTCCGCCGGGCGAGGTCGGCCACGGAGATCGGCCGTCCGTAGTGGGCCACGACGTGCTCCAGCGCGGGGGTGAGCCGACGGTATTCATCGGGCGCGTTGCCCGCGTGATCGAACGGCCGCAGCACGCCCGCGATGCCGGACACGTCGCCATCGGGGTCGAAGAGCGGCAGCTTCGTGCACAGATACCACTGCGGCATGCCCGTGTGGTCGGCCACGAGCCAGGCCTGGTCGCGCAGCGGCAATCGCGACTGCATCACGCGCCGGTCCTCGGACACGTACTGCTCGGCGAGCGCCGGCGGATGGTAGTCGTAGTCGGTCTTGCCGACCGCTTCTGCCTCGGTCGCGACGCCGTGGAGCGCGAGCCACGCCGCGTTCACCTTCACGAACCGGCTGTCCCGGTCCTTCACGAAGAGGTAGACGTCGGGCAGGGCGTCGAAGAGGCCGAGCGCCTGCGCGGCGGCATGATCCGAGACCCGATCCACAGCGCCCTGGACGTCCATGCTTCTTAAATACAAAGAGATGCGGTGTCCGTCAAATGACGACTGAGGGGACGAGGACTAGAGTCAAGACGGGATTACTGAAAGAACGACGGGAGTTCCGGGCATGTTCGAATTTCGCGTGGCGAGGCCGGGTGAGCGGGCGGTGCTGTGCGGGTCGGGTGCAAGCCGCCGGGATTTCCTCCAGGTGGGGGCCCTGGCCGCCGTCGGCCTGTCGTTGCCGCAATACGTGCGGGCGGCGAGCGAGGGGAAGGTGCGGCCCGGCCATGAGAAGCGGTCGTGCATCATGATCTTCAACCTCGGCGGCCCTTCGAACATGGACCTCTGGGACATGAAGCCCGACGCCCCGGCCGAGATCCGCGGGCCCTTCAAGCCGATCCGCACCAAGACCGACGCGTTCGAGATCTCGGAACTCCTCCCGAAGCACGCGGCGATCGCCGACAGGTTTTCGCTCGTCCGCTCCTGTCATCACGACGGCGCGGCGGTGCACGACGCCGGCTGGCAGATGATGCAAACGGGGCGACGGTTCACCGGGGGCATCCAGACGCCGCACGCCGGCAGCGTGGTGGCGCACCTGCTCGGCCGCCGCACCGACCTGCCGCCGTTCGTCGTCCTGCCCGAACTGATGGGCCGCGGCGGCGGCAACCTCCCCAACGGCCAGGCCGGCGGGTTTCTCGGCAAGGCGCAGGATCCGTTCGCCCTCATGGCCGACCCGTCGAAGCCCGGTTTCCGCGTCCCCGACCTCCTGCCGCCCGACCAGATTTCGATCGCACGGCTCGACCGGCGGCGGAGGATGCGCGAGATCGTGGAGGGGGCCGCGAAGCAGTTCGAAGCGAGCGAAGACGCCCGACTCATGGACGAGAACTTCCAGGCTGCCTACCGGTTGATGACGAGCACCCAGGCCCGCGAAGCCTTCGATCTCGCGAAGGAGCCGCAGTCCGTGCGCGAGCGCTACGGGCTCAACCGCTTCGGCCAGTGCTGCCTGCTCGCGCGGCGGCTGGTGGAGAACGGCGTGCGGTTCGTGACGATCAACACCTTCCTCACCGTCTTCGACGAGATCACGTGGGACATCCACGGCTCGAAGCCGTTCACGTCGATCGAGGGCATGAAGAACATCGTCTGTCCGATGTACGATCAGGCCTACTCGGCCCTGATCGGCGATCTCCTCGACCGCGGCCTGCTCGACGACACGCTCGTCGCCGGCCTGTCGGAATTCGGCCGCACGCCCAAGGTGAACCCCGCCGGCGGCCGCGACCACTGGCCGCAATGCTTCACCTGCTCGTTCGCCGGCGGTGGGGTGCGGGGCGGCCGCGTCGTGGGGGCGAGCGACACCATCGGCGCCTACCCGGCCGAGCGGCCCGTGAAGCCGGGCGACATCGTGGCCACGATCTTCCACTCGCTCGGGATCGACCACGAAAGCCACCTGCCCGGCCCTGCCGGCCGACCGTTCGCGCTCACCGACTTCGGCACCGAGCCGATCAAGGAGCTCTTTGCATGAGATTCTTGATGCTCGCATCACTCGCGGCGTGCTGCGCGATCGGCCGGGCCGACGTGCCGAGCTTCGAACTCGACGTGATGCCGATCCTCTCGAAGGCCGGCTGCAACGGCGGCGGCTGCCACGGGGCGCTGGCGGGGAAGGCGGGCTTCCGCCTCTCGCTCTTCGGCTATGACCCGAAGAGCGATCACCTGGCCATCACCCGCGATGCCCGCGGCCGGCGGGTCGACCTCGCCGACCCCGGCGCGAGCCTGCTGCTCACGAAGCCCACCATGGCACTCGCCCACAAAGGGGGCAAGCGTCTCGATGTCGGCGGCTCCGACTACGAGTTGCTCGCGGCGTGGCTCGAGGGCGGTGCTCCCGGTCCGCGGGCCGACGATAAGACGCTCGTCGGCATCGACATCACGCCGGCCGAGAGCGTGACGGCGCCGGGCGAGTCGGTGGCTCTGGGCGTGACCGCCCGCTACAGCGACGGCACGTCGCGCGACGTCACGCAGTGGGCCCGGTTCACGTCGGCCGACGAGACGATCGCGCTCGTCGATCCGGCCGGCAGCGCGAGCGTGATCGGCCACGGCGAGGGGGCGGTGACGGCCTGGTTTTCCTCGCAGATCGCCGTGGCCCGGATCGTCGCGCCGTTTCCGCACGCCGTGCCGCCGGCCGACTACGCGGCCGCGCCGCGGGCCAACCTCATCGACACGCTCAACCTCGAACAGCTCGAGAAGCTCCATCTCAAGCCGTCGCCGCCGTGCGACGAGGCCACGTTCCTGCGCCGCGCGTTCCTCGACACGATCGGCCGGCTGCCGAACCCGGAGGAGGTGCATGCCTATCGCTCCGACAGCTCTCCCGCCAAGAAGGAACGGCTCGTCGACCTGCTGCTCGCGCGGCCCGAGTTCGTCGACTATTGGACCTACAAGTGGTCCGACATCCTGCTCGTGTCAGGGGCCAAGCTGCGGCCCGGGGCGGTGAACGCCTACCACCAGTGGATCCGCGACCGCGTGGCCGACAACACGCCGTGGGACCGGCTCGTGCGCGAGGTGGTCACGGCCCGCGGGTCGAGCCTGGAGAACGGTGCGACGAACTTCTTCGCCGTGCACCAGGATCCGGAAACCATGGCCGAGAACACGAGCCAGGCGTTCCTCTCGCTCTCGATCAACTGCGCGAAGTGCCACAACCACCCGCTCGAGAAATGGACAAACGACCAGTACTACGCCTTCGCGAATCTGTTCGCACGCGTGCGGGCCAAGGGCTGGGGCGACGACTCGCGAAACGGCGACGGCGCGCGCACCCTCTACGTCGAGACGCGGGGCGACCTGCTGCAGCCGAAGACGGGCCGTCCGCAGCCCCCGGCGCCGCTCGACGGCGAACCGCTGCCGGTGGACGACGCCGCCGACCGCCGCGAGCCGCTCGCCCGCTGGCTCACGGCCCCGGACAATCCCTACTTCACCCGCGCGATCGTCAACCGCGTGTGGGCCAACTTCTTCGGCCTCGGCCTCGTCGAGCCCGTCGACGACCTGCGGTCCACGAATCCGGCCAGCAACGAGAAACTGCTCGCCGCCCTCGCCACGCACACGAGCGATCACGGGTATGACCTGAAACAACTGATGCGGCTGATCCTGCTCTCGGAGACGTATGGCCGGTCGAGCATGCCGTTACCGGAGAACAGGGACGATCGCCGCTGGTTCTCGCGGGCCTATCCCAAGCGACTGATGGCGGAAGTCCTCTCCGACGCGATCGCCGACGTGACGGGCATCCGCGACGCCTACACGCAGATCTTACTCGCCGACGGCTCGACGCAGGTGGCGGAGGGCTACGACGCGGACACCCGCGCCATCGAACTCCGCGATTCGGCGGTCAAGAACTATTTCCTCGACACCTTCGGCCGCAACGCCCGCGAGATCACCTGCGAATGCGAGCGGTCGAGCCAGCCGAGCCTCGTGCAGGTGCTCCACCTGGCGAACGGTTCGACGCTCAACGACAAGCTCGCCGCGAAGGCGGGAAACATCACCCGCATTCTCGCCACCGACCCGAGTCCGCAGGACCTCGTGGCAGAAGCCTGGATGCGGACGCTCTCACGGCTGCCCGGCGACGCCGAACGGAAGCCGTTCGAGGAGATGCTCGCGGCGGCGAAGCCCGACGACAAGCGGGCGGTCGTGGAGGACATCTATTGGTCGCTGCTGACGAGCCGCGAATTCCTCTTCAGGCACTGAGATGAAGCGTGCAGGCATGCTCGTGGCGGCGCTGGTGCCGGGCCTGGTGGCCGTGGCGACGGGTGCCACGCCGACGTATGAGCGGGAGATCGCGCCGATCCTGCGGACGTATTGCTCCGGGTGCCACAACGACCGCGATGCGGAGGCGGATTTCTCGGTGGAGCGATTCGCGTCGCTGCGGAAGGGCGGGGCGGAAGCGGGCGACCCGATCGTGCCCGGCGACGCCGCGGCCTCGACGCTCGTCAAGCGGATCACGAGCGCCGACGCCGACCACATGCCTCCCGCCGACGAGCCGCAGGTGCCGGCGGCCGACCTGGCCACGCTCGAGGCCTGGATCGCGGCCGGCGCACCCGGCCCGACCGTCGACGCCTCGCTTCTCGAGACGCTCGCGGTGCCCGCACTGGCGGCCTACGGCGGCATGAAGCCCGTCACCGCGCTTGCCCTCGCCCCCGGCGGCGGGCGGCTGGCCGTGGCCCGCGGCCGCACGGTCGAGGTGCTCGACGTCGTCAACGGCATCCCCGGATCGGTGGTCGTCACGATGCCGGATCCGCCGGGAAACGTCCTGGCGACGCACTTCAGTCGCGACGGCTCGAGACTCGTGATCTCCGGCGGCGTCACGGGACTGCGGGGAGTGGCCGAGATCCGCGATGCCGCGACGGGGCGGCTCGTCCGTGCGTTCGGCGGCCATCGCGACCTCGTGTACGACGCCGAACTGTCACCCGACGAAACCCTGCTCGCCACGGCCGGCTACGACCGATCGATCCGGCTGTGGAACACGGCCGACGGATCGCTCGTGCGGTCGATCGACGTGCACAATGGCGCCGTCTTCGACCTCGCCTGGCACCCGTCCGGCAAGGTGCTGGCATCGGCGAGTGCCGACGAGACGGTGAAGCTCTGGCGGGCGGCCGATGGCGTGCGGCTCGACACCCTCAGCCAGCCGCAGGGCGAGGTCACGAGCGTCGCCTTCACGCCCGATGGCGACCACGTGATCGCCGCCGGCCGCGACAAGCGGATCGCCCTGTGGAAGCTGGCGTCGCTCGACGCCCCGGCGATCAATCCGCTGGTGCGGGCGGTGTTCGCGCACGAGACGCCGATCGTGGCCTTCGCCCTCGCTGCCGATGGCCGGCGGCTCATGACCACGGCCGAGGATCGGTCGCTGAAATCGTGGAGCGTGCCCGACCTCGCGATCGAACGCGAGTCGCCGCGACAGCCCGATCTCGTGGCGGCGCTCGTGCCGGCCGCAGCGGGCCGTTTTCTGCTCGGCAGGATGGATGGATCGCTCGACGTGGTCGATGTGGCGGGGACCGACGGCACACCGCGGGCACTCGCCGATCGGGACGGCCCCCGCACGTCCGGCGCCCGGGATGGTCGCTCGGCGGCCGACGGCACCGCCGTCAGCCTCGCGGAGACGGAGCCGAACGATTCGGCCCGTCAGGCGGAGCCGGTGGCCGTGCCCGCGACGATCACCGCCGCGATCGGCGGCTCCGGTGACGCCGACTGCTTTCGCTTCGAGGCCACTGCGGGCCAACCGGTCCTCCTCGAGGTCGCGGCCGCGAAGGCCGTGCCCGCATCGAAGCTCGACTCGCGCCTCGAGGTCCTCGACGCCGCAGGGCGGCCCGTGGAGCAGGTCGTGCTCCAGGCGGTCCGCGACTCGTGGTTCACGTTTCGCGGCAAGGATTCGTCGGGCGTCGATGATTTCCGTATCCAGGGTTGGGAGGAGATGGAACTCGATCAGTATCTCTACGCCAACGGCGAGGTGGTGAAGCTCTGGCTCTACCCACGCGGGCCCGACTCGGGCTTCTTGGTCTATCCCGGCTCGGGCACCCGCCACACGTTCTTCCACACGTCGGCCGTCACCCACGCGCTCGGCGAGCCTGCCTGGATCGTGGAGCCGCTGCCACGGGGTGCCACGCCCGTGCCGAACGGCCTGCCGGTGTTCCGCGTCTTCCACGAGAACGACGACGAGGCGACGCGACGGCTCGGCACCGACTCCCAGCTCACGTTCACGCCTCCGGTCGACGGTGCGTACGTCGCCCGCGTCACCGACGTGCGCGGCTTCGGCGGTCCCGCCGACTTTCACTACACGCTCTCGATCCGCGCCCCGCGACCGTCGTTCACGGTGGCCGTCGGCGGGAAGGATCCGCAGGTGAGCCCCGGCAGCGCCAAGGAAATCACGTTGACGGCGACGCGGATCGAGGGCTTCGACGGTCGGATCCGCATCGAGGTCGAAAACCTCCCGGCTGGCTTCACGTTTCACGGTCCGGTCGAGATCGAGGCGGGGCAGCACGAGGCGATCGGCGTGCTCTCCGCGGCGGTGGATGCCACGGCGCCCGATGCCCCGGCCGACGAGGCCGTGAAGGTGCGGGCGATCGGCGTCGTGGCCGGCGCGGAGACGGTGCTCGACCTCGGCACGCTCGGCGACATCCAACTGGCCGAGAAGCCGAAGCTCACTGTCGAGATCCTTCCGGGGGCCGACGCCGCGGTCGTCCAGCAGGTGCCGGGAGAGCCGCTGGAGTTCACGATCCGGCCCGGCCAGACGATCTCGGCGAAGGTGAAGGTGGAGCGGCACGACTTTCCGGGGCGGGTCGAGTTCGGCAAGGACGGCGCCGGCCGCAACCTGCCCCACGGCGTGTTCATCGACAACCTCGGCCTGAACGGCCTGCTCGTCGTCGAAGGGCAGGACGAACGCGAGTTTTTCATCACCGCCGCCCCGAAGGCGGCCCCGGGCCGGCGGCTCTTCCATCTCCGCACCACGCAGAACAACGGTCAGGCGTCACTGCCCGCCGTGATCAACGTCCTGCCCCCGCGCCGCTGACGACTCTCATGGCCTCCGTCGTCTCATGACACGGGCGGCTTGGCTCATTGCCCGCATCGTCGCCTGCCTCTGGATCCCCGCGGCGGCGGCGTTACGGCCCTGCATGGCTGACAGCCCGGCTGGTACCAAGACGGGGGCAGCGTCATCCGCGCGGCCGATCCGTCGATCGACCGAATCCGGGACTCCAGCGATCCAGGCTCGGGAGACGCTCCACGAGAGCCGCTTGCCGGATACTTTTCAGAGGGGTATCCTGCCCCCCGTGCGAGGCGGCCGTCGGGGTGGTACGGATCGATCGAGCGGCGGGTTCAACGAAGGGGGAAACCATGCGACGCGTTCGTGGGCTCGGGCCGGTGATGGGTGCCGCGTCGTTGTTGGTCCTGACCGCGTGGGGCCGGCCCGCCGCAGCGCAGTCGGTGACATGGATCGGCTCAGGCACGAGCCTCTACTGGTCCACCGCGGCCAACTGGACCACCTCGGGCTCGGCCGGGCTCTGGGCGTCGGGCACCGGGGTCAACGTGACGATCGGATCGGTCGGCGGCAGCGGGTCCTCGAATCAGAATCGCACCGACTACTCGGGCGGTGTGCGGATCGGCTCGCTCTCGCTCGCCTCGCCCACGCCGTTCACGATCAAGGGTTCGCGGATCTACCTCAACGGTCCGATCGTGTCGACCGGCTCCGCCGCGCGGTCGGTGCTCGCCGATGTCAACCTCCAACGGCCGTCCACCACGATCGACGTGGCCGCCGGCTCGGGCCGGCTGACGCTCGGCAGCATCGTCAACTCGAGCAGTGCCGCAGCCACGCTCCGCAAGACCGGCGACGGCGAACTACTCCTCTCCGGTGTGTGGACGTCCGGGTCGGCGACGACGTTCACGCTCGAGCAGGGAACGGTGTCGCTCGCGGCCTCTCCGCGGTTCGGGTTCACGCCGCCGACAAATGCGGCGCTGGGCATGTCCGGCAACGGCAGCTTCACGGCCGGCGTGCTCCGCCTCGACGGTGGCAACCTGCGGGCGGCGGTGACGGGCTCGAATCCCCTCGGCCCCCAGTATTTCATCGCGCCCGTCACGCAGGACACGGTCTTCTCGGGAGCCGACGTCAGCCTGGGAGACCCGACGGGCTCGATGAATGCCCGGCTCCAGTTCTCTGGGGCCCTGCGGATCGACGAGAACACGCGACTGACGGTCCACAACGAGTCGATCCTCACCCGGCACATCACCGGCTCGTTCGGCCTCACCGTGGCCGGCACCGGGCGGCTGTCGCTCCAGTCCACGATCGGCCCCTCGCCAACGCCGCGGCTCGCGCAGCTCACGGTCGATGGTGGTGCCATCGGCGTGAACGGCTTCTCGCTCATCGGATTGCCCGCAGCCGGCGTCACGCTGATGAACGGTGGGCGGTTCGATTCATTCTGGGGCGTCACGATCGGCGGCACGAACTCCTCACAGAAGATCACGATCGGCGCGGGGGGCGGCGTGCTGCGGAGCGCGAGCCCGATGAACGCGGCCGACATGATCATCCAGACGGGCGGCCTGCAGGGCAGCGGCACGCTGCGGATCGAGACCACGCAGCCGCTGATGCCGCCGAACATGCCGGCCGGCTACTACGTGCAGCCGGGCCGCATCGTGCTGGCGGGGACGAACGCGGCATTCACGGGCAACACCGTCGTCGCCGGCGGTGAACTGCAGGTGCGAGCACTGGGCGGGCTGGGCTCCGCGCTCCTCGCCGGCGGCACCCAGACCGTCGACGTGCAGTCGGGGATCCTCAACATCGCGGCGGCTCCGGGCACGACCCTGGCGCCCGACCTCTCCCGGGTCACGGTCAACAAGGGCGCGACGCTGCGGCTCTCCGGCTCGAGCTTCGGGACTGCGACCTTTTCGGTCACGGCGTCGACCGTACCCGCGGCTCCCATCGCCGGCATGCTCGGCCTCGCAGGCACGACGCTTTCGGGCTCGACTGCGTCACTGCGCGTCGCGAACGGGGCGATCATCCACAACTCCGGGACGTTATCGGGCACGGCGAGCCTGCGCACGAACCTGGCCTATGCCTCCGCGGAAAGCGGCACGATCACGCTCGCGGGCACCTACATCCCCAACCGGCGGGCGACGTGGGGCGGGGAACTGCTCGTCAATGGCCAGCTCACCCGTGAGGCCGGCGCAGGCACCTTCGATCTCGAAGTCAAGGGGGCGGGCGTCGTGATGGCGGTCGCCCAGAACACGTTCACCGGCCAGACGACGATCGACAACGGCCGGCTCGTGCTCCAGAACGTCAACGGCCTCGGCGGCCCGGGCCGCGTGGTGACGATCAAGCCCGGCGCCCAGCTCGACCTGGCTACGACAATCACGAGCGCCACGAGCCTGCCCGCGCTGCATCCCGACTCGGCTGGCATGATCGCCCTCGGCACGAGTGTCTCCGGCACGGTGGTGCAGACCATGAACCGCGGCCTGAACTCGATCGGGCCCGGCTACTCGACCGACTACACCTATTCCCTCGCTTCGCTGCCGGCCGTCGACGGGGTCTATCGGTTCGGCAGCGTGAGCACGGTCGGCAGCGGGCCCTCGACCATGCAGATCCCGCGATCGTTCACGATCACCCAGGCCAACGTGCTCACTGGCACGGCGGCGGTCATCGTGGGCGCAGTGAAGGGCGACGCCTTCGGCTCGGCCGGCAGCGTGCTGACAATCCGGGCCAACCAGGACTACTCGGGCGGCACGCAGGTGCGCAAGGACTTCTTCCTGGCGATCGACCAGCCCCTCACGAGCCCGTTCGGGACGGGGCCCGTCACGGTGGCCGGGGTGCTCATGGCCACGGGCTCCGCGGGCTCGTTCGTCAACGTGGCGGGGATCGCGTCGCAGGTGACGTTCGCCAAGGGGGGCGAGCTGTGGCTCAACAACTCGAGCGGCGCCAACTCCGACCGCTGGGGCGACTCGACGCCGATCGCGCTCGACTCCGGGGCGATCCGGATGGCGGGCCGTTTCTCCCAATCCGTGAGCGAGACCGTCGGCGCGCTCGCCTATTCCGGTGGCACGCGGATCTACCTCGACAACACGAGTGTCTCGAGCACGACGTCGCTCACCATCCAGTCACTCGCCCCGCAGGCCGGCACGCGGCCCACGCTCGACGTGTTCAAGACGTCCGACGTCCAGAAGGTGTACGTCACCAACACCCCCACCACGATCGGTTCCGCCAACCTGATTCCGGGCGGCTTCGACCGGCGGGGCAACACGTTCCTGGCCTGGAATCCCGCGACGACGGAAATCGTCGCCGCGACGCCGACGATTTCGGGTTCTTCCTTCGCCGGCTCCACGGCTGCGTCGTTCGTGAACATCACGGCGTCGACGACGCTCACCGCGAGCGCCACCGCGGCGGCCGTGCGGACCACGTCCAGCATCAGCCGCTCGGTCGCCCTGCCGTCCCTGACGATCGGCGACGGCGCGGTCGGTTCGCTGATGGTCGCCTCGGGCTGGGTGACCATCGCCCCGGACATCCGGTTCGCCGGGGCCGGCGTGATCTTCACGGGGTCGAACGCGAAGGCGACGCTCACCGGCGTCGTTACCGCGCCCGACGGCGTCGTGAAGGTCGGCCCGGGCGACCTCGTGCTCTCGAGCACGTCGGCGCTGGGCGCCGGATCGCAACGGCTGGTCGTGCGGGAGGGCCGGCTGAGCGGCAACGGCAGCCGGTCGTGGAACGTGGTCATCGAGGGCAACGGCGTCTTCGCACCGGGCAACAGTCCCGACATTTCGGAAGTCGGCGGCCTGGAGATGGGGGCCGAGACCCGCTTTGAGTTCGAACTGACGGCGATCGACGAGATCAGCGACAAGATCGTGGTCGCCGGCGACCTCATTCTCGACGGCTACATCGACATCATCGACTGGGAGGTGGACGGCCTCGGCACGATGGAGGTCGGGACGTACGACCTCATCACGTGGGGCGGCGATCTGATCGACAACGGCGTCACGCTGGGGGACCTGCCAGAGGGCTTCTTCGGTTCGCTGAACCTCAACCTCGAACGGAAGGCGCTCGAGTTCCAGGTGTTCTCCGCTGTGGTCGCGGTGCCCGAGCCGGCGGGCTTTGCCCTGCTGGTGGCCGCCCTGCCGGCAGCCTGGTTGTGTCGCGCCCGGCGGCGCGGGAGCCTGCCTCTGACGACCTGCTCTGCAGGCACGCCTCCCGCGGGCGCGAAGACCACCTGACCGCGGCGTGCGACGACCACGGGTGCCTGCGCCTTCCGCTTCGGCCGGCAGGCCGGGGCGGAATCGACCCCGAACACGGTCACCTGCTCTCCGGTGACCGTCGAGATGTCGTGGTGCAGGCTCTTCAGCGGCACGCCGACCGCCGCCCCGTCGTCCGCAAAAGTGCCGCGGGACGCCCGGCCGGGCGGCTTTTCCCGAAGCCCGCCGGTCTTGCGACCGTGGCGCGGGGGCTCCTATAGTCCCGCCCCCTCTCGGCCGCACCATGCCTGCACGACACCTTCGCCCGCGTCCGTCGACGCTGCGGTTCGCCGTAGCCGCGGTGGGCTGCTGCGCCGTCGCGATCGGGGCGGAGGTCGATCCCCGCACCGCGGTCACGCCGGCGCTGGCGCCCCACGTGCCCGAGGCGGTCTCCCGCCCCGAGGGCTGGCCACGGGCGACGGGCGTCGCCGGCGTCGATACCGACAAGCACGTGCTCTCGAGCATCCGCCGCACGCCGGGGGCGGCGGTCGCGGCCGCCGTGGCGGAGGAGGACGACGCCGGCGCCGACGGCGTGGTGCAGGCGGCGCACGCCGAGCCCGATGCCGCCGAGGCGGTGCCGCTGGAGACCGCGATGGTGGTGGCCCGGGTCGGCCCCGAGGTGGTTCTCGAGAGCGACCTGCTCACGCCCAAGGCCCTGGAATGGCTGGCAAGCGTGTCGTCGGGCCTCGAGCGCGACCAGATCCGGCAGCTGCGGCTGCAGATCTGCCGGCAGGTGATCGACCAGCACGTCGAGACGCTGCTCGTCTACGTCGACGCCCTCCGCGAGATTCCCGAGGACAAGCTCCCCGACATCCGCAAGAACGTGGACAAGGCCTTCGACGAGCAGATGCTGCCGAACCTCATGAAGGAGGCGAAGGCCGCCAACTCGATCGAGTACGAGAAGTCGCTGCGGGCCAAGGGACAGTCGCTCGACCGCATGCGGAAGATGTTCTTCGAGCGCGGCCTCGCCCAGGAGTGGCTGCGGAAGAACGTCGACTCCGACGACGAGATCCCCCACGCCGACATGATCGCCTGGTACCAGAACCACCTCGCCGACTACGACTACCCCGCCAAGGCGAGGTTCGAGGCGCTCACGGTGAAGACCGGTCTCAAGCGGTCGCGTCGTGAAGCCTGGGACATGCTGGCCTCGATGGGCAACGAGGTGCTCGCGGGCCGGCCGTTCGCCGAGGTGGCCCGGGCGAAGTCCGAGGGGCCGACCGCCGCCACCGGCGGCGCGTTCGACTGGACGACGAAGGGCAGCCTGGCGTCGAAGCAGCTCGACGAGGCCGTCTTCTCGCTCCCGGAGGGGCAGCTCAGCGCGATCATCGAGGAGGAGCAGTCGCTGCACGTCGTCCGGGTCGTGGAACGCGAGGAGGCGGGCCGCACCCCGTTCGTCGAAGCGCAGGTCGAGATCCGCGCCCGGCTGACGGCCGAGCGGCACGAGCAGGCCCTACAGGACTACCTGGCGAAGCTGCGGGTCCGCACGCCGGTGTGGACGGTGTTCGACTCGCAGCCCGGCCAGTCGGAGACCACCGCGAGCCGGTCCGCCGGCGGCGCCGCGCGGCGGTAGCCGGGCGCCATCGGCGGTCGTTGCTCCTCCTCCGCACGCGGACTAGACTGCCGCGGCCTCGGAGCGCCCACCATGACCGCAACGCCAGCCGGCGGCTCGGCAGCCGCAAAATCCCCAGCCACCCCCCCCTGGACCGGCACCCGCCTGGACGGTGTTGCCCGGCTGGAGATCGACGGCACGTCGACCGAACTGCCGCTCGTCGTGGGCACCGAGGGGGAACGGGGCCTCGATATCTCGCGGCTCCGGGCCGCGACCGGGGCGATCACGCTCGACGAGGGCTACGTCAACACCGGCTCGACGACGAGCGCCATCACCTTCCTCGACGGTGAGCGCGGCATCCTCCGCTACCGGGGCTACCCGATCGAGGTGCTCGCCGAGAAGTGCGACTTCGTGGAGGTGGCCTACCTGCTGATGTTCGGCGAGCTGCCGAACTCGACGCAGCTCGACGCCTTCCGCACGTCGCTCTCGCTCCACACGATGATCAACGAGGACATGCGGAGCTTCTACAACGGCTTTCCGCGGGACGCCCATCCGATGGCGATCGTGGGCAGCGTGGTGGGGGCCCTCTCGACCTTCTACCAGGACTCGCTCGACGTCCGCGACCCGCGGCAGGTCGAGGTCAGCCTGCACCGGCTGCTCGCCAAGCTCCCGACGATCGCGGCCTACAGCCACAAGAAGTCGGTCGGCCAGCCGCTCATGTACCCGCGGAACGACCTCGCCTACTGCGAGAACTTCCTCCACATGATGTTCGCGGTGCCGTGCGAGCCCTACCACGTCGACCCCGACTTCGCCGACGCCCTCGACATGCTCCTGATCGTCCACGCCGACCACGAGCAGAACTGCTCGACCTCGACGGTGCGGATGGTCGGCTCCAGCGACGCCAACCTGTTCGCCAGCATCTCGGCCGGCATTTCGGCGCTCTGGGGGCCGCTCCACGGCGGGGCCAACCAGGCCTGCGTGGAGATGCTCGAGCGGATCGGGGCCGACGGCGGCAACGTGAAGAAGTACGTCGATCTCGCCAAGAAGAAGGACTCGGGCTTCCGCCTCATGGGCTTCGGCCACCGCGTCTACAAGAACTACGACCCCCGGGCGAAGCTCATCAAGGCGACCTGCGACAAGCTGCTGGCGAAGATCGCGCGGCACGACCCGATCTTCGACATCGCCCAGCAGCTGGAGGAGGCGGCCCTGGCCGACGAGTACTTCATCGAGCGGAAGCTCTACCCGAACGTCGACTTCTACTCCGGGGTCATCTACCGGGCCATGGGCATCCCGGTGCAGATGTTCACCGTGCTGTTCGCCATGGGACGGCTGCCGGGCTGGATCGCGCATTGGATGGAGATGCACCAGTCGCCGACGAAGAAGATCTGCCGTCCGCGACAGATCTATTGCGGAGAGACGCTCCGCGAGTTCGTGCCGATCAATCGGCGGTAGCCGCCGGGCGACCGGTCGCCCGGCGTAGCCCGGTCGCCCGCGGTAGCCCGGTTGCCCGCCGTAGCCCGGTTGCCCGCCGTAGCCCGGTTGCCCGCCGTAGCCCGGTTGCCCGCCGTAGCCCGGTTGCCGTGCAACCGGGTGTCTGACTCCCGTAGCCCGGTTGCCGTGCAACCGGGGGCCCCGGTGTGCGGTGTCTATCGACCACGGGGCGGACCTCGATTCCCGGTTGCATGGCAACCGGGCTACCGAATCGGCAGTCGTGCTACCGTGTCGGCAACCGGGGGCCCTGGCCGCCGTAGCCCGGTTGCCGTGCAACCGGGGGTCTGGCCGCCGTAGCCCGGTTGCCGTGCAACCGGGGGCCCCGGTGTGCGGTGTCTATCGACCACGGGGCGGACCTCGATTCCCGGTTGCATGGCAACCGGGCTACCGAATCGGCAGTCGGGCTACCGTG
>JBIIUP010000106.1:0-10205 GCA_044339885.1 Pirellulales bacterium | reverse complement strand
TGTGTCTCCGGTCGGGGCTACGCCCCTCCCTCCGACACACCACGCGGACTGTTCCCCAACTCTCTCATGAGCGCTGGTACAGAAACTGGGGAGGGGTCAGTGTCGCCCGAAGAAGCCGGCGGCGAATGCCTCCGTCTCGTTATGCGGCCGGCAGTGCCTTCCGCGTTCAGATTAGTTCAACGACGGTCTGCCCCGAGTCGAAGGCGGCGATGATCGTGTCGAAAGATGCAGAAAACGCCGCGATCAAGGCGTCGTTTCGGCAGTTGCCCAACCGAACCCACAGGAACCGCCCTGCGTCATTCGGCTGGCTGCTCAGGTAGAGAAAGTCTTCGTCCTTGCTGACGACGATCCGGGCGTCGGCGAGGGCCCGCTCCCACAGCGCACGGTCGTCGAGCAGGTGGAGCCCAATCTCAAAGACGTGTTCGGCCTCATGTCCGCGGTCGCGGAGCCAACGGGCCAAAGAAGGAGGCAACTGGTTATCGACCAGAAACCTCATGCGACCTCAACGACGACGTGGTTCGTCTGCTGGGCGGCGTAGGCGATGGCGGCGAGGATGTCGTCCCGCTCAAGACAGGGATAGTCGGCCAGGATTTCCTCGACAGATGCCCCGTTGGCGAGGAGTCCCAGCACGTCGGACACGCGGATGCGCATTCCTCGGATGCAGGGCTTTCCGCCGCACTTGCCGGGCTCGATCGTGATCCGCGGGTGGGTTGTGGCCTTCATGCCCGAAGTATATCTCAGGGCTGACCGGCGAGTGATGCCTACCCGCCCGGCGAACTGCGACCACCACGGCAACGTCACGCCGCCTCCCGGATGACGTCCAGATAGGCCCGCCAGACCCGGGAGTAGGCGGAGTCCCAGGCCTCGTCATGGCAGGCCCGCTCGAAGGCCACCGGGTCGGTATCGGGCGCGTTGATGAGCCGGTCGACGGAGAAGTTCCAGGCCACCGCGTGTGCCCACTCGTGGCAGAGCACCTCGACGGCACGCGGCTCGCCCATCTTGTCGTTGAGGAGGACCACGAACCGCTTATCCCGCCGAAGGCACTGGCCTAGGATCGTTTCGGGGAGCCAGGAAGCCCGAACGACGACGGGGAGGGCTGGAGGCATTCCTGCCGCAGGCCCGCCAAAACCGTCCGAAATTCGCCAAGCCTACGCTCTGCTACTGACTTCATCGTGTCGTAATGGCCGCTGAGTTCCCGGGCGGCCTCTTGGAGCCGCTCGCGGTACGTCCCCATCGTGCTGGCGAACATGCCGAGGGAGTTCTGCGGAAGGAGCTGAATGCCAGCCTCGGGAAACGGCAGCGTGACCGTTTGCCAGTAGGAAGAAGCCTCAGAGCGAACGGCGGCCACGGCACGGTAGGCGGGGGTCTTGGTATCCAGAATTAGTTTGCTGGCCGAGAGCAGTTCCCGGTCGGCATGAAACGCTCGGGCGGCTGTCGTTCGCTGCTCCGGGGCGAGGGTCTTTCGGACGCCCAGCCACGTGAAGGCGAGTTTCACTGCCGCCATCGTGGTGCGGAGTCTCTGGGCGGCGGATTGTTCGAGTTGGGTTGTCGGGGTGTTGGGTGGTTGGAATGTGGTCCGGCTGGCTGTGTGCTGGCCGGTGTCGTGGGAGGTGGTGGTGAAGGTGGACATGGGAAAAGCGTTCTCCGTGTGGATGGATTGCGGGAAAGGGTGGCGGGCGGGAACCTTATGGCGAGGTATTCAGGTCCCGCCCACCAGCCCTTGGAATGCACCGATGCTCAATCGCAGCGCCGTGATCGTGCGACCGAAGAAGCCGTTCTGCGACTGGTTGCGTGCGGTCGATTACGACGACGCCCCTGAGGTGACCCTTGATCAGATGGGGCCGATGCTCTATCTCGTGCCGGACTACGAGGACCCTGTGGACGCCGAGAAGGTCCTGAAGAAAGTCTGCGAGGAAATCTTCTGCCGGGAACTGGAGGGCTGGTACACGGACGTAGAGGTGTGGCCAAAGGACCGGAGCCTGAAGGTGTTCAAGCAGTGGTTTGACGTCCAGCACCATGAAGTGGTGGAAGACGTCGGCCGCGGCCCCATCGAGAATGACGAGGGGCCGGACGAGAAGCACAGGTTTAGCCCGCCGCCTCCGCCACGCAGGCCGCCACCGAAGAAGAAACCTCGCAGGTGAGAGCCAGCCCATACCCGGCACCCACGTCATCCGCCGCGCAGACCGGTAGCGGCTCGGACTGGAAAAACCCCTTGGCTGGTGACGCTTTTGGGGCGCTGGGAAGCCCGATCAGCCACCGAGGCGACCATGGAGCCGCCTGTCACCATGAGCCGGAATCAGCAGGTGAAAATCACGGACGAGCGGCGGGCTTCTGTCTGGCTGAGGGATGGGGGCCGCGAGGGGTACCCCATAGGTAGATAGAAGAAGAGAAGAAAGAGATATAGAAGAGAATGTACCGGTTCAGCACTGGCGCCGATGTAGGTCGGCATGGGTGCTGAACTGGGTCGGCATCGGTGCGGACGTTGATGGGAGCGATCCGACCGCAGAGCACGACTCCGACATGCGCTTGTTGGTGTCGACGCGCGGGCCACCAAGGGCGTCACCTCGGCGGATCACCCACGGGTTCATCCTGAGGCACGTCCCGTCTCCAGCCCGCTGACCACCGGGGAGCCGACCTCACCGACTGGACAAAGTCGGGGTTCAATGCAGTGCACGCCATCCAGCTCAGCGGCACGACGCCGGGCGGGCCGGGCAACTATGCGATCATGATCTTCGGCGACAATCTCATCACCCAGCAAACCGCTTTTGCCGCCAATGACTCCGGCAAGACGTATTACGCCAGCTATGACATCGGCCCGACGGTGTATGCGGACTCCGGGCAAGCCACTCAGGCAGGCGATCAGTTGCGGATTAATCTTCTGCGTAATGACGATTCGATCCTCGCGTCAAGCGTGGTCGCACCGGGGGCATGGCAGGGCGTCCAAACGTTCTCTCAAGCCTACTTCTCATACGTCGGTGACGGCTCCGGCCCACTGCGGCTGCAGATGCGCAGTGAGCAGCCGGGCAACGGCCGTTTCTCCGGTGCGGTGGACAACATGGCGTTCTGGGACACGGTTCCTCCCGCCGTCCCCGAACCCTCAACCTACGCGATGGCCCTTGCCGGTCTGGCCTGCGGCGGCTGGCAGATGATGCGGCGTCGGCGGCTGCGGCAGGCCCCCACTCTGGCTGCCTGAACGAGCAGACTCCAGCCAAGTTCATATCTGGGCTGGGCATCGCAAGGTGCCCAGCCCGGTGTCTTTTGGTGCCCGCGAAACACGCCGCTCAATTTACCCCCGGCTCCCGCACGACTCTGGCACCCGACCGCCAATCGCCCCTTCCGACCGCGAATACACACCCGCCCGATCCGCCGACAAACATCTGCCCGAAGCCCACTGGCGTAACCCCTCGATCTTGTCGCCCGCGGTCACAGCCACAGGCACGACGATCTGCGGGGCGTTCGTCGCCCTCCAGCGGGTGTTCGCGGGCCAGCTTGCTAACGGTTTTGCTAACAGTGCCACTTCCGGGGGTGCCGACACAGCACCCCGGAGGAGCCATCCGCTCGGGAAATCACGAAACCAAATCAAACTAGGCCCGGTGTGATTCGAACACACGACCAAGGGATTATGAGTCCCCTGCTCTAACCACTGAGCTACGGGCCCGAAGGCGTGTTGGAGAGCCTAGCCGACACCCTCGCAGGAAAGAATGCCGCTGGTCGGGCGGAATCGGCCGCTCTCGGCTCCGCGGCCCGGCGGCCGAGGTTGCCGTAGCGGTGGTAGTCGTGCGAGATGGTCTGCTCGCGGAGGTACCAGAGCAACTCCACCCGGCCCTCACCCACCACGGGGATGTCGGCAAGCCAGTGGCCGGAGGCCGCCGCGGCTCGGCGGACCTCCGGCGGCGCGCGGTCGCGGCCGCCGTAGCGGATGCGACCGTCATCACGCCCAGCCGCGGCGGCCACGGCCGCGTCGGTCTCCTCGAGGATCTCGATCCCCCCGGCCCACGACTCCGTGAGTGCGTCGAGGTGGGCGTGCCACTCCGCCGGACAGCCCGGCGCGAACGAGGCGACGACGCGTGCACCAGTCACCCGCGCGGCGGCCACCCGGGCCACCACGTCGAACCATCCATCCGCCGGCACGACCCGGACGGTGATGACGGGAAAGGCGAGGTATCTGCGGATGTTGTCCTGCCCAGGGAGCCGGAAGTGGTCGTGCTCGCGGGAGAACTCCTCCCGCCACGCGCGGTCGTAGCTGGCGAATGCCCGCCGCAGGCGGTCCCCGTCGGCGTCCGCCGGCAGTGCCGCGGCGACCGCCGCAAGGTCGGTGTCGACGATCGTGACGGCCCCCGCCGCTGGCCGGGCATCGGAAAAGTCCATGAAGCAGGCCACGTAGTTCGGGCCGCCCGCCTTCATGCCGGGCCCGACCGAGGACTTGCCCATGCCTCCGAACGGCTGGCGGAGGACGATTGCCCCGGTCGTGCCGCGGTTGATGGACAGGTTGCCGGCGCGGATGCCCCGCTTCCACTGCTCGATCTCGCGGTCGTCGAGGGTGTGGATGGCGCTGGTGAGCCCGTAGCCCGTCGCGTTGACGATCTCGATCGCCTCCGCGAGCCTCTCGAAACGCATCACGCCGAGCAGCGGCCCGAAGAACTCGGTGCGGTGGGTCGTGCTCCCGGGCCTGACACCCCACTTCACGCCGGGCGACCAGAGGTGCGGATTGCCGCCGACGCTCGCCGGCATCACTCCCCAGGTCTCGCCCGGCTCGAGGGTCTTCAGGGCCTGCTCCAAGTCGCCGGCCGGCGGGCGGATGAGCGGCCCGACCCGGGCCGAGAGCGCGTGGGCGGAGTCGACGTGGAGGCTCCGCACCGCGTCGCAGAGCATCCGCTTGAAGGCCGGATCGTCGTAGACCTCCGCCTCCAGGAGTAGCAGCGACGTGGCCGAGCACTTCTGGCCGGAATGGCCGAAGGCGGAGTGCACGACGTGCTTGACCGCGAGCTCCCGGTCACTCATGGCGGTCACGATCGTCGCGTTTTTGCCGCCGGTCTCCGCCGCCAGCCGGAGATCGGGTGTCGCGGCGAGCATGGTCAGGGCGGTCTCCGTGCCACCGGTGAGGATCACGGCCGACACGCCGGAATGCGCGACGAGCCGCGACCCCGGCCCGGATCCGGGGCAGGGGAGGAACTGGAGCGTCCGCCGTGAGACCCCGGCACGCCAGAAGCACCGGCACACCTCCCAGGCAACGAGCACCGTGTCGGAGGCCGGCTTCACGATCACCGTGTTGCCCGCCGCCAGCGCCGCGGCGATCCCACCGCAGGGGATCGCGATCGGGAAGTTCCACGGCGGCACGACGACCACGACGCCTGCCCCCCGGGCTTCGACCCCCGGCAACGCGAAGAATAGGCGGGCGGATGCGCGGTAGAACTCCACGAAGTCAACTGCCTCCGACACCTCGGGGTCGGCCTCCGTGAGCAGCTTGCCGCCTTCGAGCAGGGCGACGCGAAGGAGCTCCCCACGGGATCGCCGCAGCTCCAGCGCAGCGCGCCCGAGCACCGCGCTCCGCTCGTCGACGGAGAGGGTTCGCCAGCCGTCGGCGTCGGCCCGGGCGCAGGCCACCGCTGCGTCGACGTCTGCATCCGTCGCCTGCACGTGGCGGCAGATCACGGCACCGGGACGCGAGGGATCCCGACAGGGGCGGGTCGGCCGCGCTGTGATCTCGTGGCCGGCGATGACCGCGGGAATGAGCCGATCGGCGTATTCACCGACGTCGCGGCCGACGATCGCCGCGGCCCACGCGGCGTTGGGCTCGAGGGCCCAGTCCGTGTCCGGCTCGTTTACCAGTTCCTGCCACGGCCGTTCCGGCCGGGGCTCGGGGAAGCTCTCGCTCGCCCGGTCCTGCGTCCGGCGCGGTTCGTCGGTCACGGGAGTGGCGCAGGCCAGGCGGAATCCGCGTTCCAGGGACCGCCACTCCGCACTCCCCACCGTCAGCCGGAAGGCGTGCCCCAGGAAGTTCTCCGGCCCGGTGTTCTCGTCGAGCCTGCGGATCAGGTAGCCGATGGCGTTGAGAAACTCCTCCTTGCGGCAGGCCGGGGCGTAGAGGAGCAGCTGGTCGGTCCGCTCGGCGATCGCCCGCCGCTGGTGATTCGCCATGCCTTCGAGCATCTCGAACTGCACCTCGGCGCCGGCCCCGCGATCCCGGGCGAGCACCATTCCGAAGGCGACGTCGAAGAGGTTGTGGGAGGCTATGCCGACACGGACCGCGGCCAGATGATCCGGACGCAGGGCGTACTCCAGCATCCGCTTGTAGTTGGCATCGGTCTCGACCTTCGACTGAAACGGGGCCTGGGGCCAGCCGTGGATCGCGGCGTCGACCCGCTCCATCTCCATGTTCGCGCCCTTCACGATGCGGATCGTGACCGGTGCACCGCCGCCGGCCACACGGTCGCGGGCCCAGTCGGTGATCCGCCGCTGCCAGCGGAACGAGTCGGGGACGTAGGCCTGCAGCGCGATCCCGGCCCGCACCCGGCCGAGCCCCGGCCGCGAGAGCGTCCGCATGAAGGCCTCGGCCGTCAGCGACAGGTCGCGGTATTCCTCCATGTCGAGGTACACGAACTTGGTCGTGACGGTGCCGTCCTCGCGGGTGAAGGTCGCATGGTCGGCGGCCCGGTAGAGCAGTTCGAGGCGGTCGCAGAGCCGCGCCAGCGTGTGCTCCCGGGCGATCGGCCAGATCTGCGAGTCGATCGTGGAGATCTTGACCGACAGCACCTCCACCTCGGGCGACTGCAGCGTCTCCAGGTAGGTCTCGAGCCGCCGCTGCGCCTCTTCCTCGCCGAGCAGGGCCTCGCCGAGGAGGTTGAGGTTCATCCGCAGCCCCTGCCGCCGGCGGGCCGCGAGGTGCTCGTGGAGCAGGTCGGGCTCCGCCGGCAGGACGACGTTGGCCGTCTCGTGCCTGAGGTGCGCCTGCACCAGCGGCACCGTCACAGACGGCAGCCAGTCGCCGAACGTCTGGAAGCCGCGGAGCAGGGCCCGGTCGAGCGGGCTGAAGAACCGCGGGATCCCCTGGACGTCGAGGATATGGGTGAACTGCTCGGCGGTGCGGGCGGCGGCGTGCGAGCGGAACGCCTGGTCGGTCAGCTCGACAAGGGTCGCCTTGTCGGCCGGGTTGCGGAGCATCCGGTCGAGCTCCGCCTGCTGCCGGCGCTCCGCCGGCGACTGCAGCCGCACCGCCGCCCGCTGCAGGTCGGCGGCGAGACCGACCGCCTCGTCGACGAGCGCGGCCGGCACCAGATGCGGTTCCGGGGCACCACCGTCGAGGCGGGCGTCGGGGTCGGGGACTGTCGTCACGGGTCGTCCTCGTGGAACTGGCGTGCCGACCCGATTTTCGCCTGCCACAGGGAGCCGGGGCAACGCGGCCGGCCCGTGCCGGTACGATTGGCCGAGCCCGAGGCATCGACCCATGACCGGCGCCGACCGCAATCCACTCGTCCGAGGGCTGCTGGACCCGGCGGCCTATCCGCACCCGACGGGCACCATCAAGCTGGTCGAGACCCACATTTCCTGGGTCTTCCTCACCGGCCCCTTCGCCTACAAGGTGAAGAAGCCGGTGAACCTCGGGTTCCTCGACTTCACGTCACCCGACCGGCGGCGGGAGTTGTGTGCCGAGGAGATCCGCGTCAGCGGCCGCTTCGCCCCGGAGATCTACGTCGGGGCGTCGGCGATCACGGGCACGCCCCGGGCACCGCGGGTCGACGGTCCGGGCGTGGCCTTCGAGTGGGCCGTGAAACTCGTGCAGTTCGACGAGGCCGACCGCCTCGACAACCTGTTCGAGGCGGGGCGGTTGTCGGCGGCCGACTGCGAGCGGCTCGGGGCCGACATCGCCGCGACCGAGGAGCGGCTCGCGGTCGCGACCGCCGCCGACGGCTGGGGCACGCCGCGGACGGTGCGCGACGCCGCCGCGATCCTGCTGGAGCAGATCCGCACGCTGCGGCCCGACGCCCGGCAGCGGGCCGACCGGATCGCCGGCTGGCTGGAGTCGCAGCTGGCCGCGGCGGCCTCCGTGATCGCACGGCGGATCGCCGCGGGCCGGGTCCGCGAGTGCCACGGCGACCTGCACCTCTCCAACATCGTCCTCCACGGCGGGCGGATGATGGCCTTCGATGCCATCGAGTTCAGCCCGCAGCTCCGCTGGATCGACGTCGCCAACGACGTGGCCTTCCTGGCGATGGACCTGGAGTCCCGGGGCCGGCGCGACCTCGCCGCCCACGCGGTCTCCGGCTGGATCGAGGCGGCCGACGACCACGACGCGACGCGGGTGCTGCGGATCTACGAGGTCTACCGGGCCGTGGTCCGGGCCGCGGTGTCGGCGCTGCGGGGCGACGCCGACGACGCACCGGGCAGTTCCCGAGCGCTGACCGACCGCTATCTCGACCTGGCCGAGCGGCTCATGGTGCCGCCTCGCCCGGCGCTCTACGCGACCTCGGGGGTCTCGGGCAGCGGGAAGACGACGCTCGCCGCGGCGGTCGTGGGGGCCGCCGGAGCGGTGCGGCTGCGCAGCGACGTGGAGCGCAAGCGGGGGGCGGGCATGGCCGCCACCGATCGACCCGCCGACGAGGCCCACGCCCGCGCGCTCTATGGCGAGGCGGCCACGCGGCAGGTCTACCAGCGGCTGGCGACGCTCGCCCGCACGATGCTCGGGGCCGGGACGAGCGTCGTCGTCGACGCCGCCTGCAATCGCCGCTGGCAGCGGGACCTCGTGGCGGGGGCGGCCCGCGAGGCGGGGGCGCCCGTCGTGTGGCTCGACTTCGACCTGCCGGCCGACGCGGTGCTGGCCCGCGTGGCTGCCCGGGCGGCGGCGGGGCGGGATGCATCAGACGCCTCGGAGGATGTGGTGCGGGCGCAGTGGAACGCTCGCGAGCCGATCACGGCGGCGGAAGTCGAGGCGGATACGAGCGCCGGCGTGCCGGCGCGGTGGGTGCGGGTGACGCCTCGCGAACTGGACGACGAGGGGTTCGCGGCGCGGGTCGCGGGCGGGGCGTAGTGGGTGCGACCGGCGGTAGGCGGTTCGCCGCGCGGATTCCCGGTTGCACGGCAACCGGGCTACGGAATCCGGCAGGCCGAGTGGTAGCCCGGTCGCCGAGTGGTAGCCCGGTCGCCGTGCGACCGGGTAGGTAGGCCGGTCGCCGTGCGACCGGCGGTGGGCGGTTGGCCGCGCGGATTCCCGGTTGCACGGCAACCGGGCTACCGAATCCGGCGGGCCGAGTGGTAGCCCGGTCGCCGTGCGACCGGGTTGGTAGGCCGGTCGCCGTGCGACCGGGTAGGTAGGCCGGTCGCCGTGCGACCGGCGGTGGGCGGTTGGCCGCGCGGATTCCCAGTTGCACGGCAACCGGGCTACCGAATCCGGCAGGCCGTGGGGTAGCTCGGCGTTTACTTCGGCGGATCCGCCCGCTTCAAGAGCCGGAAGAGATCGCTGTCGGTCGTGAGGATGAGCGTGGAGTCGCGGCCCAGCGTCGACTTGTAGGTGTCGAGCGTCCGCATGAACGCGTAGAAGTCCGCCGCGCGGGGGCTCGACGCGTAGGTCCGGGCGTAGATCTCCGAGGCCTTGGCGTCGGCCGCGCCCTTGATCTCCTGCACCTTGCGGTAGGCGTCGGACTGGATCCGCTGCAGGTCGCGGTCCTTCCGGCCCTCGATCTTGGCCGCCTCGCCGGCACCCTCCGAGCGGAACCGCTCGGCGATCTGCATCCGCTCCGACCGCATGCGGTCGAAGATCTTCTCGATCACCCCTTCCTTGTAGTTGATCCGCTTCACGCGGACGTCGAGCAGCTCGATGCCCCAGATGCCCACCTTCGTGGCCGCCGCCCCGAGGATCTCCTCCTCCAGCGTCTGGCGGCCGTAGCGGATCGGCGGCAGCACGCCGACCGTGCCGACCCCCTCGGCGAGGCCGGTGTCCTGCTCGGGGCGCCTGTCCTTGTCGGTCCGCACCAGCTCGATGAGGTCGTGCCGGGCGACGACGTTCCGCGTCTCGCTGCCGATGATGTCGTCCAGCCGCGAGAGGGCGCTTCGCTCGTCACGCAGGCTCTGGAAATACTTCAGTGGGTCGGCGATCCGCCAGCGGGCGAACGTGTCGACGACGACGTAGAGCTTGTCGCGGGTCGTCATCTCGCCGGCCGGCCCGTCCCACTCCAGGATCCGCTTCTCGAAGCGGTTGGCCGTCTGCACGA
>JBIIUP010000105.1:0-10212 GCA_044339885.1 Pirellulales bacterium | reverse complement strand
CGCACGCCCACCGACGCCTTCTCCCGCTGGCTCCTGGGCAGCACGTCCGAGGCCGTCCTCGCCCACGCGGCGGCCAGCGTGCTCATCGTGCCGGTCGAGCGAACGGGGCATTGAGGAAGGCCCCCGCGGCCCACGGCTCCTCGAGCGTTTGCCGACCCCCTTCGCCTCGTCGCGTGGTGTGCCAGACGCCGCCAATCATTTCCCGAGTGCGGTCTAACTTCGCGGCGGCTGCCGCGCCACGAAGGCGGCGTAGTCCTGCGGGGTGTCGATGCCGCGGGCGGCGTGGTCGATCGCGCCGGCCACGATGGGGATGCCCGCCTCGATCACCCGCAGCTGTTCGAGGCTCTCGACGGTTGCCAGCCGTGACTCGGGAAGCTCCTCCCAGGATTCCAGGACGCTGCGGCGATAGGCGTAGAGCCCGACGTGCTGCCAATAGAGCGGCGGCTCGGCCTCCAGGAGCGCGGCGGACCAGTCGCGGGCGGCCGGCACGGCGGCACGGCTGAAGTAGATCGCCCGCCAGGCCCGCGGCACCGCCGGGCCCACGACGTCCTCCGCGGCGGGCTCGCTCCGCCACGGTGTGAGCACGGCCTTCACGGCCGCGGGGTCGTGCAGGTCGTCGACCGTGCGGAGCCGGGTCACGAGCGTGGCGACGCCGGCCTCCGGGCAGCGGTCGAGCAGGTCGACCGCTGCGTCGATCGCCGCCGGGTCGAGCTCCGGCTCGTCCCCCTGGACGTTGACGATCACGTCGGCCGGGGGCATCCGGGGCAGCGCCTCGACGATCCGCGCCGAGCCGCTCTGGGCCTGCGGCGACGTCATCACGGCCGCCCCACCGAAGCCGCGGACCGCGGCGGCGATCTCCTCGCTGTCGGTGGCGACGAACACCCCGCCGGCCCGCCGCGAGCCCCGCGCGGCCCGCCAGGTGTGCTCGATGAGCGTGCGGCCGGTGTCGGCGAGGAGCATCTTCCGGGGCAGCCGCGTGCTCGACAGCCGCGCCGGGATCACGATCAGGGCCGACGAGGGCATGGGACCCGGCCTAGGCGAGTTGCGCGTGCGCCTCGAGGAGGAGCGACTCGGTCTCCTCCCAGCCGATGCAGCCGTCCGTGATCGAGACGCCGTAGGCGAGCCGCGCGAGATCGGCCGGCACCGCTTGGCTGCCCGGATGGAGGTTGCTCTCGAGCATCATGCCCACGATGGAGCCGTCGCCGGCGACCCGCTGCGCCAGCACGTCGCGCCACACGACCGACTGCCGCCTGGGGTCCTTGCCCGAGTTGGCGTGGCTGCAGTCGACGATGACGCGGCCCGGCAGCCCGGCCGCCTCCAGCCGCTGCCTCGCCTCGGTCATGATCTCGGGGGAGTAGTTCGAGCCCGAGCGGCCGCCGCGGAGCATGAGCACGCCCCAGGGGTTGCCGGTCGTCGAGACCACGGCGGTCCCGCCGTCGTTGTCGATGCCCAGGAAACTGTGGGGTGTCCGCGCGGCCTGCATGGCGTCGATCGCGGCCTGGAGCGACCCGTCGGTCGAGTTCTTGAAGCCCACGGGCATGGAGAGGCCGCTGGCCATCTGCCGGTGGGTGGGGCTCTCGGTCGTGCGGGCGCCGATCGCCCCGAGCACGATGGTGTCGGCGATGTACTGCGGCGTGATCGGCTCCAGGAACTCCGTCGCCGTGGGCAGGCCGAGCCGGGCGATCTCGATGAGGAGGCTGCGGGCCAGCCGCAGGCCCGCGGCGACGTCGAAGGTGCCGTCGAGGTGCGGATCGTTGATGAGCCCCTTCCAACCGACCGTGGTCCGCGGCTTCTCGAAGTAGACCCGCATCGTGACGAGCAGCCGGTCGGCGACCCGGTCGGCGAGATCCTTCAGCCGCCCGGCGAATTCGCGGGCCGCGTGCGGGTCGTGGATCGAGCAGGGGCCGACGATCGCCATCAGCCGGCGGTCCTCGCCGGCGAGGACCCGCTCGACCGCGTGGCGTCCGGCGACGATCGTCCGGGCGGCGGCGTCGTCGAGTGGCAGCAAGGCGCCGAGCCGCGCCGGCGGCACGAGCGGCTCGAGGCTGCGGATGCGGAGGTTCGACGTGGCCGGGGGGACGGCCGGCGGCGGGACGGTCGTGGGGTTCATCACTTCCAACTTTACACCATGAAGACGGAAAACGCCGCGACGATTGACCGGCCGCGGAAACGCTGGTTCAATCCGGCTCCGGAGCGGCCCGGGGCGGCCGCGGATCGGGTTTTGCGGACGGGAAGGAGCTCGCACCGTGGCCAGTCACCGACGCACCAGGCACGTGTTCGTGACCGGCGGGGTCGTCAGCTCGCTCGGCAAGGGGCTGACCAGTGCGTCGATCGGCCTGCTCCTCGAGGCCCGCGGACTGCGGGTCAAGATGCAGAAGCTCGACCCCTACATCAACGTCGACCCGGGGACGATGAGCCCGTACCAGCACGGCGAGGTCTACGTCCTCGACGACGGCAGCGAGACCGACCTCGACCTCGGTCACTACGAGCGGTTCACCTCGACGCCGCTCACCCGCGAGAGCAACTACACGACCGGGCAGATCTACCTCTCGGTGATCAACAAGGAGCGGCGCGGCGAATTTCTCGGCAAGACGGTGCAGGTGATCCCGCACGTCACCAACGAGATCAAGGAGGTGGTGAAGCGGCTGGCCGACGCCGATACCGACGTGGTGATCACGGAGATCGGGGGCACGGTGGGAGACATCGAGAGCCTCCCCTTCCTGGAGGCGATCCGGCAGATTCCGCTGGAGGTGGGCCGCGAGAACTGCATGTTCATCCACCTCACGCTCGTGCCCTACCTCAAGGCGGCCGGCGAGCTGAAGACGAAGCCCACGCAGCACTCGGTCGGCCTCCTGCGGCAGATCGGCATCCAGCCCGACGTGCTCGTGTGCCGCACGGAGCGCAGCCTCGACGTCTCCGACCGGGAGAAGATCGCCCTGTTCTGCAACGTGCCGCTGGAGGCCGTGATCGAGGAGCGGGACAAGGACTTCTCGATCTACGAGGTGCCGCTGTCGCTCCATTCGAACCGGATCGACGACATCGTCCTGCAGCGCTTCGGCATGCAGGCACCCGCCCCCGACCTGGAGGAGTGGCACGAGATCCTCCATCGGCTCCGCAATCCCGAGCACGAGGTCTCGATCGCGCTGGTCGGCAAGTACGCCGAGCACCGCGACGCCTACAAGAGCATCTACGAGGCGCTCGATCACGGCGGGATCGCTCAGCGGGCCCAGGTCCGTGTGCAGCCGATCAAGAGCGAGGACATCGAGCGGGAGGGGGCGGAGCGGCTCCTGGCCGGATTCGACGGCCTCGTCGTGCCCGGAGGCTTCGGGGAGCGCGGCATCGAGGGTAAGGTGGAGGCGATCCGCTTCGCCCGGGAGCGGAAGCTGCCCTTCCTGGGCATCTGCCTGGGGATGCAGTGCGCCGTGATCGACGTCGCCCGGCACTGTGCGGGGCTCGACGGCGCCCACTCGACCGAGTTCGACCGGAGCACGCCGCACCCCGTGATCTGCCTCATGGACGAACAGCGGATGGTCGTGGACAAGGGGGGCACGATGCGGCTCGGCACGCAGCCTGCCGTGCTCGCCGAGGGGACCCGGTCGGCGGCGGCCTACGGCAGGACGCGGATCACCGAGCGGCACCGGCACCGCTACGAGTTCAACTCGAAGTACCGGCCACAGCTCGAGCGGGCCGGCCTCGTCGTCGCCGGCACGAGCCCCGACGGCGGGCTCGTGGAGATCGTGGAACTGGCCGACCATCCCTGGTTCGTCGCTGTGCAGTTCCATCCCGAGTTCAAGAGCAAGCCCACGGCCGCGCACCCGCTCTTCTCCGGCCTGGTGGCCGCCGCCGTCGAACGCCACGCCGGGAGCGCCTGGGTGGCGGAGGCGTAGACTGGCCCGCGGTGACGGCGGAGGATCCACGGCCGCGGGCGGGTGCCGTCGTCGGGCCGCATTGAGGACGGCACGCGGTCCCGCGAAGTCCCCCAGGAACAGGCCCCATTCCCATGACCGACACGACTGACACGACCGGCGAGCCGCTTCCCGATGCCGACGGCCCCGGCGCGCCGCCCGCCACGTTCGACTTTCTGGTCCACACGATCTTCACGCAGGCGCTCATGGCCCTGGGGAGGATCCCCAACCCGATCACGAAGCAGGCGCACCGCAACGTCGCCACGGCCCGGCACTTCATCGACACCCTGGCGATGCTCGAGGAGAAGACCCGGGGCAACCTCACGACCGAGGAGGCGCGGCTCCTCGAGGAGATCCAGCACCAGCTCCGGACGCTGTATCTCGACGACCGCAAGGACGGGCGGTCATGACGGCCAGGCGGCTCGACGGCAGGGCCCTGGCGGCGGGCATCGAGGAGTCGCTCCGGGCGGAGGTCGACACCTTCGCGGCGATGTTCGGCCGCCGGCCGCGGCTGGTGGTGGTCCTCGTCGGCGACCTGGCGGCGAGCGGCTCCTACGTGAAGAGCAAGGCGGCGGCCGCCGCTCGGGTCGGCATCGACGCGGAGGTGGTCCGTGTGCCCGCCACCGCCGGCACCGCGGAACTCGTCGCGCTCGTGCGGTCGATCGCGGCCGATGGCCACGGGCCCGCCGACGGTATCCTCGTGCAGTTGCCGTTGCCGGAGCACGTCGACACGGTCGCCGTGCTCGACGCGGTGCCCCCGGACCGCGACGTGGACGGCTTCCATCCGGAGAACGCGGGGCTGCTCTCGCAGGGCCGTCCCCGATTCGTCCCCTGCACGGCGGCGGGCGTCCAGCGGATGCTGATCGACGCGGGCATCGAGACGGCCGGCCGCCACGCGGTGATCGTCGGCCGCAGCGACATCGTGGGCAAGCCGCTGGCACTGCTGCTCGCCGCCAAGGGGCCGGGGGGCGACGCGACCGTCACGCTCTGCCACAGCCGCTCACGGGACCTCGCGGCCATCACCCGCACCGCCGACATCCTCGTCGCCGCGGTGGGGCGTCCCGGGATCGTCACGGCCGACATGGTGAAGCCGGGAGCCGCCGTCGTGGACGTGGGCATCAACCGTGTGGATGGGCGGCTGGTAGGGGACGTCGACTTTGCCGGTGCCGCAGCGGTGGCCGGCTGGCTCTCGCCCGTGCCCGGCGGCGTCGGCCCGCTGACGGTGGCGATGCTCCTGGCGAACACCGTGCTGGCCGCCGAACTGCGGCTGGGCAGGCGGGGAAAACAGGCCCCAACGCGGCCTTGAACCCGGGGCGGCCAATCCCTACCCTCCCCGCCGTACCAGCCCCGCGGTCCGGCGATCCTGCCCATCCCGCCGGGCTTGTGCATCCGGCGTGGGCCGTCTTCGGGCGGCCGGCGGTGGGCGAGCGACGTCGATCCTCCGATCCAAGTGCGGGAGTCGGCCGCCGACGCCAGCGACAGGAAACACGAAGACCGGTTCATGCGACACTTCTTCCGCGCCCTGCGCGAGGCTGCGAAAAGCTGGCCGATTCTCGCGGCCGCTCTACTCTGCTCGGCGGGCGTCGCCGCCCTCTGGGGCGCCAACATCGCGGCCCTGTTCCCGATCATCGAGGTCACGCTGCGGGGCGAGTCGCTGCAGTCGTGGAACGAGCGCCGCGCCGAGGAGTCGCGGGCCCGGCTGACCGCCGGCGAGCAGGAGCGGGAGGCGCTCCTTGGCCGGATCGACACGGGGACGCTCGGTGACACGCAGGTGCGGGATGCCCGGAGCCGGCTCGACGCCCTCGCCGCCACCGCCCAGGGCGACCGGGCCACGATCCGGGCGGCGGAGAAGCTCGGCCCCTGGCTGACGCGGTTCCTGCCCACCGACCCCTTCCGGACCGTGCTCCTCGTGGTGGTGCTCGTCGTCGTCAGCACCTTCCTCAAGCACGTGCTGCTGCTCGCCAACACGCTCCTCGTCAGCTGGGTGGCGATGAGCATCAGCCGCAACATCCGCCTCAAGGTCTTCGACAAGGCGCTCGAGCTCGACCGGGCACAGTTCATGCGGCACGGGTCGGCCGGCTTCATGGCCCAGGTGACGAGCGTCTCGGACATGCTGGCCAGCGGCATCACCACCGTCTACGGCGGCGCCGTGACCGAGCCGCTCAAGATCATCGCCTGCCTGGGCTGCGCCTTCATGGTGTCGTGGCGGCTGACGCTCGCCTGCCTGATGCTCGCCCCCATCGTGGGCTTCCTCATGGTCTGGTTGAACCGGCGGATTCGCGGCGTCTCCCAGAGCATCATCGCCCGGTCCCAGGGCTTCCACCACGTGCTCCTCGAGGCGCTCAACAATGTCCTCACCGTGCAGGCCTACACGATGGAGGACTTCGAGCGGCAGCGGTTCCGCACCTGCACCGGCGACATGATGCGAACCGGCATGTGGCACGCCTTCTACCACGCCCTGGCCAACCCGATCACCGAGATCCTGGGCATCGGCATGGTGGCCACGTCGATCGCCGTCGGCGCCTGGCTCGTGATCAATCAGGAGACGCACATCTTCGGCATTCCGATGACGGAGCAGCCGATGTCGGTGCCCGGCATCATGATCTTCTTCGGGTTCCTCATCGGGGCCAGCGACCCGGTGCGGAAGCTCTCCGCGGTGATCACCGGGCTGAACGTGGGCTCGGTCGGGGCCCAGGCCCTCTACCCGCTGCTCGACACCCCGTCGAAGCTCGTCGAGTCGGCCGCGCCGCAGCCCCTCCCCGTGCCGCACCGCGAGATCCGCCTGGAGAACGTGTCGTTCAGCTACGACGGGATCGACACGGTGCTCAAGGACGTGAACCTCTCGATCCGCTTCGGGGAGCGGGTGGCGATCGTCGGCCCGAACGGCGGCGGCAAGAGCACGCTGGTGAACCTGATCTGCCGGTTCTACGACCCGACCGCCGGCCGCGTGACGATCGACGGCGTGCCGCTGACGGACGTCGCGATCCACGACCTGCGCGGCCGGATCGCGATGGTCACGCAGCAGACCGAGCTGTTCAACGAATCGATCCTCTACAACATCCGCTACGGCCGCTGGGACGCCACCGAGGAGGAGATCCGCCAGGCGGCCCGCAAGGCGCATGCCCACGATTTCATCGCCGACTTCCCGCATGGCTACCGCACGATGGTCGGCCCCAACGGCTTCCGGCTCTCCGGCGGGCAGCGGCAGCGGATCTCGCTGGCCCGGGCGTTTCTCCGCGACGCCGAGATCCTCGTGCTCGACGAGGCGACCAGCCAGATCGACGTGGAGAGCGAGCGGCTCATCCACGAGGCGCTCGCCCGGTACGTCGAGAACCGGACGGTCATCATGATCACCCACCGGGCCAGCACGCTGGCGCTCGCCGACTCGATCGTCGAGGTCGATCACGGCCGGGTCACGAAGCGGCCGGCGAAGCAGCCCCAGGCGGCCTGAGCCGGGGGCTCGGTCGGGGCGGATTCCCGGTTGCACGGCAACCGGGCTACGGGACTCGGCAACCGGGCGGTGGCTACGGTAGACCGGTCGCCGTGCGACCGGATTTGGTAGACCGGTCGCCGTGCGACCGGCTTTGGTGGACCGGTCGCCGTGCGACCGGATTTGGTGGACCGGTCGCCGTGCGACCGGATTTGGTAGACCGGTCGCCGTGCGACCGGCATTCCCGGTTGCATGGCAACCGGGCTACTGAACTCGGCAACCGGGCTACCGAACTCGGCAACCGGGCTACGGGACTCGGCAACCGGGAGGGCTGTCCTGCGCGGGCCGCGGGGCTAGCGGCCGCGCGACGCGACGAGGGGGCTCGACGCGAGGCGGGCCCGCCAGCGGGCGGCGTCGCGGGGCTCGTAGCGGTCCAGGTCGACGCTGTTGCGGACGACGGCCCGGATCGTCGGCAGGTCGACCCGCCCCTCGGCGGCGGTGATCTGCACCAGCAGGTTGCCGATGGCCGTGGCCTCGGCCGGCCCCGCGATCACCGGGCGGTCGGTGGCGTCGGCGATCATCTGGCAGAGCAGGCGGTTCCGCACGCCCCCGCCGACGACGTGCACGCAGCCGACGCTTCCTCCGAGCAGCCCGTCGAGCTCGGCCAGGGTGCGGGCGATGGCCCCCGCCACGCTCTCCAGCGCCGTCCGCACCACCGCCCCCACGGTCTCGGGCACGGGCTCGCCGGACGCGCTCGCCAGCGTGCGGATCGCCTCCGGCATGTCGGCCGGTGCGACGAGCACCGGGGCGTCGGGGTCGACGAGCGTGACCAACGGCGGCGCCTCCGCGGCGGCCGCCGTCAGCCGCTCCCAGCCCCAGTCGCCTCCGCCCCGGAGCCACGCCGCCCGGCACTGCTGCACGAGCCACAGGCCGCAGACGTTCTTCAGCAGCCGCGTCGTGCGGCCGACGCCCCCTTCGTTGGTGAAGTTGCGGGCCAGGCAGGCCGGCGTGACGAGCGGCCGGTCGAGCTCGGCACCGACGAGAGCCCAGGTTCCCAGGCTCACGTAGCACCATCCCGGTCGGGTGGACGCAGGCTCGACGGCGGGCACGGCGGCCACGGCGCTGGCGGTGTCGTGCGAGCCGGGCAGCACCACCCGCGCCGCCGTCAGCCCGGTGTCGGCGGCGACGTCGGGGCGCAGCGGCCCCAGCACGGTGCCGGGCTCGGCCACCGGGCCGAACACCCGTCGGGGCAGGCCGAAGCGGTCGATGAGTCCCCAGGCCCAGTCGTCCGCCCGGGGGTCGAAGCACTGGGTGGTGGTGGCGTTCGTCCGTTCGTTCGTCGGCATGCCACACAGGAGCCAGTGGAAGAGGTCGGGGATCATGAGCATCCGGTCGGCGGCCGTGAGCACGCTCGATCCCGATCGGGCCATGGCCAGGAGCTGGTAGAGCGAATTGATCTCCATGAACTGCAGTCCCGTGGCGGCGAAGATCTCGGCGCGAGGCACCGTCCCCTCGGCGACGGCGAGCATGCCGCGGGTGCGGGAGTCCCGATAGCAGACGGGGTCGGCCAGGAGACGGCCGTCGGCGCCGAGGAACCCGAAGTCGACCCCCCAGGCGTCGACGCCGACGCTGCCGACCGCCGCCCCGTGCCGCCGGCCGGCGGCACGCAGGCCTTCCTGCACCTCCTGCCAGAGCCGCGGCAGATCCCAGACCAGCTGACCCCCCAGGGCGATCGGGCCGTTCTCGAACCGGTGCAGCTCTTCCAGCTCCAGGCGCCGGCCGACGCAGCGGCCCGCGACCACGCGGCCGCCCGAGCCACCGAGATCCACCGCGACTGCCACCGATTGCGTCATGGGCCGCTCCTCCGGTCGGCATTGTTCCGTTTCCGACGAGTCGCGCATATTCTGGTCGTTTCCTGCCCACCGCGAACGGGTTCCCCATGACCGCCGGCGATCCAGAGTCTTCCGCTGCCGAGCCGGCCTCCCCGACGCCCGAGGTTCGCGAGGACCTGGCCCGCGCGAGCCGGGAACTGGAGGCGGCCGAGCCCCCGGAGATCGTCCGCTGGGCGGCGGAGCGGTTCGGCGACAAGCTCACCATGGCGACGGCCTTCGGCCCCGAGGGCTGCCTCATCATCCACTGGCTGGCGGCGATCGCCCCCCGGACCTACGTCTTCAACCTCGACACGGGCTACCAGTTCCCCGAGACGCTCGAGCTTCGCGAACGGATCCTCGCGCGGTACGGCATCGACGTGGTGCTGGAGCAGCCGGCCACGACCGTCGAGGAGTACGAGCGGCAGAGCGGCGGCCCGCTGTACCGCGTCGATCCCGACCGCTGCTGCGGGGACCGCAAGCTGGCCGTCGTCCGCCGGGTCCTGACGCGCTTCGGCGCCTGGATGAGCGGCATCCGTCGCGACCAGAGTCCGGACCGCGCCGCCGCGCCGATCGTCGGCTGGGACCACAAGTTCGGCGTCGTCAAGGTCTCGCCGCTGGCCAACTGGACGAAGGCCAAGGTCTGGGAGACCATCGTGCGGGAGGACGTGCCCTACAACCTGCTCCACGACAAGGGCTATGTGAGCATCGGCTGCCAGCCCTGCACCCGCGCGATCGGGGCGGGCGAAGACGAACGCGCCGGGCGGTGGAGCGGCACCGCGAAGACCGAGTGCGGCCTGCACTCCCGCGGGTGAGACGCCGTCACACGGATCACACCCAGGCCCCGAGCGTCCTGCCCCCGCTTCTCCCGGTGTGTCCGAGTGGTTGCCGAGGGGTTGCCGAGGGGTTGCCCGTGCCGTCGAGCCGGCGTAGCTGGCAAGCGGAGGCGGGATGCCGAAGCGCCGCCAGCTCCGAGTGAACGAAGCCCAGGATGGGCGCAGTGAACGTC
>JBIIUP010000104.1:0-10223 GCA_044339885.1 Pirellulales bacterium | reverse complement strand
CTCCGACACCCGCGGCACCCAGGGGCCCGTGACGGTCTGCAGCCGGGGCGTGACCGACCTCGGCGCCCGCCGGCGGATTTTCCTCACGGAGGACTCCGTCACCGCCTCTCCGGTCCGGGCCTCCGCCTCCACCGACACGCACGTCACGGGGCTCGGCATCAGCCGCAAGCTCGGCCGCAACCTGATCCGCAAGGTCGCCAACCGCAAGATCGCGGAGGCCAAGCCCCGGGCCGAGGCGATCGCCGAGGGTCGGGCCCGCGACCGGCTGCAGCAGCAGTTCGACGAGCAGACGACCCCGGCGCTGGACCAGTTCCGTGAGCAGTTCCAGTCGCGGATCCGCGGCCCGCTCGAGGCCCGGGGCCTGTACCCCGAGATGTTCCACATGAACACCTCCGACTCGGAGCTCATGATCACCGCCCGCAAGGCGCAGGCCGGGCAGGTCGCGGCCGCGAGCATGCCGCCGGCGCCGGCGACGGGCAACCTCATCAGTGCCCGGATCCACGAGACGGCCGTCAACAACGTGCTGGAGCAGAAGTTCGGCGGCCGGCGGCTCACGCAGGCCGACGTCGAGAAGATGGCCCGCGAGCTGAAGGCCAAGGTGCCGGATTCGCTGGAGAACGAGTCCGACCAGCAGCCCTGGGAGGTGACCTTCGCGAAGACCCGGCCGATCACGATCTCCGCCGCCGACGGCCGCGTGAAGCTGATGGTCCGCGGCGACAAGTTCGTCTCCGGCGAGCGCGAGTTCCCGGGCATGGACATCTGGGCCACCTACGCGATCGGCAGGACCGACCGCGGCTACATGCTCCTCCGCGAGGGGGACGTCCAGATCTACCCGCCGGGATTCAAGCCCGGCGGCGGCGACAAGCTCAGCCCCGCCGAGACCTCGCTGCGTCGGATCCTGCAGCGGCGGTTCGACAAGCTGCTGAAGCCGGAACTCGAGATCCAGGACCTCCCGCTGGAGGGCGAGCTCGCCGCGGCCGGCCCGCTGCCCATGAACCAGTTCGAGTCCCGGCGGGACGGCTGGATCGCCGCGGGCTGGCGGGCGAAGGACCGCGTCATCCACACCTCGGCGCCGGTGTACGAGGAGGTGATCAGCGCCGCCTCGGCCGCACCGGTCGTGCTGACGAGCTTCACCACGCCGTAGCGCAGCGGCTCAGGACGTTCTGCGCCGGGTCGGCAATCCAATCGACGAGGCGAAGGGGGTCGGCGAACGCTCGAGGAGCCTTGGGCCGCCGCGGCCCACAGCGACGATCCGCAGGACCGCGCAGCGGCGACTTTTGCCGCCCCCGAGCCGGTGATGCTGTACGGACGGATGCGCCTTGGCCGGTGCGCCCGCTCCGCAGCGGGGTCATTCGCACCGCTCGAAGAGCACCGCGATGCCCTGCCCCATGCCGATGCACATCGTCGCCAGGCCGAGGTGGACCCCCTCGTCGCGCATGGCGTGAAGGAGGGTCGTGGCGATGCGGGCGCCGCTGGCCCCCAGTGGATGGCCGATCGCGAGCGAACCGCCGCGGACGTTCACCCGCGCCGCATCCAGCCCGAGCGCGTCGCGGCAGTGGATCGCCTGGGCCGCGAAGGCCTCGTTGAGCTCCACCAGGCCGATGTCGCCGGCCGCGATGCCCCGGCCGGCGACGCGGGCGAGCAGCTTGCGGGTGGCGGCGACCGGGCCGGTGCCCATGACCGCCGGCGGCACGCCCACGACCGCGGTGGCCACGACCCGCGCCAGCGGCTCCAGCCCCTGGCGGGCCGCCTCGGCGGCCGACATCACGAGCATGGCGGCGGCGCCGTCGCTCACCGGCGCGCTGGTCGCCGCGGTGACGGTGCCGATGCCCGGGAGGAAGGCCGGCTCGAGGGCCGCCATCGCCTCCAGGCTCGTGTCGCGGCGGATCGACTGGTCGAACGCCGCCTCGAGCACTGTCCCGGACTCGTCGTGCCCGGTCACCCGCACGATCTCGTCGTCGAACAGCCCCGCGTCGGCCGCGTGGGCGGCGCGGGCGTGGCTCTCCAGGGCGTACTCCTCCTGGCGCCGGCGGCCGATGCCGTGCGTGGCGGCGAGGTGCTCGGCGGTGAGCCCCATGGAGAGCATGCCCCGGCTCGACCGGGCGAAGACCCGCGGATGGACGTCGACGTCGGAGTCCATCGGCAGGTGGTGCATGTGCTCGACGCCCCCCACGATCTGCACGTTCTCGGCGCCGGCGGCGATGGCGTGGCAGGCCTGCGCGAGGGCCTGGAGCGACGAGCCGCAGAGACGGTTGACAGTCGTGCCGGCCGCGGCGAGCGGCAGGTCGGCCATGAGGGCCACGGAGCGGGCCACGTTGGTGCCCAGCTCGCCGCGCTGCTGCGTGCAGCCGAGGATCACATCCTCGACCGTGGCGGGATCGACGCCCGAGCGGTCGACGACCGCGGCGACCACGGCGGCGGCCAGGTCGTCGCCGCGGACCTCGCGGAACACGCCCCGGGCGGGATGCGACCGGCCGATCGCGGTGCGGCAGCAGGCGACGACGACGGGAGAGATGGCCGGATCGCGCGGGGTCATGCGGTGAACCTCCGGCCGTGGCGGGCCTGCTCCAGGAGCGTCGGCGTGGGGAGCATCCGCGGCCCCAGGCCGGCCAGCGGCTCCAGCCGGCGGACCACCTCGGCGGCACCGACGGAGTCGCCCCAGGCCAGCAGGCCGCCGCGGAACGGGGGAAACCCGAGGGCGTGGATCACCGCGAGGTCGACGTCGGCGGGATCGCGGACGATCCCCTCGTCGAGCACGCGGAGCGCTTCCAGGAGCATCGGCAGCAGGAGCCGGTCGAGGATCGTGCGGTCGGAGGTTTCCCGCGCGGGCTGGGCGTAGCGGGCGAGGATCTCGCCGGCGGCGGCGGCGGGCCCGGCGATCCGCGGCCGCCGCGCCGCCCCGCCGCCCCGCGAACCGGCGGCGGCATGGTCGTGATAGCGGTAGAACCCGGAGCCGCTCTTGCGGCCGAGCAGGCCCGCCTTCACCAGCGCCGGGATCACCGGCGAGGCCTCGATGCGATCCCCGTAGGCGGCGTCGAGCACGAGGCCGGCGTAGAACGCCGTGTCGAGCCCGATCATGTCATAGAGCTCGATCGGGCCCATCGGCATGCCGAAGCCGCGGGCCGCGCGGTCGATCCGCTCCACCGGCACGCCCTCGCGGGCCATCTCCACCGCCTCGTGGAGGTAGGGCATGAGCACCCGGTTGACGAGGAAGCCGGGGCTGTCACGGACGACGATCGGGCACTTGCCGAGCCGCTTGGCGTGGGCCACCGCCGCGGCCACCGTCGCGTCGCTCGTGGCCGGACCGCGGACCACCTCCACGAGGGTCATGCGGCGGACGGGGTTGAAGAAGTGCATTCCGCAGAAGCGGGCCGGATCGACGAGCGACTCGGCGAGCCGGGCGATGGGGTTCGTCGAGGTGTTGGTGGCGATCACCGCGGCCGGACCCACGGCCCGCTCGATGTCGGCCAGGACCTGCAGCTTGACGTCGGGCCGCTCGGTGACGCTCTCGATGACGAGGTCGCAGCCCGTGACCGCCGCCATTTGCGTGCCGGTCCGCAGCTGGCCGGCCAGGGCGAGGGCCCGCGCGGGGTCGGTCCGCTTCGTGCCGCGGTCCCAGGCCGCCTCGTCGAGGATCGCCGGCAGGGCGGCGGCGAGTGCGGCGGCGCTGGAGTCGACGAGCGTGACGGGAAAACCGGCGCGGAGGTTCGCGGCCGCGATGCCCGCTCCCATGATGCCGGCGCCGATCACGGCCGGCGCGGCGAGCACCGGGGCCTCGGGGGCGGCCCGCTCGGCGGCGGCCGGGCCGACGCCGGTGTCGCGGCGGTTGCGCTCGCCGATCGAGAACACCCTCACGAGGCTCGCCGAGACGCCCGTGCGGGCCAGCGCGGCGAAGGCCTGCGACTCGATCCGCCCCGCCTCCGCGGCCGGCACGGCGGAGCCGGCGAGGATCGCCCGCAGGATCGCCGGCGGCGCCGGGTAGTGGCCTCCGGTCCGCCCGAGGATCACCGCGGCGGCGGTGGCCGCGAGGAACTCCCGCTCCGCCGGGTCCAGCGGCACCGCCCCGGCCTGACGGCGGCGGCGCGTTGCCACGAAGCCGGCCGACGTGTTGGGGCCGAAGGAATGGCTGTCGATGAGGCGGCCGGCCGACTCCAGGGCGACGTCGGCGGGCACGCAGGCGTCGACGAGCCCCAGGACAGCGGCCCGCCGACCGTCCACGGGTTCGCCGGAGACCGCCAGTTCGACGGCGGGCCCGGGGCCGATGAGCCGCGGCAGCCTGACCGTCCCGCCCCAGCCCGGCAGCAGGCCGAGCTTGACCTCGGGAAACCCCAGTGCCGTGTGCGCCGCGTCGGTCGCCACCCGCAGGTCGCAGGCCAGCGCCAACTCCAGCCCGCCCCCCAGGCAGGCGCCGTCGATGACCGCGACGCTCGGCCACGGCGCGGCCGAGAGCCGCGCGAAGACCGCCCGGCCCGCGTCGCAGAGCCGCTCGATCGCCTCCGCGGGCTGCGCGGCGAGGCCGTCGAGCCGGCCGACGTCGGCGCCGGCGCAGAACGATCCCGAGCGACCGGAACGGAGGACGAGGCCCCGCAGCCGGCCCCCGCGGCCGTCCGCCGCCGAGCCCAGGCCGTCGAGGACCGCGGCCAGCTCGGCCAGCACCCCGGGCGTGAGCACGTTGTGCCGCCGCTCGGGCATGGCGAAGGTGACCACGACGAGGCCGTCGGGGCGGCGTTCGACCGTGAGCGCGGCGGGTTCTCGGGCCGTGGCCGGCATGGCGAGCTTTCGGCTGTTTCGCTTGCCCTGGGGCGGAAAACAGCTAGTGTATCGGGACTTTCCCGGTGGACGTGCAGGCCCTCGAGGACGAGTGTTCCATGAAGCTGTTTCAGCCCACGAGCCCCGGTCCGACGCGGTCTCGCGGCATTCCGCAGCCGTCCTCAACCGCGGCCCGGTTGGCGTTCTGGACGGCCCTGGTCGCCCTGGGGGCGGTCGGCCGGCTCTGGCAGCCCGGCTGGAACATCACGCCCATGGCCGCCGTCGCGCTGGCGGCCGGCGCCGTGTTCCCCCAGTCGTTCGTGGCAGCGAGCGTGCCGCTGGCGGCCCTGGCGATCAGCAACCTCGCCATGCCGGCCTACGGCAGCCTCGCGATGGCGGTCGTCGTGTTCGCGGCCACCGCGTGGCCCGTCGCTCTCGGCGGCGTGGTGCTCCGGGGACGCTGGCCGGCCATCGTCGGCGGGGCGCTCGCCAGCTCGCTGGTGTTCTTCATCGCGACGAACCTCGCCCACTGGCTGCTCACCGGCGACTACCCGCGGACCGCGGAGGGGCTGGCGGCCTGCTTCGTCGCGGCCCTGCCGTTCTATCGCTGGATGCCGGTGGGAGACGTGGCCTGGAGCCTCGCGGTCTTCGGCGGGCTGGCGGCCGTCGACGCCGGGGTCTCCCTCCTCGGGCTGCGTCCCGCCACCTGCCGGGTGCCTGGTGCCGCTGCGGGCGGCCAGTCGCCGAGCGATGGTCGCGTGGCCGCGGCGGCCCGCCGGCTTGACTGACCTGCCGGCGGGTCGAGAATGCAGGCGTCGTCCGTCGTCGGGCGGCGACATGTCCACACACGCCGCGGGAATGGCGGAATTGGCAGACGCGCCAGGTTGAGGGCCTGGTGGTAGTAATACCGTGCAGGTTCAAGTCCTGTTTCCCGCACTCTCCCTTCGAGGCCCTCGGGCCGGCAGATGACGACCACGCCCGACGACGCCGGCGGCCCGCAGCCCCACGACGCCTCCGACATGGCCGACGCCGCCGCGCCGCGGCGGATTCCGATCGGCACGCAGCGGCCCGGCTCGAAGCCGCCGTCGCTGGCGCCGCGGTATCAGTACGTCGTGCCCGCCGGTCAGCAGCCTGCCGACTCGGCGGAGGCCGCGTCGGCAGGGCCGGCCGCGACTCCACCGGCCGCCGGTTCCCAGGCCGCCGACGCCGCTTCACCCGCGGCCAGCCCGGCCGCTCCGCCATCAGCCGCGCCGGCCGGCAAGCCGGGCTCCGGCCGTCGCGAGGGATCAGGACCCGGCAAGCGGCGGCGCGAGGGACAGGGTCCGCGGGCCGACCTGCCGCCGCCGCCGGCGAGCCGCGTGGCCGTGCCGAGTCGCCGCGCGCAGCTCGACGACGAGCTCGAGGCCGACTTCGAGGCGGCGCTGGCCGGCGTCGAGGTCGATCAATTGCTCGCGGCCGCGGCCAGCCGCGTCGAGCCGCCGCTGGAGCCGGGCACCCGGGTCACGGGCACGGTGATCTCGGTCGGCCCCGACACGGCCTTCGTCGATCTCGGCAGCCGCCGTCAGGGGGCGCTGAAGCTCGCGGGGCTCGTCGAGGCCGGGGACGACGTCCCCGAGGTCGGGGCCGTGATCGAGGTCTCGGTCGGTTCGCGGAACGACGACGACAACCTCTACGAGGTCGCCCCGGCCAACCGCGCCGTCGCCGTCGAGGACTGGTCGCAGATCCAGGCCGGCATGATCGTGGCGGCGAAGGTGACCGCAGCCAACAAGGGGGGGCTGGAGTGCGAGGTGGCGGGGCTCCGCGGCTTCATGCCGGCGAGCCTCGTGAGCACCTGGCGGGTCGAGAACCTCGAGGAGATGGTCGGCCAGACGCTCGAGAGCCTGGTCACGGAAATCGTGCCGGCCGCCCGGCGGCTGGTGCTCTCGCGGCGGGCCGTCATCGAGAAGCAGGCGGCCGACGCCAAGGCCCGGCTGCTGGAGTCCGTCGAGCCCGGTGCCGAGTTCGAGGGCACGGTGCGGAACGTCCGTGACTTCGGCGCCTTCGTCGACATCGGCGACGGCGTGGAGGGGCTCGTCCACGTCAGCGAGCTCTCCTGGGAACGGGTGGCCAACGCGGCCGACCTGCTCCAGCCCGGCCAGAAGGTCCGCGTGACCGTGAAGAAGATCGACCGCCAGTCGGGCAAGATCGGTCTCTCCGTCCGCGACCTGCTCGAGAGCCCGTGGAAGCGGGCCGGCGAGAAGTATCACGTCGGCACGAACGTGAAGGGCACCGTGAGCCGGATCGCCCAGTTCGGCGCCTTCGTGAGGCTCGAGCCGGGCGTCGAGGGGCTCGTGCACGTCTCGGAGTTGGCCACTCGGCACGTCCGCAGCGTGGCCGACGTCGTCCGCGAGGGCCAGGAGGTCGAGTGCCGCGTGCTCGCGATCGATCCCGACGAGCAGCGGCTGTCCCTGTCGATCAAGGCGCTGGCCCCGAAGCCGGCGGCCGCGCAGGCCGGCCGCGACGCGGCGCCGGAGGAGGCCGACGAGCCGCCGCCCCCCGTCGCGAAGCACCGGACGGCGCCGCTGAAGGGCGGGCTGGGGCGCGATTCGCAGGGGGCCCGCTTCGGACTGAAGTGGTGAGCCGCCGCCGGGCCGGCGGCCCGCGTGCGATCGGGGGCCGGGTCGTCACCGCCCTCGCGGGGCGATGACCTCCTTGCCCATCCAGGGCACGAGCGGCGTTGGAACCGTCACGGTGCCGTCGGCGTTCTGGTGGTTCTCCAGGATCGCGATGATCGCCCGGCTGATCGCGACCGCCGTGCCGTTGAGCGTGTGCACGAACTGCGTGCCCTTCTCGCCCGGCCGGCGGTACCGCAGCCCGAGCCGCCGGGCCTGGTAGTCGGTGCAGTTCGACGTGCTCGTCACCTCGCCCCACTCCCCGGCCGCACCCCGGCCCGGCATCCAGGCCTCCAGGTCGAACTTCCTGAAGGCCGGGCCGCCGAGGTCGCCGGAGGCGGTGTCGATGACGCGGTAGGGGATGCCGAGGCCGTCGAACAGCCGGCACTCCAGGTCGAGCAGGAGCTGGTGGACGGCCTCGCTCTCCTCCGGTCGCGTGAAGGCGAACATCTCCACCTTCGTGAACTGGTGCACGCGGTAGAGGCCGCGGGTCGCCTTGCCGTGGGCCCCGGCCTCGGTGCGGAAGCAGTGGCTGATGCCGCAGAGCTTCAGCGGCAGTTCCTCGGCCTCGAAGATCCGCTCGTGGAACGCGCCGCCGAGCGTGATCTCGGCCGTGGCCACGAGCGAGAGGTCGGTGCCGGCGATCGAGTAGATCTGCGTCTCCGGGCCGCGGGGCATGAAGCCGGTCCCCTCGAGGATCACGTCCCGCGCCAGGTCCGGCGTGGCCATCGGCGTGAAGCCCTCGCGGAGAAGCAGGTCGACCGCGTACCGCTGCAGCGCCAGCTCGAGGAGGACCGCGTCGCCGACGAGGAAGTAGAAGCCGTGGCCGGCCACCTTCGCGCCGGCCTCGAAGTCGAAGAGCTTCAGGTTCTCGCCCAGGGCCACGTGGTCGAGCGGCTTGAAGTCGAACGAGCGCACGGGCGTGGCCCCGCGGCGGACCTCGACGGCATCGGCCTCGCCGCCGGTCGGCGCCGCGGGGTGCGTGAGGTTGGGGATCGCCCGCAGGATCGCGTCGGACTCCGCCACGATCGCGGCCGCCTCGGCCTCGAGCGGGGCGATCGCCTCGCGGAGCCGGCGGCCCTCGGCCTTCCGCGCCTCGCGCTCGGCGGCGTCGGCCGCCTTGGCAATCGACCGGCTCACCTGGCCGGCCTCGTGGTTGAGCCGGTCGATGTCGGCCTGGAGTTGGCGGCGGCGGCGGTCGAGGTCCGCGAACTTCGCGACGTCGGCCGTGGAGCCGCGGGCGCGGCAGTTGGCGGCGATGAGGTCGACGTTGTCGGCGACGAAACGGCGGTCGAGCACGGGTGACTCCCAGCGGGGGACGAGGACGCGGGAGGCCGACGGCCCCTATACTGGAGCAATCGGGCCGCCCGCGGCGGTTTCCGGGTCCGGAGTGTGCCAGACCGATGCCCGCCTCCGCCAGTGCCGACGTCGCCGAGCCGACGGTCCCCGAGGCCGCGACTCCGCGTCGCAAGCCCGCACCCCGCCGGCAGCCGCGATACCACGTCGTCCTCTGGAACGACGACGACCACACCTACCAGTACGTCGTCGCGATGCTCCAGAAGCTGTTCGGGCATCCGCCCGAGAAGGGAATCCTGCTGGCGCGGGAGGTCGACACGCAGGGCCGCGTGATCGTGCTCACGACGACCCGCGAGCACGCGGAGCTCAAGCGGGACCAGATCCACGCCTTCGGCGCTGACCGCCTGCTGGCGCGGTCGAAGGGTGCGATGTCGGCCTCGATCGAGCCGGAGCCGGAGGGCGGGTGATCCGGCCGCGGAGTCCCATCGCCGTGAAGCTGCCGCCGCCCCCCCGGGGCCTGCCCCGCCGCCTCCGCGGCTGGTACCTGCTGGCGGCGGCGGTCGTCTCCGCGGCGGCCACGCTCCTGGCCCCCGTCTGCCCGCTCCAGGATGCCGCCGGCCGGCCGGTGTGGCGGGTGCAGACCGTGCACGACGGCGACACCGTCACCTGCCTCGACGAGAAGGGCGCGCCGCAGAAGATCCGGCTCTTGGGCATCGACGCGCCCGAATACGACCAGCCCGCCGGCCCCGCCGCCCGCACGGCCCTGGCCGCGAAGGCGGGGGCCGCCGTCCGCGTCGAGGACCGCGGCCGCGACCAGCACGGTCGGCTGCTCGGCACGCTCTGGGACGGTGAGCGGAACCTGAACCTGGAGATGGTGGCGGAGGGCTGGGCCTGGTCCTTCGGCGGCTTTTCGGAGGACGACGACTTCGCCGCCGCGGAGGCCGCCGCCCGGCGGGCCCGCCGGGGCCTGTGGGCCGGCCCGCAGCCGGTGTCGCCCTCCCAGTGGCGAGCGGCGCATCCGCCGCACCGCGACCGCCGGTAGCGGCCCGCGCACTAGAGCCCAGACCAAGGATTGGCGAGGGGTTGCCCGTGCGGGCGAGCCGGCGTTGCTGGCCGAGCGAAGGCAGGATGCCGAAGCGCGGGCAGCACCGAGTGAGCGCAGGCCCGGAGGGCCGCAGAGAACGTCCGGGCGAGACGGCACGGGCAGCCCCGACCCCGGCGACGCCTGCGGGAAAAATTGCGAGCCGTATCAGCCCGCGGAGCGGCCCGCCGCGCGGCGGAGATGCCGCGGACGGATCACGTCGGTCGCCAGGCCAAGACGTTCCAGCAGGAGGATGATGTAGTAGGTCACGTCGACCTCCCACCAGCGGTGCTGGACGCTCGCGCTCGCCGGATCGTGATGGTGGTTGTTGTGCCAGCCCTCACCCATCGCGAGCAGGCCCACGAGCCAGTTGTTGCGGCTGTCCTCCTCGGTCGCGTAGCTGCGGTAGCCGAAGAGGTGGGTCAGCGAGTTGACGCTCCAGGTGA
>JBIIUP010000103.1:0-10232 GCA_044339885.1 Pirellulales bacterium | reverse complement strand
GCGGCGGCGGCCGCTGGCCGGCGCGAGCCGCGCTTGATCGGCCCTGCCGGGAGCATCATGATGCCGCCAGCGACCGCGGGCACCCGGCGGCGGCCGGTGCCCGCGGTCCCTTCTCGCCGCTCGCGGACGGGCGGCGGCTGCTGCCCGGGCCGGGTGACCGGCGTGCGGTTCCGGTCGCCGGATGGAAGCAACTCGTGGGCGGGGCGGCGACCGTCCCGGTGCCCGTGGTGACGCCAGAGCCTGCGGAACGCACCGCCGATGTCCTCGTCGTGGGCGCGGGTGCCGCCGGCCTGTTCGCGGCGACGTGGGCGGGCCGCACGGCCCGCACGGCAGCGCTGCCCCTGCGGATCGTCGCCGTCGACGGGGCCCGGAAGCTCGGCGCGAAGATCCTCGTGGCGGGCGGCGGGCGGTGCAACGTCACCCATCGGGTCGTGAGCGAGGCCGACTTCGCCGGCAGCACGCCGGCGGCGGTCCGCAAGGTGCTCAGGCGGTTCGGCGTCGCCGAGACGGTGCGGTTCTTCGCCGAGGCGGGCGTGGAACTCAAGGAGGAGGAGACCGGCAAGCTGTTTCCCGTGACCGACTCGGCGCGGACGGTGCTCGATGCCCTGCTCCGCGAGGCCCGCGCCGCGGACTGCGAGCTGGTGCATCCGGCCCGGGTGACCGCGGTCGTCCGCGACGCCGACGGGTTCACGGCGACGACCGAGGCGGGGAGCTTCCGGGCGGCCCGCGTGATCCTCTGCACCGGTGGACAATCGCTCCCCAAGTCGGGCTCCGACGGCGGCGGCCTGGCGCTGGCCGCGGCCCTCGGTCACACGCTCTCCTCCCCGATCGTGCCGGCGCTGGTGCCGCTCCTGCTGCCGCCGGGCCACTGGATCACGGGGCTCTCCGGTCTCACCCTGCCGACGGAGATCACGCTGGCGTCGCCGTCGGGCCGACGGCTCGTCGCGACGACGGGCAGCACGCTCTGCACGCACGTCGGCCTCTCGGGACCCGCCGTCCTGGACGTCAGCCGCCACTGGCTCGTGGCGCGGGCGGCCGAGCCCGCCGTGACGCTCGCGATCAACTGGCTCCCCGGCACCGCGACCGATGCACTCGACCGGCTGCTCGTGGCGGAGCAGCGCCGCGGCGCCCTGGCCATGCTCCGCGACCGCCTGCCCGACCGGCTCGCGCGGGCGCTGTGCGACCAGGCCGGCGCCAGCCAGGCCGGCGACCTGTCCCGCGACGCCCGGCGGCGGCTGGCGACCCTCGTCACCGCGACCCCGCTGGCCGTCACCGGCGACCGGGGCTTCGCCGTCGCCGAGGCGACGGCCGGCGGCGTGCCGTTGGCGGAGGTGCGGCTGGAGACCATGGAGAGCCGCGTCTGCCCGGGCCTCCACCTCGCCGGCGAGATCCTCGACGTCGACGGCCGGATCGGCGGCTTCAACTTCCAGTGGGCGTGGGCGAGCGGCTTCGTCGCCGGCTGCGCCGTGGCGGCTCACAAGCGGTAGCCGGCGCGGGGCCCTGCACGCTGGACGGCCGGCGCCCGTCTCCGGCAGGCAGTGGCTCGCCGCCACCCGCACCGTGAGCCGGCCCTCGAGGTCGCGGACGATGGTGGCCGGGCCGCGGTCGGAGGAGCATATCGCCGGAGCCGCCGGGGGCGGCCCCGGCTACCGGGCGAAGCCCACGAAGAAGCTGAAGATCTGCTTGTCGTCGAACGGCGCCGCCACGACCGGGAAGGCGAAGTCCAGCGCGATCGGCGCCGGGCCCATCGCCGGGAGCGTGATCCGCAGGCCGAGGCCCGGAGCCACGCGGAAGTTCTTGATCGTCACGTTCGATTCCACCGTGCCGAAGTCGGTGAACACGACGCCGCGGAGCGTGTCGTCGGCCGTGATCGGGAACATGTACTCGACGGTGTTGAGCCACTCGAACGGACCGCCGACGATCGCCACGCCCCCGGGGCCCGCCTGCTGGGGGCTCGCCCCGCGGAAGGCGAAGCCGCGGAGGGTGTTGTAGCCACCGGCGAAGAAGTTGTCGTAGGCGGGCGTGTTGGGGCCCGACATGCCGAGCACCGAGCCGACCGCGAGGACGTGCCGACCGGAGCCGTCGGGCCGCTCGTTGAGGAGGAAATACTGCCGCCCCTCGAGGATGCCGCGGGGATAGACGAAGGTGCCGATGACCTGCTCGAACTCGAAGGTCGCCAGATGCCCCTGCGTCGGCAGGAAGGGGCTGTCGCGGGTGTCGTGGATGATGCCGCCGGAGAAGCCGTAGACGCCGTTGCTGCCGAGCATGTTCACGACGTCCGGCGCCAGCACCCGCGGGTTGTAGATGTTCACGCTCTCGCCACGGAAGCCGGCGTTCACCGAGAGGTCGGGGGCGAACTGGAACTGGTAGCCGAGGCCGACGCGGCCGCCGGTGCGGGCCTCGGCCCAGTCGAAGAAGTAACGGGTGTAGTAGGAGGCCGAGAGCGAGAGGCCGACCCGCGTGTCGAAGAGGTAGGGCTCCTGGAAGGTGGCCATGTACCGCTGCAACTCGGTACCCGGCGAGGCCTCGAGGCGGAACCGCTGGCCGGCCCCGCGGAACGCGGTGCCGTTGCGGATGTCGTCCCAGCTCCGCGGCAGCCGGAGGATGTCGAAGTTCTGTTCGTCGACCACGATGTTGCCGACGAGGCCGGCGTTGGAGTTCACGCCGGCACCGATCATGAGGCGGCCGGTCTGCGTCTCCTCGGCATCGACGTCGACCACCACGTAGGGCTCGTTGCCGGGGAAGACCTGGGCCGGCCCGCCGAAGTCGGGCAGCATGCCGGGCTGCTGGAACGCACCGGGCTGGTTGGGATCCATCTGGGCCACGGGCAGGGCGTTGACGCCACCCGCCCCGAAGGCCGGCTGGAGACCGCCCGGCTGCGGTCCGAGGGGCTGCTGCACGGTGTACGCCGGTGCCGCGGCGGCCTGCGGGGCGACGGTGCGACGGTAATCGAGCGTTTCGGGACCGGCGGGCGCCAGCGGCACGCCCCCCCACCCCACGGCCTGCGGCTGGGCCGCCGGCTGCGCGGCGACGGGCGCCGGCGGCACCGCGTACGGCTGGGCGTAGGGCTGGGCATAGGGTTGGGCGTACGGCTGCCCTGCCGGCTGGGCGAACTGCTGCACGACCTGCTGCTGCGGAGCCGCGGCGAAGCCGGGCTGCTGCGGCAGGGGCTGGGCGAAGCCTTGCGGGCTCTGGCCCCGCCACACCGGCTGCGCGGCCACGGCTCCGGACGCCGGGACCGGGGTCGCGGGGGCCGCGGCCTCGGGCCGCGGCGACTCCGCCCGCTCGGCCGCGGCCTCCAGGAGACTGCCCTCGAGCACCAGATCGATCTCGGCGTCGTCAGGGCTCTGCCCGCGGAACCCCGGCCGATCCGGATCGCGGGCGAGCCGCCGCTCCTCCTCGGCGTCGGGCTTCGAGAACACGATCCGCGGCCCCTCTCCCTTGCTCGGGTCGGCCGCGAACAGGCTGCTCGACTTCAGCCGGCGCTCGTCGTCGCGGAGCTTGCGGATGTCGAGGATGTCGCCGGGCTTCAGCGACAGACGGTTGAGGATCGTGCTGTGCCGGGTGTGCGGGTTCTCGCCGCTGATCCGCACGTTGATCTTCCCCACGCGGTACCGCTGCCCCTCGGCGATGTTGTAGACGAGGTCGAGCTGGCCCGGCTCCTCGAGGAACCGCGGGTCGGCGCGGATGTCGGCGAACACGAAGCCGCGGCCGCCGTAGATGTCGCGGATCAGGCCCAGGTCGACGTCCATCTTCGCCTGGTTGAAGAACTCGCCGTTCTTCAGCTTCAGGTCGCGGTCGAGGAACTCCGACTTGAACTTGCTGTTGCCGATGAAGGAGACGTTGCGGACCTTGTACCGCGGCCCCTCGTTGACCACGAACGTGAGGTGCGTCCAGTCCTGCCGGCCCTCGTGGACCACCTCGATCTCGCGGCTCACGCGGGCCTGGAAGAAGCCGAGGCTGCGGTAGTAGGCCGTCAGCCCCTCGACGTCGGCGTCGATGACGTCGCGGTCGACGTCGCCGCCGAGCAGCCAGAACACGCCGGGCTTCGACTTCACCTGCGTCAGCAGTCGGGCATCGCTGGCGATCGTGTTGCCGACGAAGCTCGTCCACAGCGCCTTGCGTCGATGCCCTTCGTCGATGAGGAACACGGCCCCCTTGTCCCCGGGCTTGTCCCCCTCGACCGTCCGCACGCGCGCCGATTCGTAGCCCTTCTCGTGGTAGTACGACTCGATCCGGCGCCGGGCCTCCTCGACGATGTAGGGGTCCATCGAGTCGCCCATCTCGATCTCCGCCTGCTTGCGGAGCGTGCGGGTCATGACCCACTGGTTGCCGACGTACTTCACGTAGCGGAGCATGGGCCGCTCGACGACCTGGAAGATCACGATCACGCCCTCGGGCGCCCGGACGTACTTGGGGTTCACGTCGACGAACTTCCGCGTGCGGTGCAGCGTGCGGACGTCCTCCTCGATCGACGGGGCGTCGAAGAGCTGGCCGGCACGGGTGACCAGCTTCGGCAGCTTGGACACCTCGGTCGCATGGTTGCCCTCGATGCGGACCTCGACGATCCGGTCGGCCGCGGCGGCCGCCTGCACCTCCGGAAGCGGCGTGGGCGATTCCGCCGCCACCGTGACGGGCACGCCCGGCACCAGGCCCAGCGCGAAGGCCAGCGCCAGGGACGGTCCGAGAGACCGGCGCTGCGGAAACGGGGCGCGGGTGGCCATCGAGGGTGCCGGAAGGGGAGGGGCGCTGCGGAAGCCGCGGAGGAATAGCGGCCCGCGGCGTGCCGCCACAAGGTGAAAAGTGTCCCGCAACGCGGGGCGGAGGCGGCGGCGCGCGGTCCGGGCCGAGAGCCCCGGAAACCGCCCCTGACCGCGGGTTTTCCTGCGTTTTACCCAAACGCCGATCCTTGACTGGCCTGCTCAGACCACGGTACTTTTTGGGGCTCGATCCTTCGCCAGTCCCCGGGCGCCGGCCTAGTTCATGCCGCCGATGGTCATCGACCTGCGCCGCTGCGAGGACGCCCGGGACGTCGTGCACCGCGCCGTCCAGGCGCTCGCCGAAGGACGGATCGTCGCGTTTCCCACCGAGACCGACTACGTCCTCGCTGCCAGCGTCCGCCACGCTCCGCCGCTGGAGGTGCTCCACCGTCTGGCGACCCGCAGGCCGCGGGAGCCGGCCCTCGCGCTGGCGCTGAAGAGCGCCGACGAGGTGCTCGACTGGGCTCCGCGGATGACGCCCATCGGCCGCCGCATCTCGCGCCGCTGCTGGCCGGGGCCGGTCGCGATCATCGTTCCCGACGATCATGCCGACAGCCTCGTCCACCGGCTGCCGATGCCCGCGCGGGACGCGCTGGTGGCCGACGGCCGGCTGCGGCTGCGGATCCCCGGCCACCCGCTGCTCGCCGACTGCATGCGGCTCCTGGCCGGGCCGGTGGCGCTGGTGGAGCCGAACGCGGAGGAGGGCGGGCTGGCGGTGACCGCCGCCGAGGCCGTGGCGCGGGCCGGTGCGGAGCTGGCGCTGGTGATCGACGACGGCCGAGCGCGGTACGCCCAGCCGCACTCCACGATCGAACTCGACGGGAACTCGTTTCGGGTCGTGCGCCCGGGCGTCGTATCCGAGGAGACCCTCCGGCGGCTGGCGAGCCTCATGGTGCTCTTCGTCTGCACGGGCAACACCTGCCGCAGCCCGATGGCCGAGGCGCTCTTCCGCACCCTCGTCGCGGAGCGGCTCGGCTGTCCGCCGGACGAGGTCGACCGCCATGGCGTCGTCGTCGCCAGCGCCGGCATGGCGGCCTGGGCCGGAGTCCGCGCCAGCGAGCACGCCGTCGAGGCCGTCGCGGAACTCGGGGGCGACCTGTCCGCCCACGAGAGCCAGCCCCTGAAGGAGCCGCTCGTGCGTCAGGCCGACGTCATCCTCACCATGACCGCGGCCCACCGCGACTCGCTGGTCGCCCAGTTTCCCCAGGCGGGCGCGCGGGTGTCCCTGCTCTCTCCCAACCGGCAGGACGTCATCGATCCGATCGGCGGCTCGCTGGACATCTACCGCCGCTGCGCCCGGCAGATTCGCGGGCATTTGGTCGCCAGAATGGATACACTGGCGGCCGAGTTCCCGAGTCCCTGACGGCCCCGCCGTCGCCAGGCACGGAGTCGAGAGTCCATGCGGATCGCCATCGGCAGTGATCATCGCGGCGTCGCCGCGCGTCGCCGGCTCGTGGGCCTGCTCGAGCGGAGCGGCAATGAGGTCGTCGACTGCGGATGTGACAGCGAGAACGCCGTCGACTATCCCGACATCGCCGCCGACGTCGCCCGTCGCGTCAGTGACGGCTCGGTCGACCGCGGCATCCTCCTCTGCTGCACGGGCGTGGGCATGGCGATCGCTGCCAACAAGGTGCCGCGGGTGCGGGCCGCGACCTGCCACGATGAGGTGACGGCCGAGATGAGCCGGCGGCACAACGACCTCAACGTGCTCTGCCTCTCCGCCGAGATGCTCGGGCCGGAGGTCCAGGACAAGATCATCCGCACCTGGCTGGCCACGCCGTTCGAGGGGGGCCGGCACGCCCGGCGGGTCGCCAAGATCGCGGCCCTCGAGCCGGAGTGCGGCGGCCAGGGAAGCTAGCTGTCCGAGGAAAAAGCCATCCATGGCCTTTTTCCACTTGATCGACCGCAGCAAACGCCAAGGGTTTCCTGGGTCGATGATCGCCGCGTCGTGCGGCGGCAGACGTGTTCCCCGGTCTGCGAGCCCGAGCCGACGGCGGCCTTCGGGGAGGAGGCGCCAGCGGGGGAAGGCCGGCAGGCGACGGAAAGTCGTCCCGTCGTAGCGATCGTGCCGGCGGCGACCCGGGAAAACCCCGTTTTTGGGCCGGCTCGTTGATTGAACCCCGGGGACGGGTGGGTATCGTCGAACTCGTGGTCGTCAGGCAGGCCTGGCGACGGACGCAGTCCCCGGAATCCCGCACCGCATGCCCCTCGCACACCACCCCGACCCGGAAGAAGTCGAGTGCCTGATCCGCAACGGCGAGTTGCGCGACGCGATCGAGCCCTTCCTCGACGAGGCCGTCTGGGAGATCGATTTCCGCGGCCTGCCCACCGCGGCCGAGAACCGGTTCCTGGAGTCGATGCTGGCCTGGGAGCTCGCCCCGTTGGTGCCGGTGGCCCGCTGGTTCGAGCCGCCCCTGGCCCTCCAGCCCGCCTGCACGCTCGACGACGAGCAGCTCCGCGAGCGGCTCTGGGAGACGATCGACCGGCTCTACTCCAAGCGGATCGTCCTCGACTTCACCGACCATCTGTCGGACCGCGAGCTCTACGCGCTGGTCCGCCGCGACATCCTGCCGGCGCTCGTCAAGCGGGTCGACCTCCCCGACAACTTCACCCACTGGGACTGCAGCGCCTCCGGCGACGAAGACCCGACCGACTGGCTCGCCTTCTACGCCAGCGACGAGGAGCGGGAAGAGTGGCGGCTGGAGAACGGCCGGGAGCCGCCGCCGCGGCTGGTGCCTCCCTACCCGCGGGCCCTGCCGACGGCGCCGGTCTGATCCCGGACCGATGAGCCTCGGGCGTGGCACGGGTCGGGGTTGCCCGTGCCCTCTCGCCCAGAGGTTCAGGCTGCGATCGGCAGTTCACGGCGGGCGGACGCGTCTTCGGGCCCTGGCGAACGATTCGCCGGCAGGATCCGGCCCGAGCAAAGAATCGCCGGGGCTCAGCGGGGGCGGCCGGTTCTCCGGATGCCGGCGGGTGCGTATTCTTCCGGGGCCGCACGAGTGGTGCGGCGCCGCAGGGTTTCCCGGAGCAGCAGCCATGAACCGACTCTTGAGTGCGTTGGTCGTCGTCGTCCTGGCCGGCGGCTCGCCGGCGGCGGCAGCCGACCAGGCTGCGATTCGCGCGGCGATCGCGAAGGGCGTCGCCTACCTGGCCGACGAGGGGCAGGCGGCCGACGGCAGCTTCTCGGCGGAGGTCGGGCCGGCGGTGACGGCTCTGGCGGTGACGGCCCTGGCGCGGTCGGGCAGGCCCGTCGACGACCCGGCGGTGACCCGCGGCCTCGACTACCTGTTGTCGTTCCGCCGGCCCGGGGGTGGCATCCATGCGCCCGATTCGCCGGTGGCCAACTACGAGACGTCGATCGCGCTGTTGGCGCTGGCCGCCTGCAACGCCGGTGGCCGCCACGACCGGGTGATCGCGGAGGCGGAGGCCTTCGTGCGCGGGCTGCAGTGGGACGGCGGCGAGGGCAAGTCCGTCGACGACCCGGCCTACGGCGGCGCCGGCTACGGCAAGAAGTCGCGGCCGGACCTCTCGAACACGCAGTTCCTCATCGAGGCCCTGCGGACCGTGGGCGCCAGCGCCGACGACCCGGCGATCCAGAAGGCGCTGGAATTCGTGTCGCGGACGCAGAACCTGCCGGGCGAGCACAACCCGCTGCCGTTCGCCGAGAAGAATCCCGACGGCGGCTTCTACTACACACCCGCGGCCGGCGGCGAGAGCCAGGCCGGGCAGACGCCCGACGGGGGCCTGCGGAGCTACGGCTCGATGACCTACGCCGGCCTCAAGAGCATGATCTTCGCGGGGCTCGGCCGGGAGGATCCGCGGGTGGCCGCCGCCATCGCCTGGCTGCGGAAGCACTACACGTTCGCCGAGAATCCCGGCATGGGTCAGGCCGGGCTCTACTACTACTTCCACACGGCGGCGAAGGCCCTCGACGCGCTCGGTGAAGACCGGTTCGCCGACGCCGAGGGGACCGGTCACGACTGGCGCGGCGAGCTCTCCGACGTCCTGCTCGCCAAGCAGCGGGCCAACGGCTCCTGGAGCAACGACAACAAGCGCTGGATGGAGGACGATCCGAATCTCGTCACCAGCTACGTCCTACTGGCGCTGGCCTACTGCCTGCCTCGGTAGCCCGGTCAGTAGCCCGATCAGTAGCCCGGTCAGTAGCCCGGTTGCCGTGCAACCGGGAATCCGCCCCGACCGCGCAAGCGTGGATGCCGACGCCGGCACTCCGGTCGCACGGCGACCGGTCTACCAAATCGCCCCGCAGCACCGTCGCCCCGGTCAGTAGCCCGGTCAGTAGCCCGGTTGCCGTGCAACCGGGAATCCGCCCCGACCAGCCGCGCACGCCCCCAGCGCACCGATCGACGCTCAGTCCTTGAGGTCGAACAGTCGCTTCAGCGCGTCCAGCAGGCCGTGCGGCGGCCCCGAGCGGCTCTCGGTCCGCAGGCTCGCCAGCGGCGGATGCAGCAGCTTGGCCGCGTACCGCTCGAATGCCTGGCGAATCTCGGCCCGCTCCGCATCCCCCAGCGCCGGCAGCCTCCGGAAGAGCCGGTCGAGCTCCGACTCGCCCGTCTCGTTCCACCCCGCCTTGAGCTGCTCGATCACCGGCGCAGTCGTGCGGTGGTGCAGGTCGCCCATGAACCGTCGCGTCTCCTCCTCGACGATCGCCAGCGCCGCCGGCAGCTCCCCCTGGCGGCGGCGGCGGTTGGAGTCGCAGGCCGCGGCGAGATCGTCGATCGTGTAGAGCCACACGCCCGTGCGGCCGCCGATCCGCGGATCGAAGTCGCGGGGCACCGCCAGGTCGAGCACGACGAGCGGCCGCCCCTGGCGGAGCGGCTCGACCTGCTCGTAGCTCGCCAGCGGCACCACCGGCTCCGAGGCCCCGGTCGTGCTCACGACGAGGTCGGCGACGACGAGTTCGCCGACGAGTTCGTCGAACCGGCCCGGCCGGACGCCGAGCCGCGCCGCCAGTTCCACCGCCCGGCCCGCGGTGCGGTTGACCACCGTCACGTCGCGGGCTCCCGCCTCGCGGAGGTAGCGGAGCGTCTCGGCCGCCATCTTTCCGGCCCCGAGGAGGAGCACCCGTTTGTCGTCGAACCGCTCGAAGATGGCGCTGGCGAAATCGGCGACGGCCACGCTGGGCACCGAGACCCGCTCGCGGCCGAGCGCCGTCTCCGTGGCCACGCGCTTCGCCGCCCGGAGCGCGGCCTGGAACATCTCGCCGGTCAGCGGACCGGCCGTGCGGCTCGCCTGGGCGATCGCCCAGGCCTGCTTGACCTGCGCCAGGATCTGCGGCTCCCCGAGCACCATGCTGTCGAGCCCGGCGGCCACGCCGAACAGGTGCCTCGCCACGGCCTCGTCCTCCTGCCGCGCCAGCACCGGAGCGAGGAGGCCGGCGTCGATGCCGCGGCACTCGGCCAGGAGCGAGACGAGCTCCTCGGCGGCGGGAGCCCGCGCCTCGCGCTCCCCGGC
>JBIIUP010000326.1:0-2621 GCA_044339885.1 Pirellulales bacterium | reverse complement strand
GCGGCTGGCGAGCATGCCATCGGCAACTGCTGCGACTCATGCGACAAACCGCGCTCGCACGACACCTCGCGGATTGCGTGGGCGAAACTCATGGCCCGGGTGGGTGAGGAGTTTCCGCTCGAGTGCCCGAACTGCGGCGGCGACATCCGGCTGATCGCGTTCATCACGGAACCAGGGCCGATCCGGAAGATCTTGACCCATCTTGGCGAACCGCTCGAGCCACCTCCCGTCTCTCCCGCTCGTGGCCCGCCCACCGACTGGGGCGAGCTCGTGCAGATTCATGACGATCGCGACGTCTTTCAAGCGTCGGATAGACGAACTGACCGCGATCGACATCCACAGCCTCTGACCGGCGTCGGACACGAGGCGTCGAAGCCCCCGGAACGGCCGACTGGGACACGGTCTGCGCCGACGCGAGACAAACGCCACCGCATGGGGATGCGCGGTGTTCTGGCGAACCGCCTCCGGATGGCCGAAACGCCCAATTTCGCTGCTCAAGGGCAGTCCGTCAGCCGGAAGACCGTTGCGGAAGTGCCATCGACCGGGCTATCCTTCAGGATCATCAGGCAGGCTGAGTCCACCTCAGGGCTTACTGCCGGCGGGTGGAGCCAGATAGGCCATGAGCCCGACTCCCCGCACCGGTCAGCACTGTGGCACCGAGCGACGGCAGGCCCCTCAGCACTCGCAGCCAGGCCGATCAACCCGGCGAGATTTGAGGATTTTTGAGGATTCCCGACGGGGCGACGAAACTGCCACCGACCCCGCCTCCAAAAACGCACGCAAACAAGCAGGTTCAAATACGCCCGGCAGGACTCGAACCTGCAACCCTCGGTTCCGAAGACCGATGCTCTATCCAATTGAGCTACGGGCGCCCGCGCCCTATCGTATCCGTGGCGGGTCGCCGACGGAATCCGCTGCGGCCTCCCAGATCAGCGGACGGCACGACGCATGGCACACATCACGCTGCGGGTGCTGCACGGGGCCGACCGGGGCAGGGTGTTCGACCGCCTGCCCACGCCGGTGACCATCGGCCGCGAGGAGGGCAACTCGATCCGGCTCAACGACGACCGGATCAGCCGCTACCACCTCAAGATCCAGGACGATCACGAGAAGATCGTGGCCACCGACCTGGAGAGCACCAACGGCACGAAGGTCAACGGCGAGGAGATCCAGGTCCGCATCATCCGCGACGGCGACATGATCGCCCTCGGGCGGTCGCTCCTGCTCGTCGGTTCCCATGCCGACATCGACCGGCGGATCGCCGAGCTCGCCGGTCGTCATCCGGCCGGCGGCGGTGGCCGGGCGACGGAGATGCGGCAGCGGCTCCAGCGGATCGCGACCCACGACTCCGACGTGGTCGAGGACGTGGCGGCCGTGCGGTCGCCGCTGTTGCCCGGCGGACCGCCGCCGTTGCCCGAGCGGTTGAGTCCCGCGCAGACGGCCGAACTCGGCGAGCTCCTCGAATACGTCCAGGGCGTGCTCCGCGCCGCCGCCGAGGGGGCCGTGCTGCGGCCGGGGCAGGAGCGGGTGGAGCTCGAATTCGCCGACTGGCAGGCGCTGCTCGACCTGCAGGCCCACCTCGCCGCGGCGCTGGGCCGCATCGGCGAACCGCGTGAGTCCTGACGCCGCGGCCATCGGCTACAATCCGCCGCACGCACCGCGAGGCCACGGATGAGCGCGCAGCCCTTCGCCCACCTGCACTGCCACAGCCACTACAGCCTGCTCGACGGGGCGAGCCCGATCGAGCGGCTGGTGTCCCGGACGGTCGAGCTGGGGATGACCGCCCTGGCGATCACCGACCACGGCAACCTCCACGGGGCGCTGGAGTTCTACGCGGCCGCCCGGGCCGCGGGCATCAATCCGATCATCGGCTACGAGGCCTACATCGCCCCCGGCAGCCGGTTCCAGAAGGACGCCGGCAGCCAGAAGGACTCCAGCTATCACCTCACGCTCCTGGCCCGGGACCGCACCGGCTTCGCCAACCTCCTCCGCCTGGCGACGAAGGCCTACCTGGAGGGTTTCTACTTCAAGCCGCGGATCGACCGCGAACTGCTGGAGCAGCACGGCGAGGGCCTCGTCTGCCTGTCGGGCTGCCTGTCGAGCGAGTTCAGCCGGGCGCTCGTCGGCAGCGAGCGGATGCAGCAGGAATCGCTGCGGCAGGGGCGGGAGGTGGCCGCCTGGTTCCAGCGGACCTTCGGCGACCGCTACTTCATTGAGATCCAGGACAACGGGCTCGACCTGCAGCGGCAGGTGACCGAGGCCGCCCTCGACATCTCCCGCGAGCTGGGCATCCCCGCGGTCGCCACCTGCGACTGCCACTACGTCAATCGCGAGGACGCGGAGGCCCAGGACATCCTGCTCTGCGTGAACACCGGCCGGTTCCGCAACGACGCCGGCCGAATGAAGATGGATTCCAGCGAGTTCTACCTGAAGAGCCCGGCGGAGATGCACGCGGCCTTCGCCGGGCTCGACCGTGCGACCGTCACGGCCGCCGTGGCCCGCAGCCAGGAGATCGCCGACTCCGTGTCGATCGAGCTCGACCTCGGCAAGCGGCACTTCCCGGGGTTCGAGGTGCCGGGGGGCCGCACGGCGAGCGAGGAGCTGCGCCGGCTGTGCCTCGA
>JBIIUP010000325.1:0-2629 GCA_044339885.1 Pirellulales bacterium | reverse complement strand
ATCGAGGACGGCACGAGCCGCAACGTCGTCATCAATGCGTCCTCCGGCCGGGTCGCGCTCGGCGGCACGAGCACCTACACGGGCTCCACGACGGTCGAACGCGGGACGCTCCTCGTGGGGCTGTCGATCTCGGGCAGCGCGGCCAATGCCGGGGTGTCCGCGGCTCCGGGCGTCGCCGGGGCGCTCGGCAATGCGACGTCGGAGGTGCTCGTGGGCAATGCCAACACCCTCGCCAACAACTGGAACGTCGAACTCGAGATCGGCTCCGGCGCGAGCATGAGCCGCGGCGTCCGCTTCGCGAATGCCGGAAACGGCACCGCCACCCTGCTCACCCGGGGAGCCGCGGCCGTCCGCTCGGGCACGATCACGCTCGACCGGGTGATCGCTTGGAACCATGAAGCACCGGCCGGTTCCTGGGCGGGCCTGGTGACGGGCACCGGCGGGTTCGTCAAGGGCGGTGGCGGCCCGCTGCGGCTGACCAACACCGCCAACAATTTCACAGGTCCGGTGTCGGTCGTGGCCACCGACCTCCAATTCAACGTCAGCGGATCCGCCAACGCCCTGGGCACTGGCACGTCGGCGATCCAAGCAGTCGAGACGGGCGTCACCACGAACCGTACCATCAGCGCCTTTGGCAGCGGCACGTTTTCGCGGGGCTTCGTGGTGGCGACCGCGACGAACACGGTGACGATCAACACCGGCGACGCGGGGGACGTCGCGTTCGCCGGCGACACCACGCTGAATTCGCTCGGCGCCAACGTCACGCTCGGTGCCGCCAACAGCGGGACCGCCCGGTGGACGGGCGTGATCTCCGGGTCGGCGCCGGTCCTCATATTCGGCGGTGCAAGTTCGAACGGCAACAAGATCCTGCTGAGCAATACGTCCAACAGTTTTACCGGCCAGGTGAGGGTGGCAACGGCCGGACTGTTCGTCGGCGGCAACGCGCCCGCGGGCGCCGTTGGCGTGCTGGGCAACGCGACCAGTGCGGTCGTCGTCGGCGCCCAGACAAGTGGCGTGAACCCGTCCTACCTGGTGACGGACGGTGCATTCACGGTCGGCCGGGATCTGGTCATCGCGGGGCCGAGCAACGGATCGGCCGATGCCTTCACGGGCGACGTGATGATCGGCGGCGCGACGGCCGAGGCCTCGGTCTACTCCGGCAGCCTGGCGATCAATCGCACGCCAGGCATCGGCGCCAATCTTCTCTTCGCCACGACCGGCGGCAGCGTTGAGTTCAGCGGCGCTATCTCGGGTTCAGCGGCGATCAGGATCGGTGGCCAAGGCAGCACTCGCACCGGCCTCGGCGCAACGAATTTGCGCCTTGGCGACGTGATCCTGTCGGGCAACAACAGCGGGTTCTCGGGTGCCATCTCGGTGAGCACACTCGCCCGGCTCGTCATTGCCTCCAACAACGCCCTCGGCACGGGCACCGGCACGATCAGCCTCTACGACGGCACGGCCGCGACGGTCGGCACGGGCGGCGTCTCGACCCGGGGCGCCGTCACGGTGAGCCGCAACTTCCTGCTCGACGGGACGGCCACCAACCCCAACCAGGTCGTTTCATTCGAGGGCACCACCGCCGATCCCTCGGTGTTCACCGGCAGCATCACGATCACGCGGATCCTGGCGAGGACGAACGCATTCGCCGCGGTCGCTGGCGGGTCGGTGGACTTCCAGGGTGCGATCACGGGCACCGGTGCCGGTGGCCTGAACATCACGAAGAACGGCGCGGGTCTCGTGATCTTCAGTGCCACGAACAACTACCGGGGTTCGACGACGATCAACGCCGGCGTGCTCCGCGGCACCGACGGCGTGGGCATCAGCGGCTCGAACGTCTTGATGGCCGGTGGCGTGTGGGAGTCGGCGGGCAACATCACCCGCAGCCTCGGGACCGGTGCCGGCCAGATGCAGGTCACCAACGCCAACAGCGGCTCCAGCGGCTTCTCGTCGGCGAACGCCGGCGGCATGGTCGTCGCCATCGGCGGCACGGCGGCTCCGACGGCCCTGACGTGGGGTGCCTCGAACTTCACCATGAACTCCCTCATCCTCAACGACACGACCGCCACGGGCCCGCTGGCGTTCCGCAACGCGATCGACCTGGGGGCCGGCAGCCGCACGATCGTCGTCGGGGCCAACGTCGCCACGGTCTCCGGATCGCTCTCGGGCGCGTCGGGGGGCCTCGTCAAGCAGGGTGCTGGAACGCTGGTCCTGACCGGGAGCAACAGCTACGGGGGAACCACGGCGATCAATGCCGGCCGGCTCCAGGTCGGCGACGGCGGCACGACGGGTTCGATCAACAACGGCAGCCCGGTGTCCGTGGCCAGCGGCGCGGCGCTGGCGTTCAACCGTTCGAACGACCTCAGCTATTCCGGCACCGTCAGCGGTGCCGGCGGGTTGCGGAAGCTCGGCGGCGGAAAGCTCACGCTCACCTCGGCCCAGACCTTCACGGGCGACACGGTGGTCTCGGCTGGCACGCTGGCGCTCGGCACCGGCGCGACTCTGGCGAGCAATCTGATCGAAGTGGGCGAGGCCGCTGGCTCGGGCGCGGTGCTCGACATCGGCTCGCTCGGTTCCGCGCTCGACATCGGCACCGGCAAGACACTCGGCGGGTACGGGACGGTCGCGGGCA
>JBIIUP010000127.1:0-9153 GCA_044339885.1 Pirellulales bacterium | reverse complement strand
CCGGCGACGCCGTGATCGCCGCGCGGGCCGATCCCCCCGTCCGGTCGCCGCATCCGGCGGTCACGTCTGGCCGGTGCGCCGCCGAGGCGGCACAATTTGGTCGGTCCTCTGGCCTCCATCCTCGCCCGCGTCGCCGCCGCGCCCCATGACCTTGGTTTCACCAGCGAGCGGCTCCACGGCTTCCGCCGCCGGCATCCCTCGGGTGGTGATCGACCTGGAGAAGATCCGCCGGATCAACAGCGGTCTCGGCCGCTTCAGCCTCCACCTGGGACGGGGACTCCTCGACCATCTCCAGGGGCGGATCGACCCGGTGTTGCTCCTGCCCGCCGGCGGCGAGGCGGCCTTTCGACCACGCGAGTTCACCGTGCTGCGAGCCCGCCCCTGGCGGAAGGAGTTCGTGCAGCGCCGGTTGCGACCGCTCGCTGCGCGGCTTCCCGGCCGCCGCCGCTACGACCTCTGGCACATGACCAACCAGATGTCGCGGTACGAGCCGCTCGACCCGCGGGTTCCCATGATCCTCACGATCCACGACCTCACGTTCCTCCACGAGCCGGCCCGCGGCGGGCGGCACTCGCGGACCGCGCGAAAGCTGGCCGACATCCAGCGGCGGGTCGACCGGGCGGCCGCCGTCGTGACCGACAGCCGCTTCGTGGCCGATGACATCCGCCGCGAGCTGCGGCTCGGCGACCGGCCGCTCCACGTGATCCCGCTCGGCCTGGCCCCGCCCCCGCCGCCCGCCTCCGAGCGGCCCGGCTTCCTGGCCGACGACCGGCCGTTCCTGCTCACGGTGGGCAACGCGCTGCCGCACAAGAACGTCCACGTGCTCCTCGACCTCGTCGAGCGGCTGCCGGACCGCCGGCTCGTGGTCGCCGGCAACCACGCCACGCCGTACGGCGACCTGCTGCGGCAGGAGATCGTCGAGCGGCGGCTCGAAGGCCGCGTGACGGTGCCGGGCGAGGTGTCCGACGAAATCCGGCAGTGGCTCTACGAGCGGTGCGAGGCCTTCCTCTTCCCGTCGCTGAGCGAGGGCTTCGGATTCCCGGTGCTCGAGGCGCTCGCCGCCGGACGGCCGGTGTTCGTCACGCGTCGCACGAGCCTGCCGGAGCTCGTGGGCGAGCACGGCTTCTACTTCGACTCCTTCGACCCCGACGCGATGGCGGCGGTGGTCGCCGACGGGCTCGCCCGGTTCGGCGCCGACGTCGGTTTCGCCGCCCATGGCCGCGCGCACGCGGCCACGTTCACCTGGGAGCGGACGGTCAGCCTCTACGCCAGCCTCTATGCGCAGCTGGCCGCCGGCTGAGGCCGGCCGGTCGGCGACGGGAAGAGCGGGCAGCTATGCCATTCCGCCGCCGGCCGCCGCGGGAAGGGGAGGAACGGCCGGCGGAATTCGGTCACGAGCCCCGGGCTCATGAGCCGGCGCTGGCCGGCGCGGCCGCGGGCCAGGCCGACCTGCCGGGCCCGCTCGACGTCCGCCCGGTGGCCGGCGACGGTCCAGCCGGGCACGAGTCCCGCCGCCGCGATCTCCGCCAGCTGCCGCTCGTGCAGCTCGGCGAAGGCGGCAAAGTCCTCCAGCGCCGTCTGATCGTCGTGGTGCCCGCAGCCGTTGACGAGCGAGAAGTAGAGCTTGTTCTTCAGCACCGCATGGAGCCGGTGCGTCACCCGGTGGGCGTTGCGGATGCGGCTGGGCAGATAGCGGTGGTGGACGAGCCCGCCGGGCAGCTGGCGGACGATCCTCCCGGCGTCCACGAGGCGGCAGCAGAGGTCGGTCTCGTCGAGATAGAAGTCGTATTCCTCATCGAAGCCGCCGACGGCCTCCAGGTCGGCGCGCCGCGCGGCGCAGTTCGTGCCCTGCACGTAGGGGAACACCGGCGCTCCGGCGGCGCAGAGGGCGTCTGCCGGAGACTCGCGGCCGGCGTCGGCCCTGCCGAGCCGGTCGCAGACGGCGTAGCCGTACTGGAAACGCGTCCCCGTCCGATCGACGTTTCTCCCGCCGACGGAGGCGACGCGGGCGTCGTCGAAGCCGGCCACGAGATCCGCCAGCCATTCCGGCTCGGGGACGGCGTCGTCGTCCAGAAAGGCGATCACGTCCCCCGCGGCCAGCGCGATGCCGATGTTCCGCGAGACCGAGAGGTTGCGGAGCGGGGTGAAGCCGACCTTGACCCTCCCGCCCCAGGCGGCGAGCACCCGGTCGATCCCATCCTCGGTGGGCCCGCGAACGACGCAGACCTCGAAGTCGGGACCGGACAGGTACGGGAGTGCCGCGAGCGTCTCGGCGAGCGCGGCGGATCGGCCGTCGGTGCAGATCACGACGCTGCACGTGGGTGTGTGGGGCCAGGTCATGCGGCCTCCGCCCGCCCGGCGCCGAGCTGTTCGAGGAGGGCGTGCAACTGGGCCGACACCACGCGGTAGGAACGGCTGCGGCACCAGCGGGCCGCCGCCGCCGTCACGGCCGCGACGCCATCGTCCGTGCCCGAACTGATCCGTCGGACGAGGCCGCCGAGGCCCGCGACGAGCGCCGCGCGGTCGGTGCCGGGGAGGGTGTGCACGACCTCCGCGACGTCGGCGAAGATCGGGAGCGGCGTGACCGCCACCGGCCGCCCGGCTGCCAGCCCGATGCGGACCGCCGCGCTCGACGACTCGCCGGTGTGCTGGTACGGGAAGACGACGAGGTCGGCCCCGGCCAGGTGCCCGAGGCTCTCCGCGTCGGGGAGGTAGTCGGTGACGAGCGTCACGCGCCCCTCGAGCCCCAGCGACCGCACCCGCCCCCGCAGGGCGTCGATCAGCTCGCCGGAGGCCCGGGCCGGGTACTCGGCGTTCACCATCTTCAGTTGCAGCGTCGCATCGGCCCGGGCGAGCTCCGCGAACGCCTCCACCATCTCCAGCAGCCCCTTGTGGGGCAGGCAGAACCCGTAGGTGGCGAGCGTGAACCCGTCGCGCCGTCGGCGGACCACGGACCCGGCGGGAGTGGCGGCGGGAATCCCGTGCGGAAACAGGGAGACGTTCCGCGCGATGCCGATTCGCCGCAGGTTCTCCACGTCGCGCTCGGAATGCACGAGCACCCGGTCGCAGGCCGCCAGCCCGGGGGCCAGGTCGGCGAGTTTCCTGGCGAGGATCCGGGGCGGCGGGTCGGTCGTCGAATGGCAGATGACGACGACGGCACGGCCCGCCGAGGCCTGGCGGCGGAGGAAGGCATTGAGCGCCGGGAAATCGAAGAACCCGTAGTTGAACTGGAGCACGACCGCGTCGATCCCGCGGGCGTCCATCTCGCCCGCCAGCGAGTCGAGGGACTCGGCCGTTCCGGCCTGCCAGCATGCCGCCACCGGCGCCGGCTCCGCGGCGGCCGCCGCGGCCAGGCCCCGTTCGGCGAAGATGGCCGCGGCAGGCCACGGGGCCGCCTCGACGAGATAACGCGAGTACGAGGCGATGCCGCACCGCGTGCCCCAGGTCGTCACCCAGCCGATCCTGGGCCGCCGCGCGGCGGCCGCTCCGGAGGCCGCGGGGCCGGCCCGAGACTCGTTCCGCGCCACCGCGCGGGCCGCATCGGCGAGATCCTGCGGCCCGCAGCGGCCCCGCCTGGCGACCTCGGCCAGCCCGTCGACGAGCCCCCCGTAGCCGCGGTCGCCACGGCTCCCCGACAGCCGGGCGACGCGGGACTCCATGGCCTCCAGCGCCCGGCGGGCGGAAGCCCGCCAGGAGAACTTCCGCGCGTGCACGGCCGCGTGCTCGCGGAGCGAGCGGCGGAAGCCGTCGTCGGTGACGGCCTGCGTGATCTTGCGGGCCATCGCCTCGACGTCGAGCGGATCGAACAGCGCGTCGGCGCGGCCGATGACCTCCGGCACGCTCGTCGACGCCGACCCGATGGCCGGCGCCCCGCAGGCCATCGCCTCGAGCACGGGGAGCCCGAACCCCTCCCACAGCGACGGAAACACGAACAGCGACGTGAGGTTGTAGAGCGCCAGCAGGTCGTCGTCGCTCACCCGGCCGGTGAACACCAGCCGCCCCTCGGGCAGGCCCGCGGCCCGGCCCACCTCCCGGAGGCTCGCGTAGGCGTCCTCCCAGCCGTTGCCGGCGATCACGAGCTGGTGGGCGGCCCGCACGGCCGGCGGCGTCCGCGCGAAGGCCTCCACGAGCCGCGCCTGGTTCTTCCGGGCGTCGAAGCTGCCGGTGTACATGAGGAACGGGCCCCGGATGCCGAACCGCTCCTCGAGCGCCCGCCGCCGCTCCGGACTGAGCGCCACCGGCCGGAAGATCTCGTCGACGCCGGAGGCGATGTTGACGACGCGGTCGTCGGGCAGGCCGAGTTCCCGGGCCGCCTCGTCCCGCGAGTGCTGCGAGATCGCCAGGAGCAGGCCGGCCTTGCGGGCCTCGTCGACCTTGCCGTGGTAGTGGTCGGCGAGGTCCCGGTCGCGAAGGTAGGTGCCCGGGTTCATGAACGGGATCAGGTCGTACCAGGTGACGGCGGTGCGATCGGCGAGCCGCGGGTCGCCGACGGAGGTCACCACGTCCTCCCCCCAGCCCTCGACGAGGCTGCTGACGTGCACGATGTCCGGGGCGAGCTGCCGGATGAAGTCCTCCCGCACCAGCTCGGCCATCCGTCGCCGGGTCGCGTTGGCCGGGTCGTTGGCGGCCACCGGCCCCGGGCAGGAGAAGGTCAGGATCCGCTCCGGTTCCACCAGGCCGGCGAACTCCGTGCGGATGTCGAACTCGGCCAGCGGCAGCAGGTCGCCGAGCACCAGGAACAGCTCGTGCGATCCGCGGTTGGCGGCGATCGCCTTGGCCAGCGCGAGCGAGTAGCGGCCGATGCCCCCCAGGCGGCTGCCCGACTGACAGGCCTGGAGGTCGATGACGATGCGCATGGCGTCACGCCGCCCGACGGGCGGTCACGGCCCTGACGATGTCGTCGTGGACTTCGCGGGCGCGGCCCGTCAGCGGCAGGATCGGTGCGGCGACGGGGGCCGCCGACACCCGCGCCGCGATCGACTTTCGATACCGCCGCACGCCCTGCTCCAGCCGCCGCAGCCTGTCCCGCAGCCGTCGCCGCCGCGGTTCCCCGGCGGTCCCTGCCGAAGCGCGAGGGACGACCCCGAGCAGCTTCAGGGGCAGCAGCGCCGCCCGCCGGCACTCCCGCAGCGGTGCGGTGATCATCCAGGAGACGCTCCGCCTCATGGAGACGGTGAGCCGCTCGTTCACCGCGGCGACCCGCCAGGCCTCGGCGAGCTCGGCCTGCAGGGCCTCGATCCGCGACTCCCGCCGGGCCAGTTCGTCCCGCAGGTACTCGACGCGGCTCTCGAGCAGCCGAATGTCCGCGCGGAGTTCCATCTCCTGCGGCAGATCGATACGCGGCTTGAAGAGTCTCAGGACCACGCCGGGCCTCGAGGACGGCCGGACACCCGGCGGCGGAGCGTCCGACGGTGAGCAGCCAAGAGGCCAGGGAGGGTACCCCCGGATGGATCGGGCGGGAACGGCAGTTTCCCTGCGGCACCGGGGCACCGCCGGGCCGCGGCGCGTCGCCCGATCGCCGTAGCTTGCCCGGTCGCGCCGCCTTGTGCCGCGGCCCGGCCTTCCCTACCGTCGCGTTCCATGGACACGCGTGCTCAGAAGACCGCGCTCGTCACCGGCGTCGGCGGGCAGGACGGGGCGTACCTCGCCGATCTGCTCCTCTCCCGCGGCTATCGCGTCGTCGGCACGAGCCGGGACGCCCGTGGCAACCGGTTCGACCGTCTCGTGCGGCTGGGCATCCGCCACCGTGTCGCCGTGGAGACCATGTCGCCGGTCGACTTCCGGTCGACGCTCGACGTCGTGGCCCGCGAGCGTCCCGACGAGATCTACAACCTCGCCGGCCAGTCGTCGGTGGCGATCTCCTTCGAGCGGCCCGTGGAGACGTTCGAGAGCATCGTCGTCGGCACGATCAACCTGCTCGAGGCGATCCGCATCCTCGGGCTGCCGACCCGGCTGTTCAACGCCGGCAGCTCCGAGATGTTCGGCGACACCGCCGGCGACCCGGCCACCGAGACGTCGGCCATCCGGCCGCGGAGCCCCTACGGCATCGCCAAGGCGACCGCCCACTGGCAGGTCGCGCAGTACCGCGCCGCCTACGGCATCCACGCCTGCACCGGCATCCTCTTCAATCACGAGAGCCCGCTGCGGTCGGAACGGTTTGTCACCCAGAAGATCGTCGCCGCAGCCTGCCGGATCGCGGCCGGCGAGCAGGATTCGGTCGAGCTCGGCAACCTCGCCGTCAGCCGGGACTGGGGCTGGGCGGCCGAGTACGTCGCGGCGATGCACGGCATGCTCCAGCTCGACGAGCCCGAAGACCTCGTCATCGCCACGGGCACCACCGCCACCCTCCAGGACTTCGTCGAGCAGGCCTTCGCCACCGTGGGCCTCAACTGGCGGCGGCATGTCCGCCGCGACGAGAAGCTCCTGCGACCCAACGAGATCGCGAGCATCGGCGCCGACCCGTCGCGGGCCTGGCGGCGGCTGGGCTGGCGGGCGCACGCCACGGCGCCCGACGTGGCCCGGATGATGGTGGAATCGCGCCGCCCGGCCGCGACGCCCCCCTTCCGCCGCGCGGCCTAGTCGGCATCCGGCGAATGCCTGGCACCGGCTCGGGGGACTAGGTGACGAGGCGAAGGGGGTCGGCGAACGCTCGAGGAGCCTTGGGCCGCTTCGGCCCACAGCGACGAGACTTTTGCCGCCCCCGATCCGGCGCTCCACGGAGATGGGAGTCGCCCTAGTCGGCCGGGTGACGCAGCCGGAGACGAGCCGAGCCCCGCTCGGAGAGGTCGGCCACGCGGATCACGGGCGGCGCTGCGGTCCATGCCGAACCGTCGACGCTGAACTCGAGCCGCTTGGCCGGCATCCGCACGGCCACATCGACGTCGGCCACGAGCTCGAACTCCCCGGCTCCCACGCGGCGGAGCCCGGCGTGCGTGACCTGCCGGACGCGGTCGCCCACGCCGTACTCCCAGAGCCGCAGGCCGCCGTCGCGGCCGAAGTCGGCCGCCGTCACCGGGCCGCCCGTGAGCCGGAAGCGATAGTCTCCGGCCGCCCGTTCGCCGGCGAGATACTCGGCCCGCCAGAACCGCGTGCCCGCCTCGTTCGCCGCCACCCAGTTGCCGGTGCGGCCGCGGATCGGCAGGCCCACGTTGCAGGTGACGATCCCGGCGGCCTCGTCCACCCCCTTCACGCGACCGGAGTAGAAGTCGGCCCCCTCGGTCACGTGCAGCACAGCGCCGGCGGCCGACGGCTCGACGCGGGCGAGGGTGTAGGTCGTGAAGTGGTCGTCGCGCGAGCCGGCCGGGGCGGGCAGGCCGACCTCGAACACCGACCCGGCCAGGCCCTGCCGCGGCCAGGCGGCGTCGATCGTCAGCGTCCGCTCCGCGTAGTCGACGGCCGTCACCGTGCCCTCGCGGGCCGCAGCGGCCGGCACGAGCTCCAGCTCCGGCGTCCGCAGGAGCGTGCCGCCGACCAGCGTCGCCTGCCGGAGGCCATCGGCATCCACCGACAGGTAGGCGAACTCACCGGCCGCGGCCACGTCACCCACGATCCGCGTCTTCTCCGGACGGCCGTCGGCGAAGCACAAGTCGCGGTGGCCATTCGTCGTCGTCACCCGCAGGGCCACCGCCCGCAGGGCGTCGGTCTCGTTTCCGGGAATCGCCTCCGTCGTCACCGACTCGATGAACGGCGGCCCGGCGTGCGGCTCGACGATGGCCGGAAAGACCGCGTCGGCAGCGGCGTCGCTGCGGCGCTGGACGAACAGGTTCGTGAACCCGTAGCCGCGGGCGTCGCACCGCGCCCAGCCGGTGAGCACCCGCGCCCCGCCGCTCTCCGCGAGGTGGAGCGTCGTGAACTTCCGCGGGGAGTCGGGGTCCCAGATGCCGCGGTTCATGTGCTGCTCGGTGCCGAACCCGCGGGCATCCGCGAGCCTGCCGCCGGTCGCCGCGGTGCCGCCGCGGGTCAGCCGCCAGGTCGCCTTCAGGAGCGCGGGCGCGTCGGCGCCGAACGAGTCATCGGTCGGCGGGAAGATCGCCAGGTAGTCCCGCTCGGCCTCCGGGAGCTCCGCCCGCGGCGTGCGGCCGGCGACGTCGACCGCCAACTCGTCCTCGATCGGACCGTGGAAACAGTAGGTGTGCACGCGGCCGCCGGAGACGCGGCAGACGTCGAACACATAGGACTCGGGGCTGTCCACGCCGGCCGGCAGCTTGGCCTTCGGCACCAGCTGCGCCGGCTCCAGCGGCATAGCGCCCGATCCCTCGTCGACGTCGATGAGCGCGACCTGCCGGCGGTTGAGCCGGACGCCCTCCTGCGCCGGGTTGGCCTGCACGGCGAGATACCGCGCCCCCTCGTGGTCGGCCAGCGCCCGCACCCAGGCGTGGCCGCGGGCCGCGCGGCCGTCGATCTCGACGAGGTTGTGGACCCGCGTCGTCTGGTCGGCGGGCGTGGAGTAGCCGGACCGCTGGCCGCCGTCCACCGTCGCCGGGTAGCCGTGGGCATGCACCTGCAGGTCGAGGAGGTCGGCGTGACCGTGCCCCTCCCCGCTGCCGACCCGCACCGTGGCGGACCGGCGGAACCGCATGTCGTCGTGCCGCGTGCCGCTCTCGAGATACCCGGCCCAGTTGGTGAGCACCCGCGACCGCGCGGTGAACCAGGGGGCCCGCGGCACGCCGGCCGCCGCCGCCTCGATCTCCGCCCACTCCTCGTCGGTCCAGTTCCCGCGACTGCCGTAGTGGCGGATCACGAAGGCGAACCGCGGGTCCCGCGACCACCGCCAGCCCCGGGCCGCCATGGGGGCCGCCATGTCGAAGAAGGAGCCGTAGGCCTTGTCGGCGCCGGTGACGTCGCCGACCCGCGGGAAGTAGAGCCCGGCCGTCCGCGAGTCGAGGAACCAGTGGGTCGTGGCCAGGGGCTTCGGATAGCGGCGCGGGTCGCGGAGATCGTAGCGGCGGTCGCCGCCGGCGGCGATGTAGCGTTCGAGCAGCTCCCCCTTGCTCGCCGCCTCCTCCACCTGCGCGTAGTAGTAGGAGCCGATGAAGCCCATGCCGTTGCGGTCGTTGCCCGTGACGAGCAGGTCCTGGAGGCCGCAGGGGGCGTAGGGGTAGACGAAGGTGCGGCTGAAGAGCCACTCCATCCACGGGCCGGTGACCGCGTCGT
>JBIIUP010000323.1:0-2654 GCA_044339885.1 Pirellulales bacterium | reverse complement strand
GTGACGGTCGACGGTGCGAGCTGGATGTCGCGGCGGGACGACGGTTGACGGTGCGAGCGGGATGTCGTGGCGGGACGACGGTCGACGGTGCGAACGGGATGTCGCGGTCCGCGGCCGGACGCGTCAGGTCGGGAGCGTCTCGAGCCAGTCGGCGAATCGCGGATAGAGCCGCTCGCGGTCGAATTCCGCCGCGGCCAGACGGCGGGCACCGCGTCGCATCTCCAGTACACGGCGTCGGTCGGCGGCGAGCTCCCCGATCGCACGGGCGAGCGAGCCGCCGTCGCCGGCCGCGTAGGCCAGCCCCGCGCCGTGCTCGTCGACGAGCCGTTCGAGCTCGCCCGGCAGCGAGTTCACGATCGCGAGCCCCGCTGCGGCGTAGTCGCAGGCCTTGTATGGGACGACGACGTGCGACTCCGGCTTCACGAGCACGAGGCCCACGTCGCAGGAAGCCAGCAGCCGCACGTACTCCGGCCGCCCGAGCAGGCCGTGGACCTCGATCGTGCAGGGGCCGGGCAGCGTGCCAGCGGCGCGGCGGATCATCGGCTCGAAGCCGCCGGTGCCGGCGACGTGGATCGTCGCCGGAATCCGCGCGGCCGAGAGCTGTCGGCTGGCGGCGACGAGGGCCTCGAGATCCTGGCCCACCTCGAGGGAGCCGGCGTAGACGCACTGGAGCGGTGCCGGTTCCGGCGGGGCGGCGCCGGCCTCCGCCGCCAAGGGCACAGGCTGCAGGCACCGCGGAGGCTCGGGAAACTCCTGCAGGTAGGAGCCGAGGTAACACGCGTGCCTCGGCTTGTCCGCCGCGGCCGGCACGTCCCGCACGACGTCGTCGAGGTAGGTCGTGGTCGCTGCCGAGATGCCGTCGGCCGCCCCGACGAGCTCCCGCCGCCGGTCCCGCATGCTCCTCAGCAGGAAGGGGCTGACGAGCCGCCGCAGGAACGCGGGGCCCGGCAGGAGCCGCTCGAAGGTCTCCGGCCAGAGGTCCATGACGTCGATCACGAGCTCGGCCTCCGCCCGCTTCGCGATCCGGACGGCCGCCTCCGGGCTGTCGAACGGCGGCAGGCTGGCGACGATGATGTCGGGACGCTCGAGCTGGCCGGAGGCGATCGTCTCGCTGGCGAGCCGCTCGAAGTTCCGGCCGAAGTCGCGGTGGCTGGCGAGGCGGGCGAAGGAGACGTTCCGGTGGTACGGCCGCACGGCCACCAGCCGCACGGCGAAGCCCTCGTCCTCGCGGACGTCCAGCGGCAGCTGGCGGACGGCCTTCCGCCGGTGGCTCCAGGTGGCGGTCCACCAGGTGACGTCATGGCCCCGCTGGGCGAGCACCCGCGCCAGGGACCAGTAGCGCATCGCCGGCAGCCCCTCGCCGGGAATGTCGTCGAACGGGTTGACCAGCCAGATGGAGAGTGGCGGGGAGAGAGGCTCGGGTTTCGGGCTGGGCATGGCGGGAGCGTAGCAAATGCGGTCGCCGTGCCGCAGTGGCCAGCGCCGCGCCCGGGCGCGGCGGCGATTCCGTCACTCCCAGTCGCACAGGCTCTCGACGTGGGCCGCCGAGCCGTCGCGGAGCCAGCCGTCGAGCTGGGCGACGTCCTTGAGCTGCTGTCCCCGGCGTCGCGACACCACGAAGAAGCGGGAATCGATCTCGGGCAGGGCCGTCATGTCGCCCCAGAGCTTCTCGAACTGGGCGACGGGGAAGACGTCCTCCTGGCCATGGCCCCACCGCTTCTTCACGTCCTTGAGCGTGACGTAGGTCGGCAGCCGCGCGGCCATGCCGCGGACCGCCGCCGCCACGGTCGGTTCGTCGGCCAGGTCACCGCGGGACAGCCCGAAGGCGTCGAGCAGCTGGTCGACGTCGATCCACGTCGAGAGCGAGTTGTAGAACCGCAGACGAAACTCGTCCTCCTCCCGCGGCATCGCCAGGCCCTCGACCAGGCGGGTGCGGCCGTTGACCCGCGCGAGGCCGCCGCCGCGGTCCTCGATGCGGCGCGGGATCACCTCGTAGGAGAGGCAGCCGCCCCCGGTGATGTGCCGGCCGAGGAGGGCGGGATCGAGGTCGGCGCCGACGGTGTCGATGTTGTGGAGGAACAGCCAGCGGAGCCCGGGCCGCTCGGCCAGGAGGCGGGCGAGCACCCCCGGGCGGCCGTCCCGGTCGCACCGCAGCAGGTTCGGCACCTCGTACCAGTGCCCCACCGGATGGAGGCACTGCTGCGGCAGGTTGTCGGTGTAGTCGGCTCCCTCGCCGGCCTGCTCGGCCCAGCCGATGAGCGCCGCGTGGAGGCTCTCGCGGACCTTCTGCTTCTGCTCGTCGAGCCGCTGGTGGGCCGTCTCCTCCCAGGCGAACCGCAGGTCGCGGGTCATGGGGATCATCCGCAGCCCGACCGCCCGGCCCGGGGAGAGCACGGCGCGGCCCTCGTGGCCGCCGGCGGCGGCGAGCCGGGCGGCGATCTGGTCGTGCGTGAGGTGGCTCGTGGTCACGATGTGCGGCAGCGGCGTGCCGGCCAGCCGCCCCGTCCGCCGTGACTTGGCGAGGTGCACCTCCAGGAACGAACGGTGCCGGCCGCCGAGCCGGCAGAACGGGTTCAAGGCCTTCACGACGCCGGCGCCGCCGGTCCAGCGGCTGCCGATGCCAGCCGCGAGCGTGACGACGGCGGCCTCGCCCC
>JBIIUP010000324.1:0-2654 GCA_044339885.1 Pirellulales bacterium | reverse complement strand
CAGCGCCAGCAGGGCCGTGACGACGATCGCCTCGCGCGTCGGCATCCGCGCCCGCCACCAGGCGACGCACCGCTCGACCAACCGGTTCTTGAGTTTGGCGATCATCCGATCCGCGTGTCCTGCGTCCGTTCAGAGGCGTTCGAGATCCACGTCCTCGAGCTCGATCGAGGCGCCCTGGTTGAGGAACCGCACCGCCACGAGCAGCCGTTCCGTGCCCCGTCGCTGAATCACCGTCCCCTCGAGTCCCGCCAGCGGACCGCTCCGGACGCGGACCGGCTGGCCGGGCTCGAGCCTGGCTTCCGGCGAAAGCGGCCGCTCGGTGTCGACGAGCAGCTTGATCGCGCGGAGGTCGTCGACAAGCATTCGCGGCTCGCCGACGGGAATCCAGCGGGCGATCGTGTTGGTGGCCAGGGCCACCCGCCGCTGCTCGTCGTCGACCCTGGAGAATACGTAGCCTGGGAAGAGCGGGACGAAGGACTGCCGCGTCCGGCCGCCGGCCGAGCGGAGCCGTCGGGCGATCATCGGGGAGTAGAAGGCAATCCCGGCGGCCTCGAGCTTCCGCATCAGGTCCTTCTCCCGCCGCGAGAGCGTGTAGAAGACCAGCCAGTCGCCCGGATCGCCCGGGGCGGCGGGCCGGTCGACCAGGTCGGCCGGGAAGATGTCACGCTGTTTGGGGAGGATGGGCATGGCGAGGTCCCCGAAGTTTACGCCCTTTCCAGCCCCCATGCCGGCCCGCGGTTCCCCGACTTGAGCCGGGATTCCCGGGTTTCGGGACCGACTGGCTGGCCGGGCAAAGTTTGCGGCCCCCCTGTGCCGATAACTCCGACGATAGCGACTTTTCCGGTCGCAAGGAGTATGCCATGTCCAGCGGCACTTGGAATCGGTTGTTCGGGATGGCCGCCGTGGCCGCCGGCCTGGCGTCCGTGGCCGGTTGCCAGACGTTGGCCCGCCCCCAGCGGACCATCACGCAGCAGGCGATCGTCGAAGCCAACTGCCCGCCGGGGGATCCCTCCCGGATGCCGGCCAAGGAACTGGCGAAGGTGGCGCTGCCCCCCTACGTGATCGAGCCGCCGGACATCCTCCTGGTGGACGCGCTCCGCGTGGTGCCCAAGCCGCCGTTCCGGATCCAGTCGTTCGACACGCTGCAGCTCATCGTCGAGGGCACGCTCCTCGACCAGCCGATCAACGGCCTCTACTCCGTGGAGCCGGGCGGGATGCTCGACCTCGGCCCCTCCTACGGCAAGGTGATGGTGGGTGGCCAGTCGCTGGAGGAGGCGCAGGATTCGATCTTCCGCCACCTCAAGCGGATCCTCCGCGAGCCGCAGGTCTCCGTCACGCTCGCCCAGGCGGCCGGGCAGCAGCAGATCGCCGGCGAGCACCTCGTGGGCCCCGACGGCACCATCAATCTCGGCACCTACGGCAGCGTCTACGTGACCGGCCTGACGCTCGTCGAGGCCAAGGCGGCGATCGAGAAGCACCTCGCCGACCACCTCGACGCGCCTCTGGTGAGCGTCGACGTCTTCTCCTACAACTCGAAGGTCTACTACGTCGTCACGGAGGGGGCGGGCTTCGGCGACAACGTGGCTCGGTTCCCCGTCACCGGCAACGAGACCGTGCTCGACGCGATCTCGCAGATCAACGGTCTGTCGCGGCTCTCGAGCAAGGACATCTGGATCGCCCGCCCGGCCCCGTCGCACGTCGGCTGCGACCAGATCCTGCCGGTGGACATCGAGGCGATCATGAAGGGCGGATCAACCGCCACCAACTACCAGCTCCTGCCGGGCGATCGGGTCTTCATCGCCCAGGACCACCTCATCGCTCTCGACAGCATGATCGGGAAGATGACGGCCCCCTTCGAGCGGATCTTCGGCTTCACGCTGCTGGGAGCCGCGACCGTGCGGACCCTCAACCAGCCGTGGGGCATCTTCGGCGGATTCTGCTGGGTGGCCCGCGAGGTGTATGGCGAGGACGATCCGCGGTGGCTGGTCTTCAGGGCTTGGATGATGACCGAGGCCCCGAGCTGGCTGCGTGAGGCCTATGCGGCCCACGGCGAGGAGTTCGCCGCCTGGATCCACGACAAGCCGCTCGCCAAGGCCGCCGTCAGGGCCCTCATGGACGGGGTGCTCGCGGGCTACGAACTGCCGGAGTGAGCGGGCTGGGAATCGGCATTCGGCGGAGGGTCCCCCAAGGTGGCCCGAGGCCGTGCGGTGCGGTAGAATCTCAGGGTCCGAAGACGTTGCGGGAGACGCATGCGATGAAGGCTTGGAACGCGATGGTGGGGACCGTGGCCGTCGTGCTGCTCGGCGGTGTGCTGGCAGGCGAGGTCTGGGCCCAGGGTCCGATGCCCTTTTCGCAGACGTATCGCAGGCCGAGCGTGAGTCCCTACACGATGCTGGGGGCCGGCTCGCAGGGCTTCAACGGAGGCGGCGTGGATCCCGTGACCGGAAACTTGGGCGCCGTGAACCCGCTCATCTACCAGCAGCTCATCCAGCCGCGGGTGGAGCAGGAGCAGCAGTTCGTTACCCAGATGCAGCAGGGACGGCAGATCAACCAGCTGGGCAACCGCGTGCGGGAAATCCAGCAGGGCACGACCGCGAAGCAGGTGAACGAGCAGATCCGGGCGACCGGGCACGTCGCCACCTACCAGAATCTCT
>JBIIUP010000102.1:0-10397 GCA_044339885.1 Pirellulales bacterium | reverse complement strand
GAACGTGGCGCGGAGGTAGTCGGCGCCGATGGAGTCGGGGAAGTTCGCCCCCTGGTAGCGGAGGTTCTGCCAGTTGAACGCCGCGACGAACTTGAACTCGCTGGAGAACGTCCACCGGCCGCGGCCGGTCTCGAAGAGCAGCGAGAGCTCGGGGCCGAACATGTTGTTGAGCGACTCGGTCTCCCAGGCGCCGGTCTGGAGCGGCGAGCTGATCCCCTGGCCGGTGAGCGTGTCCGGCCCGCCGATCCCGATGACATCGCCCGCCGACGTCTGGAAGAGGGAGGTGTTCGCGCCGAGGGCGCCGGCGCCGCCGATGCCACCCGCTCCGCCCGCGGCGCCGCCCGTGCCACCCCCCAACCCAGCGCCGGTGCCACCGGCCCCGCCGGCCCCGGCACCCCCGCCGAGTTGGTTCGTGCCGCCCGTCGCGCCGCCGCCGGTATTCACGCCGGTTCCTCCGCTCGTGCCCCCCGTCGGTCCCTGATTGAACGCGTACTGGTTGCTCTCGTAGCCCAGGTTGTAGCGATCCTCGAGTTGGACGTAGCGGGCACCGAATCCGAATCGCGCCGTCGAGCCGCTGCCCCGACGGCCGAGCTGACGGCGAACGATCATCGCACCGCCACCGCTCCGCAGCCGCGTCAGGTTGTCCTGTTGGAACTTCTGCGAGATGAGGTGGTCCGGGGGCGGGCTGTTCGACGTGATCGTCGTGGTCACGATGGCCTGGTTGACGTTGCCGACGCCGCCGCCGCCGCCGTCGCCGATCCCGCCACCGGAGCTCACGGTCTGCGTGAAGATCTGCGTCGGCGAGGAGGCCGCGAACTCGCTGATCGTGCTGAAGGTCTGGTTCTGCGGGCCGGAGTCGAAGTAGCTCAGCGCCACGCCGCGGCCGTCGTAGATCCAGCCGCCCTCGTAGCGGTTGCCCCAGGTCATCACCGGCTTCATCCAGGTCGTGTTGAGGTCGAGCTGGAGCGGGTCCGCACCGTAGATGAAAATGCCGCCGATGACGCTACCGCCGGTGGTACCGGAGGCCTGGATGCCGCCGTTGTTGAGCTGCACGATCGCCTGCGGCGAGATCGGCTGCGACGGGATCAGGTAGCCACCGTTCTGCGTCGTGCCGACCTCGGTCCGCGAGACGCCCGTGATGCCCCAGTAGAGGGCGTCGTAGGAAAAGAAGAGCCCCTCGCTGGGCTCGGGATAGATCTCGTACTCCTGCAGGTCCGGCGGCGCGAACAGCTGGAAGTCGTAGAAGTCCTGGTCCGGCAAAAGCGGCATCCAGTCGCCGGCGCGGGACGTCGCGGCGAAAACCGCCGTCGCCGCCAGAAAGACCGCCGTCAGCCGCCCGAAACCCCGTGTCGTGGCCATCGCAGTTGTGTCCTGTGGAGCAGGAGCCGTGTTCCGCCACCGCGGAATCTCCTTTGGTATCGGTCGTGCGGCTCGTCCGGGTTGACGAAACTTGGCAAACCCTGACGGGGGTAGCGGTTTTGCCGGGAGGGCGACCGGATCGCAGACGCCACCGCGACGCTGCGGTATCCTGCAAAAAAGCCGCGGCCCGCCGGGGCTGAGGCCTTCCACCGCGAGGAGTGACGAACCGATGGTCGCCCCCCGAGCTATCCCGGGCTTTGCCCGCGGCCTCTTGCTTGCCTGGATTGCCACGCTCGCCGGGCTCGCCCCACTGGCCACCTGGCCGCTGGCGGCCGCCGAGATCGCGGCCGGGGTCGAGTTTCTTCGGCTCTCCCGAGACGAGGCCGACGCCCCGGTGTCCCTCGACACCTCGATCGTCTCCTACGAGGAGACGCCGGAGGCCGCGCGGCGGGCCGGTCGCCGGGAGCCGCTGCGGGTCGACCTGGTGGCCGCGGTCCACATCGGCAGCCGGCAGTACTACGAGACGCTCAACCGGCTCTTCGCCGACTACGACAGCGTGCTCTACGAACTGGTCGCCCCGCCGAACGCCCGGGTGCCGAAGCCCGGCCGCCGGCCGGCCGGCGTGCTCGGGTCGGCACAGCAGGGGCTCACCTCGCTCCTCGGCCTGGAGTTCCAGCTCGAGCGGGTGGACTACGCGCGGCCCAACTTCGTCCACGCCGACCTGTCGCCGCGGGAATTCGACGCCGCGATGGCCCGGCGGGGCGAATCCTGGTGGACCATCTTCGGCAAACTCATGAGCGAGGGCATGGCACGGGCCGACCGCGGTGAGCCGCCGCCCGGCGGGGGCATCGGTCTCGGGGAGATGGTGGGCATCCTCTTCGGCTCCGGACCCGAGCGGCAGCTCAAGCTCCGCCGGCTGATGGCGGAGCAGTTCTCCGACATGGAGGTGCTCACCGGCGCCTTCGGCGGCGAGGAGGGCTCCACCCTGATCACCGACCGCAACGCGGCGGCGATCGACGTGCTGCGGGACCGGGTCGGGAGGGGCGACCGCCGCGTGGCGATCTTCTACGGGGCGGCGCACATGGACGACTTCGACCGTCGCCTGAGGGAGGACTTCGCGGCTCAGCCCCGCGAGACCGTCTGGCTCGAGGCCTGGGACCTCCGCGAGCCGGCCCCGGCGCGGCGGTGAACGCCGACGAGGCCGGCATCCCACGGCCCTGGAGAGGTGGCCGACGCCATGTCGTCCCGCTCCGGAAGGGCCCCGTCGGCGACGCCCCCGTCGAGCCAGGCTCCCGCCGGCAGCCCGGCGTCGGCAGCGGACTGCAGCCGCGCCCCCCAGGCGGTTGCGACCAGACGGGTCTCCCGAAGCACGCCGGAGTAGCCGAGCATCTCCACGGCCTCGCCCACGGGATCGAATTCGAAGTCGCCCCGATAGCCGTGGGCCCACAAGCCGGCCACCAGGCGTTCCAGCGGCAGCCCGCCATGACCGGCCGGCAGCCTGTCGGCGCAGGGGGTGGGCGGTCCGCACCGATCGGCCACCTGCACGACGGCCGCCGCCTCCGCCAGCCGTGGGAGCAGGGCCCCGACGCGGCCGTCGTCGCCGAACTGCCAGAGGTCGAGGGCCAGACGCACCGCGGGATCCCCGAAACCCTCGACGAGTGCGAGCGATTCCTCCAGTCCGGTGAGGAAGCTGCATCCCGGCGCCGCCCCGGCGTGGATGGGCCTGATCGCCAGCACGATCCCGAGCCGTCGGGCCTCCGGCACCAGGAGACCCAGGGCCTCGGTGAGGAGCCGTGCGGCGTGGGAGCGGGTGTGCCCCCCCCGGCAGCCGCTGTGGACGATGACGACGGGTCGGCGGGTGGGCTCCCCGACGGTGCCGACCAGCGTGGCCGCCGCGGCGATCGCCTCGCCGGCGTCGGCGACGCTCTCGGCGAACGAGCGACCGTCGCTGCCGGTGAATCCCCCGGCCCATTGGAGGCTCGACACGCGGACGCCGGCCCGAGAGAGCTGGGCCGCGGCGGCGGTCGGCCCGAGGTCGGAGAGCTTGGGCCTGAAGAGCGAGATCGCCGCAAAACCGTGCTCCGCGACCTGGGCGAGTTCCCGACTCCAATCCCAGCGGATCGTCGTCAGCTGACTGATCGCGACATCGAGCATGCGTGGGAATTCTCCGGGGGAACGGCCGCTGCGGCTCGGGCACGCGGTCCGCTCGAGACCGTCGAGCGGCGCGGGAAGTATGGGAGGCCGCCGCGCGAGGTGTCCAGAGAAGCGGACGACGCGGCAGCCACACCCGCGGGATCGCGGCGTCCGCGGCCGTCGGGCCGCGACAGCATCGGGAAGGCGTTTCGCCCTTGACAAAAAACGCCGCCGGGTTTGGAGTCGTCGGCGGCGTGCGGAGGGCCGGAGCCGCGGAGGGCCGACATGACCGGAACCGGCGAACTGAGCATCGGGGGCGGCGCCGTCGTGATCCCCGCGGCCGAAATGGAGTGGCAGTTCGTCCGCTCCAGCGGGCCCGGCGGCCAGCACGTCAACCGCACCAGCAGCAAGGCCGTGCTGCGGTTCGACGTGCGGCACTCGCCGTGCCTCCCGCCGGCCGTGCGGCAGCGGCTGATCGCGGCGGTGCGGCCCCGGCTGACCCGCGACGGGGCGATCCTGATCGCCAGCCAGCGGCACCGCGACCGGGCCCGAAACATCGCGGACTGCCGGGAAAAACTGGCGGCGCTCGTCGAGCAGGCGCTCGTCGTGCCCCTCGTGCGCCGCCGCACGAGGACGCCGCGGTCCGCGGTGGCCGGTCGCCTCGAAGCCAAGAAACGGCTGTCGCGGACGAAGCAGCTGCGGCGCAGGCCGGACGACTGAAGCCACGGACCGGCGCCGGGCGTCGACGGTATAATCGAGCGACGGGCAGAGAGGCCCGCGGCCGCACGACAAGGATTGCCCGATGGCGAGACTCCGCGACATCGATTCGCTCCTCAAGAACTGGGATTTCCAGCCCGGCGAGGTGAACGCTCGCTTCTTCCGGGCGCGGGACGGCCGCGAGGTGCTCCAGATGCGGGTGGACATGGGCGTGCTCCAGATGGAGACCGAGCTGCGGCCGGATGGCGCCAGGCCGCACGGCGCCGAGACCTACTACGACTACCTCGTGGGGGAGGCGATCCGCGAGGGGGACGGCTTCCGGCTCACCAAGGAGCAGTGCGCGGAGGCGGACCGCGAGTTCGTCCAGTACTACCACCGGCGGCTCTGCTGGCTGTCGCTCCGCGACTACGCGCGGGCGTCTCGGGACGCGGACCACAGCCTGGCCTTCATGGACTTCGTGCGCGAGCACTCGCCGGACGAGGAGTGGACGCTCTCGCACGAGCAGTACCGTCCGTTCGTCCTCTTCCATCGCGTGCAGGCCGGGGCGTTGGCGGCGCTCCAGGACGGCGGTCCGGAGGCGGCGATCCGCGAGATCAACGCCGGCCTGGGACGGTTTCGCGACCTGTTCGCCCGGTACGACGCGGCGGAGCAGTTCGCCGAGGACGAGCTCGTCCGCCGCCTGCAGGAGATGCGCGAGAGCGTTCGGCAGCGGTACGAGGTGGGCCGGACCCTCGACGAGCAGCTCGCCGAGGCCGTGCGGGCCGAGGACTACGAGCTGGCGGCCAGGATTCGCGACAAGATCCGCTCCGGCGGCTGAATTTTTTTCAAGCCCAGCCCCCCTGGTCTTCCGAGTCGCCCGCAGAGGTGGCAAGACCGGATCCAGCCGGTTTGAATCTGGGGGGGACGTGACGCCTGGGGGGCGGCGAAACCTGTTTTTTCGGTCCGGCACGTCGTGTGCAGGGGAGGACGTCGCCGGTGGCTGCCGGCTTCCCCCCGCCTCGGAGTCCCCGCCATGCTCGACGCCATCGCTCCCCGCCGCACCGCGCCGTATGCGACCTGCCAGTTCGTCGTTCGGGTGGGCGATGCGAAGCAGACGATTCGGGCCGCGGCCGTGTGGCCGATCGCGGAGGTGCTCGGCTGCGAGGACCAGATGGACGCGGTGCTCAGTGGTGCCGCCGACGGCGTCCGTGCCGCCGAGGCAGCCGGCATCGACGTCGGGCTGATGCACGACCTGCTCGACTCGAGCATGATCGCCCCGCCGCGTCCCCGGCGGCGGCGCGAGCGGGCCCTCAGCTCCCGGGCCCTGTTCTTCCAGACCGCCGCCGCGGACGACTGATACGGCCCCCGCGCGAGCCGCGGGGACCGGGGTTGCCCGTGCCGTCTCGCCCGGACGTTCGCTCAGGGCATCCTGCCCTTCACTCGCTCGATGCTGCCCTCGCTTCACCATCCTGGTTTTGCTCGGCCAGCAACGCCGGCTCGCCGGCACGGGCAACCCCTCGCTCAATCGATGAAGCGAGTTCTCCCAAGCTCGTGGATACAATGTGATCTGTACAAAGCGGTTCCCCGCGCCAGCCGCAGGCGTTCCTGCGGCCGCGGTGCCCCTCGCGATCGATCCGCTCGGGATGGCGTGTGCGGCCGAGGCTCGGGCGGGATCCGCATGGCGGGAGCCGGCGGCGGGTACACTTCGTCGGCCCAGCGGTGGCCGCGGCGAACCTGCCCCGGCGTCACCCGGGCGATCCCTCCCCAAGACGTCCCATGAATGGCGCCGCGCCGCTGCTCGATCTCGCCGCCTGCCGCGGCCGCCAGATCCGGCTCCTGGCCGGCATGGCGGCAGCCAGTGTCGATGCCGTGGTCGTCGTGACGCCGGAGCACGTCGAGTACCTCACCGGCCATCGCTGGGACGCGCGATTCGCCCCGGTCGCCGCGGTGCTGGCGTCGGGCGAGGCGGTCCTCGTCTGCCCCGACAAGCCCGTGGAGCGGGCCGCGGTGGACGACGTGCGGACCTACGAGGCGAAGTGGCGGTCGACGCTCCGCAGCGAGCAGCGCGAGGCGGCCGCCGCGGTGCTCGGCGACTGGCTCGCGTCCCGCGGCAGGCCGGCCCGCGTGGGCGTCGAGTTCTCCGCCTGCCCGCCGCACGTGCTGGGGGTGCTCGGCGCGGCGGCGACCGTCGACGTCGAGCCGCAGCTGCGCCGGATGCGGCGTCGCAAGGATCCCGACGAACTGGCCGTCCTCTGCCGCGCGGTCGCGGCGGCCGGGGCGATGCACGCGCGGGCCGCCGAAGTGGTGCGGCCGGGCGCCAGCGAGCTCGAGGTCTTCTCCGAACTCCAGGCCGCGGCCGTCGCCGCCTGCGGCGAGATGCTCACGGGCACGGGCAACGACTACGCCTGCGGCGTCCGCGGCGGCCCGCCGCGGGACCGGCTCTGCGTGGCCGGCGAGCTCTACATTCTCGACCTGGGGCCGGCGTACCGCGGCTACTTCGCCGACACCTCGCGGACGCTGGCCGTCGACCGGCGGCCCACCGATGCCCAGCTCGCGGCCTGGGAGCACGTCTGCGGGGCGCTGGCGGTCGTCGAGCGCGAGGCCCGGCCCGGGGTCCGTTGCCGCGACCTCTACGAGCAGGTGCGGCAGTGGCTGGCGGAGGCCCCCGTCGGGAGCTGGTCGAGCCACCTCGGCCACGGCATCGGGCTCTCGCCGCACGAGGCCCCGCGGCTCAATCCCCACTGGGACGACGTCCTCGAGGAGGGAGACGTGATCGCGGTGGAGCCGGCGCTCTACGACCCGGCGCTCGCCTGCGGCCTGCGGATCGAGAACGACTACGTCGTGACCGCGCAGGGGCTGGAACTGCTGAGCCCCTTCCCGCTCGACCTGGCGCCGGCGTGAGACGGGTCGCGGCGTGAATCGGGCCGGATCCCGGGCCGACTACCCCGCCGCCGGCCGGATCGCGTACATTCTCGCGGCACCGGCCCCCCGTCTCCCCGCGAGGTCCACGGCATGTCGATCGCAGAGTCCCACGAGTCGCCCGCTCCATCGGTCGCACCGGCCGCCAGCCGCTGGCATGCCATGGCCGACCGAGTGCTTGCCGGGGGCGACCTCGGTCGCGACGAGGCGCTGGCCATCCTCGGATCGGACGACGCCGAGCTGCTCGACGTGCTCGCCGCCGCCTGGCGGGTTCGGCATCGGCACTTCGGCAACACGGTGCAGCTGTTCTTCCTCATGAACGCCAAGAGCGGCCTCTGTCCCGAGGACTGCGGCTACTGCTCGCAGTCGAAGGTCTCGGAGGCCGAGATTCCCCGCTACAACCTGCTCTCCGAGCCGAAGCTCCTCGAGGCGGCGCGGCTGGCGGCGGAGCGGCAGTCGAAGACCTTCTGCATCGTCATCTCGGCCCGCGGTCCCACCCAGCGGGAGGTCGACTTCGTCTGCAAGGTCGCGCCCCGGATCAAGGAGCTTCACGGCCTCAACATCTGCGCCTGCCTCGGCCTGCTCACGCCCGAGCAGGCCCGGCAGCTCGCGGCGGCGGGCGTCGACAAGGTGAATCACAACCTCAACACGAGCGAGCGGCACTACGGCGAGGTCTGCACGACGCACACCTACGCCGATCGTGTGGCGACGCTCGAGGCCTGCCGGCAGGCCGGGCTGCAGCTGTGCAGCGGCGGCATCATGGGCATGGGCGAGACGCACGACGACCTGGTCGACATGGCCCTGGAGCTGCGCGGCATGCAGGTGGAGTCGATCCCGCTGAACTTCCTCAACGCGATCGACGGCACTCCGCTGGAGGGAATCAGCCGGCTCACGCCGCGGGACTGCCTGCGGGGCCTGGCGATGATGCGGCTCGTCAACCCTGCCGCAGAGATCCGCATCGCCGGCGGCCGCGAGATCCACCTGGGCAGCCTCCAGCCGCTGGGGCTCTACGCCGCCAACTCGATGTTCGTCGGGGACTACCTCACGACCAAGGGGCAGCTCCCCGAGGCCGACTACAGGATGATCGAGGAGCTGGGCTTCACGATCACCCGCGGCGCCGAGGCCGCGGAGCCGGTGCCGGCCGTCGGGTGAGCCGCCGTCAGTCCTCTCCCTCCCCGCCGAGGCTCATGAGCAGTTCGGCCATCTCGGCCGCGGCGTGGGCGTTGCCCTGGGTGCGGGCCGCCTCGATCCCCTCCCGCAGGGCGCGGCGGGCGTCGTCCGTGCGGCCGTGCTTCAGCAGGTGCTGCGCGGCCATGTGGAAGGCCGGGACGTAGGGGACGGCAGCCCGCGCGAGGTCCTGGAGGATGTCGATCCCGGCCTCCCACTCTCCGGCGGACTCCAGTTCCAGCGCCAGGCTGTACCGCAGGAAGACGTCGTCGGGTTCGGCGGCGAGCATGGCCTCGATCTTTTCGCGGCGGGTTGGGCTCATGGCCGGGGGTCTCCTGGGGGGATGGCTGCGGGTGGGATGCCGATCACGGTCGCCGTGGTCGTGCCCGTGCCGTGGGTGATCACGGCGGAGCCGGCCTCCGGGAAGGCGATACCGCGCGGCGCGGCGATCGTCGCCACGGCCGTCGGACGGATCACCTGCCGGCCGTCGACGGCCGCGGCGTCCAGCCGCCACAGGCCCGCGGGCCGGCCGGGGGAGTCGGGGCGAACGCCCACCGCCAGCAGCGCTCCCGAGCCCGGGTCGAAGGCGATGCCGCGGACGTCCGCGAGGCCGGAGTCGAGCCGGAGGAGCTCGCGGCCTGCCAGGTTCGTGAACACGAGCATGACCCGGCCGCCGGGATCGGCGAGCCGCTCGCAGACCACCAGATCGTCGGCGGGGCTCACGGCGATGGCCACCGGCCGGCTCCCCGCCGCAGGCAGCGGGCAGTTTCGCCCGGACGGCGGCGCGACGAGCTCGCCGGCGATGGCCCCCCGCATCACCGGTGGCAGCGGCGGCGGCAGGCCGGCGACGGCCAGCCAGTCGCCGGTGGGGCTCACGGCGATGCGGACCTCGTCGCCGGGGCCCGCCGCCCGGCCGAGGGCGACGGACTGCAACGGGGCTGCGGGATCCGCGACGCCGCCCGGCACGGGTCGCCACGTGCGCAGGCTCCAGGCGTCGCCGTCCCGGCAGACCGCCACCAGGACTCCCGAGCCCACGCGGGCGATGGCCACCGGCCTGGGCCCGGCGCCGGGAGCCGCGACCACGTCGCGCGGAGGGGCGAGCGCCGGCGGGTGGCCGGTCAGGCCACAGGCGACGATCGCGCCGCGCGGCTCGTCGATCGCGTAGAGCGTCCCCCCCGCGGCCGCCAGGCCGCCGAATCCGGTCGCGGCGACCGCGGCCGGCGAGGCTGCCGAGGCCCAGACGCAGAGGGCAACCAGGACGAGCACCGCGGCCGGTCGGCCAGGCCCCGCGGCTGCCGGAGTGCGGAGGCCGACCATGCCGGTCACGCCCGCGCCGGGGGCAGGCCGTGGGCCGCCTCCCAGGCGGCGACGCGATCGACGTGCTGGAGCGACAGGCCGATGTCGTCGAGACCCTCCAGCAGGCAGTGGCGGCGGAACGGGTCGACGACGAACGGCCGCGAGAATCCCGCGTCGTCGGCGACGGTGCAGCCGCCGAGGTCGACGTGCAGCCGGTACTGGCCCCCCGCGGCCGCCGCCTCCGCCGTCCGGCGGAAGAGCTCCTCGACGTCGGCCTCGGCGAGCCGGATGGGCACCATGCCGTTCTGGAAGCAGTTGTTGAAGAAGATGTCGGCGAAGGTGGGGGCGATCACGGCGCGGAAGCCGTAGTCGGCCAGTGCCCACGGCGCGTGCTCGCGGCTGGATCCGCAGCCGAAGTTGCGGCGGGCCAGGAGGATGCTGGCGCCGGCGGCCTGGGGCCGGTTGAGCTCGAACTCCGGGTTCGGGTTGCCGGCGGCGTCGAACCGCCAGTCGAAGAAGAGGAACTGGCCGAAGCCGGTCCGCTCGATCCGCTTGAGGAACTGCTTGGGGATGATCTGGTCGGTGTCGACGTTGGCCCGGTCGAGCGAGGCGACGACGCCGGTGTGCGTGGTGAAGGGCTGCATGGTTCCTGTCTCCCGTCAGGCGGCGGTCACTTGTACCGCCAGCCGCGAATGTCGACGAAGTGCCCGCTGACGGCCGCGGCCGCCGCCATGGCCGGCGAGACGAGGTGGGTGCGGCCCCCCTTCCCCTGCCGGCCCTCGAAGTTGCGGTTGCTCGTGGAGGCGCACCGCTGGCCGGGCGTGAGG
>JBIIUP010000101.1:0-10400 GCA_044339885.1 Pirellulales bacterium | reverse complement strand
AAACTTCTGAGCCCGGCGAAGCGGCGGAAAGCGGTCGAGCACGTTCGTGGCGTGCTCGACCGCAACCGCGTCAGCGAACGCCGGGCATGTCGCGTGATCAGGCAGTCCCAAGGATAGGACGGTCAACGGCACTTTCGCTATGGATTGATCGGCGCTGACCGGCGGACGCGGCGATGTTGAGGCCACTGGTCGAGCTGCGGATACGAGTGGCGAGACCCCGAGCGCATTTTCAGCGGGCTGGAATCAGGCGGTTTTTCGGCGTGGGCGCAGCCCGACCCTGAATCCGGCCGTGCCCGTCGTCACGAAGCGCGTCAAACGAGATCACGAGCGGGTTGCCCGCGAACGTGGAGAGCGTCTGGTACGGGGAGTCGCCGAAGCCGGTGGGCCCGAGCGGGAGCACCTACCAGAGTCGCTGGCCCATCCCGGCGAGCCGGTCGAGCCAGCGGTGGGCCTCCGGGCCGATCTCACCGATCCCGAACCGACCTGGCAGCGACGTGGGATGCAGGAGAATACCGGCGGAGCGGACCGGATGCGGAAGCGGTCACAAGGAAAGTCCCGACGTCGTTACCATGTGGACGACAGTGCAGGAGATCACCCCGGGACGGTGCGACGTCGGTCGCAGGCACGCATGGCCGAACCCACGCAAGATGCCGCGACGTTCGTCGCGGAAACGCTCGACGTGCCCGTCGGGCCGCGGCAACGCACGGCGATCGTCTGCGTGCCGACCGTGGCTGCGCCTCCCGCCGGCTGGCCGCTCGTGCTGGCCTTCCACGGCGGCCAGACCCATCCGGAGATGATGCGGCGGTTCTCGGGACTCGACGCCGTGGCCGCCGCGGGGCGGGCGGTGGTCGTCTACCCGGCGGGCACCGGTTCCCGGCCGGGCTTGCTCACCTGGAACGGCGGCAACTGCTGCGGCGAGGCCTGGGCCGACCGCTCCGACGACGTGGGGTTCGTGAAGGCCCTCCTCGACGTCGTCGCGGGCCGGCTGCCGGTCGACCGGCGGCGGATCCATGCCACCGGCATGTCGAACGGGGCGATGATGGCCCACCGCTGCGGCGCGGAACTCGCCGACCGGATCGCGTCAATCGCCGCCGTCGCCGGACCGCTGGCACTGGCGGAGATCCATCCCGTGCGGCCCGTCCCCGTGCTCGCCTTCCACGGCACGCTCGACCAGTTCACGCCGCTCGACGGGGGCATCGGGCGGCGCAGCGTCACGCGGGTCAGCCACCGGCCCGTGCTCGAGGGGCTGCTCGACTGGGTGCACGCCGACGGCTGCCCCGCCGCCGTCCGGCGCGAGCCCGTCTCCTGCGCCGACGAGGGGATCGTCGTCGAGCGGTTCACCTGGGGGCCGGGCCGGGCGAACAGCGAGGTCGTGTTCTACCGGTTCGAGGGGGGCGGCCACACCTGGCCCGGGATGCGTCCCGACTCGCCGCTCCTCGGGCCGGCGGCGGTGTCGGTCGACGCCAACGCGCTCATCATGGAATTCTTCGCACGGCATCCGCTCCCCGCGTGAGCAGTGCCGGCCCGCGCGGCGTCCGGTGGTTCGCCGGGGAACCCGCTCACGGTCCCGGAGGGCACGCCGGGGTCTGCTCCGCCGTCTCGTAGCCGACGGGCATCACGGTTCCCCCGGTCGCGCAAGGGGGGCAGCTGCCGTCGGCGTTGGCCGGGACGACGCCGGCCGCGGGGACCGCCGCTCCCGACATCACCGGCGGCGCGGCCATCATCGGCGCGGCGGCCGGCGGTCCCATGACCGGTGCCGCCGGCAACTGGGGCTGTGGATAGACCGGCGGCGCCAAGGGCGGGGCGTAGGCGTACTGGTTCGCACCGTGAGAACAGCAGCCGGTGGCGCCGGCCGCCGCCAGGCAGAGGATCGCGGCGAGGGGTCGCATCCCGGTCTCCAGGAGGGGTCCGAACGGGCCGGGAGGGTAGGCCTCCACCCCACCTCCCACAAGGCCGGAAGCAGCCCGCTCCCCGTCGCCGTTCAGGCCTCGGGGGCCGCCTCGACCAGGGCGATCGAGGCCGTGAATCCGTGGACGCAGTTCCGCCTGCCGATCGGTCCGAACTCCCCCTGCGCGAAGAAGCCGGCGGCCGGGATGGGGCCCAGCAACTCCTGGACGCATGCGGCGTCGTGATGCGGCGTGTCGAACAGCCGCGTGCCCCGGCCGTTGCACGTGAAGACGAGGGCCCCGGCCGGGGGCGGGGCTGCCGCACGGGCGGCGGAGAGGAGCGCGGCGAGGTCGCCGCGGGCGCTCGCGGCGTCCCGCACGTGGAACTGGACCGTCTGGCCCAGCCGCACGAGGTCGCCGACCGCCAGCACCCCGGACTCCGGATCGGCCCCGGCGACGTTGCGGACGAGGAAGTCGCCCGGGCCGAAGCGGTCCTGGTACTCCGAGGCGGCGCGGCCCACGAAGAGGGAGGTCTTCACGAGTTCCCGGTCGGCCGGGTCGAGGTCGGCGTAGATTTCGCGGAGCCGCGCCAGGGCCGGGCGGCCGCCCAGCTCGACGATCAGGTTCGCTTCGGCCCGCGTGATCACCAGCGGGCGGCCGATGGGGCGGCAACCCTGCGACACCACCGGGCGGATCCGCACGCCACCGCCGATGAGCACGCCGACGGCGCCCGAGTCGTAGGTCCGCTCGCCGACGACGAGCGTGTTGCCCCCGGGCTGCGCCGCGCCGCTGGCCACGCCGCCGACGATCGGGAGGCCGGGGTGATCCTCGTCGACCCGCGCCAGGAACGCGTCGATCGGGAACGAGAACGGGTCGGCGAGCAGCACGAGCGCCGAGTTCGCCGGCCAGCTCGAATCGGCCGGCGGCCAGCCGACGAACATGCCGCCGTCGGGGGTGCTGGCGGCCTCGACGGACACCGGGACGACCGTGGCCTGCGGCAGGCGGCCGAGCCACACGGCCACCGCGCGACCGGACTCGTACTCCTCACCGCCACCGATCACCCCCTCGGCCGTCGTGCCGATCACGACCCGCGCCCCGATGACGTCGGAGATCCCCTCGAGTGCCGGCCGCACGTCGTGCCCGTAGGCGGCCGAGACGAAGGCGACGGCGAGATCGGCCGTCGACGCCGCGCCGCCGAGCTGCCGCTCGGCTCCGGCCACGGCCGCGCGGATCGCAGCGTCGAGCCGTGGATCGGTGCTCGCGGCAACGCCGCACCGGACGTCCCGCGTCATGCGACGATCTCGGCGAACGAGGCGATCGGATCGTGGTCGAAGACCCCGCCGGCGTCACGGTTGCCGGGCCGCACCGCCAGCGCGGTGGCCATGCCGGCCCGGCGGGCGGCGTCGAGCTCGGCGCCGACGTCGCTGACGAACAGGATCTGCCGCGCCGGGAGCCCCATGTCGTCGGCGATGGCCGCGTAGCTCGAAGGCTCGCGCTTGGGGCCGGTGGTGGTGTCGTAGTGGCCGCGGAGGAAGGGGGTGAGGTCGCCGGCGGCGGTGTGCCCGAAGAACAGCCGCTGGGCCTCGACCGAGCCCGACGAGTAGATCCGCACGTCGAAGCCGGAGTCGGCCCAGCCGGCGAGCGCGGGGGGCACGTCGTCGTAGACATGGGCCACGATCTCGCCCGACTCGAACCCGCTCCGCCAGATCATCCCCTGGAGCGACTTCAGCGCCGTGTCCTTGACGTCGCGGTTCATGAGCTCGATCGCCCCCTGCGCCACCCGCGCGAGCGCCGCGGGGTCGGACAGGTCCGCCCCCGGGAGGCCCGCTGTCGCCGCCAGGCCGGTGGCGGCGGCACGGACGGCGGGGTCGTCGCGGTGCCGTGCCAGGAAGTCGCCCACGTGCCGCTTCGCATGCGCGAAGAGCACGTCGTAGACGAAGGAGATCGACGACGTCGTGCCCTCGACGTCGAGGAGGATGCCGCGGCCGTCGAACACGATCACGAGGCGACTCCTCCGTGGCCCGCCACCCAGGCGGGCCCGAAGCAGATCGGCTCGTAGAGGCCGTGCACTCCGTCGGCAAGGTAGTGGGGCGTCCAGCCGCTCATGTCCTGGAACAGCCTGATCGCCCGGATCCGCCGGTCGCCGCAGAGGTCGAACCAGTGCCGCGTGCCCCGCGGGACGCTGATGAGGTCCCCGGCCCAGACCTCGATGGCGAACACGGGCTTGTCGCCGGGGTTGATGTGGAACACCCCCCTGCCCTGGAGGATGAACCGCACCTCGTCCTCCGTGTGCGTGTGCTCCTTGTTGAACTTCGCGAGCATCGTGTCGAGGTTCGGCGTGTCGGGGTAGATGTCGATGACGTCGGCAGTGACGAAGCCGCCGCGGCGCTTGAGTTCCTCGATCTCCGGGTCGTAGGCGGCGAGAATCCGCTCCGCGGGGGCGGCCGGATCGACGCGATCCTCCAGCGGCCAGACCTCGTGGTGGATCCCGTTGGCCGCCAGGAACGAGACGATCTCGGCCCGGTCGGTGATGCGGCGGGCGGCGGCGGGCACGGTGACGATGGCCATGGGCGTGGTCCTATGCGGAGGGGGATCGGGGGTCGCGAGCCGTCGGCCGCTCGCCGTCGAGCAGCCGGGTGCGGGCCACGCACTCGAAGAGAAACTCGAGAATCTCGACATGCCGGCGGGCCTCGGCGAGGTCGCGGCCCCAGGTGTAGAGGCCGTGGCCGGCGAGGAGGAAGGCGTGCACGGGGGGCCGCGCGGCCATCCAGTCGAGGCCTGCGAACCGGTCGCGAATCTGCCGCGAAAGGTCGGTCATGTCCTGCGTGTTGGCGAAGATGGGCACCTCGGCGGAGGTGTCGTGCGTGACGATGCCGTCGAGCCCCTTGAGCATCTCGTAGCCCTCGATCCGCAGGCTGCCGCGGTCGAGGTCGGCGCGGGAGAGGACCGTGCCCCAGACGGAATGCGTGTGCAGGACGGCGCCCACCGTCGGGATCAGGTCAGCCATGGTGCAGTGGAGGAGCGTCTCGGCGGACGACTTCCGGCCGCGGCCGGCCGCCCCCTCCGGGCCGCCGAGGAGCCTCCCCGCGGCGTCGACCCGTACGAAGTCATCCCGGCCGAGGGCCGACTTGTCCTTGCCGCTGGCGGTGATGACCAGTTCGAGCGGGTCGCGGGAGACGACGACGCTGTAGTTGCTGCTGGTGCCGAGCGACCAGGAGCGGCCGTGGAATTCGCGTCCCACCGCCCGGAGCGCATCGAGCGTGTCGGTCGGTGTCGGTGGGGCGGCTGCGGCGGGGAGCATGACCGGAGACTGTATTCGACCAGCCAGCAACCGGGCAACACATCGTGCGACCGGGTTCGGGTAGACCGGATTCGGTAGACCGGATTCGGTAGACCGGTCGCCGTGCGACCGGATGGCCTCAGGTTCGGCGTCGACCCGCACAACGGGGCGACGCGGAATCCCGGTTGCACGGCAACCGGGCTACCGGACCGGCAACCGGGCTACCGGACCGGCAACCGGGAATCCTGCGTGCGGCCGCCGACGGCCGCTACAGGTACGGCGAAAACAGCCGCGCGACGCCGTCGCGGAGCCGGACGGGCAGGCTGCGGGCATCGACGTCCGCCAGCGTTCTGGCCCGTGAGCGGCCGAGGACCTCGACGATCCGCCCGTCGAGCGCCGCCGCCAGGCCGCGGTCGTACGTCTCGACGTTGAACTCGAAGTTCAGCCGCATGCTCCGGTCGTCCCAGTTGCCGCTGCCGAACATGGCCCACGCCGCGTCGACCACCATGAGCTTCGTGTGCTCGAACGGCGGCGGCGACATCCACACGCGACAGCCGCGACCGAGCACCTGCCAGAGCATGGCGGTCGAGGCCCAGCCGACGAGCGCGAGGTTGTTCTGCTGCGGCAGCACGATGTCGACCTCGACGCCGCGGAGCGCCGCCACGCCGAGCGCCTGGCAGATCGCGTCGTCCGGCAGGAAGTAGGGGGTCATGATCCGCACCGACTTCTGCGCGGCGGTGATCGCCCCCACGAGCACCAGCTTGATGCGGCCGATGTCGGGGTCGTCCGGTCCGTAGCGGATGCCACGGGCGAGCATGGTGCCGGCGGGATGGAGGTCCGGCTCCCAGGCCGGGCCGTCGAGCGGCTCCTCCGCGGCGAAGCCCCAGTCCTCCGTGAAGACCTCGAGCAACTGGGCGACGATCGGGCCGCGGAGCCGGAAGTGCGTGTCCCGCACCGGGTGCCGCGGCCGGTGCGCCAGCCAGCAGCCGTCCCGGATGTTGAGGCCGCCGGTGAAGCCGACGGCCCCGTCGACGACGAGGATCTTGCGGTGGTTCCGTAGGTTGGCGTAGGGAAAGTAGATCGGCACGCTCGTCGGCAGGAACCGCTCCACCCGCACGCCCTTCGCCGCGAGCACCCCCGTGATCGGCGGGAACGTGTAGCTCGAACCGATGCCGTCGACGAGCACCCGCACCTCGACGCCGCGGCGGGCGGCCCGGCCGAGCGCGTCGGCGAACAGCCTGCCGGTGGGGTCGTTGTCGAAGATGTAGCTGGCCAGGCCGATGGTCCGGGTGGCGCTGTCGATCGCCGCGAGCATGAGCGGGTAGGCCTCGTCGCCGCCGGCGAGGGGCTCGATCGCGTTGCCGTCGACGAGTGGCCGGTCGGTCACGTCGCCGACCAGGGTGGCGAGGGACCGCAGAGGCGCCTGGGCGGGGCCGATCTCCTGGTCGAGCCGCTCGGCCGTCGGCATGGCCGGAGCGAGCTCGTGGAGGATCCGGGCCCGTCCGCCCCGCAGCTGCGTGGCTCGGGAGCGGATCCGGTTGACGCCGAAGATGGCGTAGGCGACGGCCCCGAAGACCGGCGAGAGCCAGATGAGACCCACCCAGCCGATCGTGCTCCGCGTGTCGCGCTTGACGAGGATCGCGTGGGCCGATGCGATCACGTTGATGGCGAGAATCGACCCGGCCAGCACATGGGGCCAGAGCACGAGCCACCACCGCCACGCCTCGGACGCCAGGAGTCCCATTCGCCAGCTACGCCGGAGGTCGACACCGCGGTTCGGTGAACCGCGTCAGGGCACCAATGATACTGCGGGCATAATCCGGCGGGCTCGTTCCCGCCGCCACGTCAATCCCCGGAAGCCTTCTCCTTGATCGCCTTGAGTCGCGAGGCTTCCGGCTGGAGCGCCTTGTAGTAGTCGTCGAGCGGGTAACAGCCGCTGCGGAGGCCGTGCCGCGGGGCCGTGGTGCAGTCGCTGAACGTCCGGCAGATGCGACCGCGGACGAGCGTCCTCCCGGCGAGCGCGTCGGCAGGGTACTCCGGATAGGAGAGCACCATCCGCCCGAGGCCGACCAGGTCGACGAGGCCATCGCGGACGGCAGCCTGCGCGGCGTGGGCCGCGTACTCCTGCAGGTAGGTGTAGCCCGAGCCCACCATGACGAGGCCCGGCACTGCCGCCTTCGCCCTGCCGACGGCCTCGATCTGCCGCCCCACGCCCACGAGCGGGTCCTCGGGGGGCGGGTAGCCGTCGGAGGGAGGAAACGCGGCCGGCCGTTGGATGTGGGGCACCGTGTAGGGGCTGCCAGCCGACAGGTTGACGCTCGCCACGCCCAGATCCCGGAGAATCGCCAGCAGCTCGCACGGCTCGCGGAGGTCCATCCGAGTCGGGTCGGCTTCGTCGACGCCGAAACCGCAGTCGTACGGCAGGCAGTCGGCGTAGGGCCACGGCTCGCCGTGGTCGCCGACCTTGTGCCACGGGACCGTGTCGAACAGCGAGAGCCGCACGCCGACGATGAGGCCCGGGCACTCGCTGTGAACCCGTTCGACGAGCGTCCGCAGCAGCAGCGAGCGTCCCGTGAAGTCGCCGCCGAAGCGTCCCTCCCGCCGCCGGGCGCCGAGGAACTCGTGCACGAGATAGCCGTGGCAGGCCTTGAGGTCGACCATCGCGAAGCCGGCGGCCGCAGCGTCCCGCGCGGCGGCCACGAAGGCGTCGATGAGCCGTTCGACGTCGTCGTCGGTGAGCACGCACGCGGCGTCGGCGGGATCGACGCCGTGCCGGGCGTCGAGCAGCGGATGATGGCAGGCGATCCGCGGCCGATGGCCGGCGGGGGTGGGCCTGGAGAACCGACCGGAATGCGTGAGCTGCAGGGCGACGAGCAGGTCGTCGGTCGCACCGTGGCGGTCACGGTGCGCCGAGAGGACCTCGCCCAGGAGTGCCGCGAATGCCTCCGGTCCGCAGGCCGGCGCACAGAGCTGATTGGGGTTGGCCCGGCCCTCGGGCAGGACGGCGACCGCCTCGCCTCCCCAGACGAGTTTCGCCCCGCTCTCGCCGAACCGCCGCCAGCGGCGCAGGAGCGCGTCGGTCGGCCGCCCGTCGGCGGTCGCATCCCAGCCTTCCATGGGGTGGATGCACCAGCGGTTGCCGACCCGCCGCCCACCGATCGCGATCGGCTCCGCCAGCGGGGAGCCGGCGGCCGCCGAGAGCAGCTCGTCGTCCAGCGGGATCGCCGCGCCGATCGCTCGGCAGTGGCCGCGCAGGTCGGCCACCGAGCGGAACCGGGCGATGCGGGGAAACGTCATCGGGCGCGGCACGTCGAAAACAGCTGGTGGAAGGTTGGAAGGAGTTTACCCATACTTTCGCCATGAGCCATGCCACCTCTCACGTGACCGATCCCCTGACACTCGTCCGGCCCCGCCGTGAGATCCGGGGGATGTCCGCGATCCTGCTCCCCTTCGCCCCCGACGGGCGGATCGACTGGGAAGCGTTCGCGGCCCATGTCGGGCGAACGGCGGCGGCCGGCATCACGCCTGCCGTGAACATGGACACCGGTTACGTGCAGCTCATCGACGACGAGACCCGCCGGCGGGCGCTGGAAATCGCCCGCGGCGAGCTGGGGCCGGGCCGCGAGCTGGTGGCCGGGGCTTGCGTGCTCGACGAACCCGGCGCGGCGTTCGACGAGGCCGCCTACGCCCGCCAGTTCGCGCTGATCGCCCGGGCCGGAGGGCTGCCGGTGATCTTTCCGTCGTTCGGGCTGAACGCCGGCACCGACGCCGACGTCGTCGGCCGCATCCGGCATCTCGCCCAGCACGTAGAGGCTTTCATCGGCTTCGAGCTCTCGACCGAGTTCGTGCCCAGCGGTCGGCTGCTCGGCCTCGAGGCCTACGCGGAGCTCGTGCGGATTCCCAACTGCATCGGGGCCAAGCACTCCTCGCTGTCGCGGCGGCAGGAGTGGGACCGGCTGGCGCTGCGGGACCGCGTCCGCCCGGACTTCCACGTCTTCACGGGCAACGATCTGGCGATCGACATGGTCCGCTACGGCAGCGACTGGCTCCTCGGCCTGTCCACCGCCTGGCCCGAGGCCTTCGCCAGGCGGGACCGCTGGTGGGCGGCGGGCGATCCGCGGTTCGACGAGCTCGACGACGCCTTGCAGGCCCTCGGCGACTTCGCCTTCCGCCGTCCCGTGCCCGCCTACAAGCATTCGATGGCCCAGGCCCTGCACCTGCGCGGCCTCATCGCCAGCGACGAGCCGCACCCGCGGAGCCCGCGGCGGCCGGCCTCCGACCGCGAGATCCTCGTCGTGATCCTGGAGCGGATCGCACGGGCACTGGAGCAGGCCTGACCGGTCGGCCGGAGCCCGCGGGGCGGTTGAGTCAGTCCGGCGTGAACCGGAATTCCCGCAGCCAGACCTCGCTGCCGTGGTCGGTGAGCATGAGGCGGCCGCGAACGTTCGCCGCGAAGCCCGGGCGTTCCGCGAACTTGCTCCCGGCGATCCGGCGGTTCCAGTCGGGGCTGCCGACCTGGGCCTCGACGACCAGCGCCCCGTTGAGCCAGTGCTCGATGCGGCCGCGGCGGACGACGATCCGGCCGGTGTTGTAGTCGCCGACGGGCCGCAGCGTCTTGGCCGGGCCCGGCTCGTAGAGGTCGTAGAGCGCGGCCGCGGACTGGAGCGGAGGGCACGGACCCTCCGCCGAGACGTCGTCGCAGATCTGGTACTCGCAGCCGAGCATCTTGCCGTCGTAGGACCGCACGCGGTACTTGATGCCGCTGTTGCCGCGGGGGGCGATCCGCCACTCGAAGTCGAGCGCGAAGTCGCCGAACTCCTCGCGGGTCACGATGGGGCAGTACCGCGGAGCGTCGGACCGCAGGTGAAAGACGCCGTCGACGATCTCCCAGCCCGGACCCACGGGATCCCCCGCCACGGTCATCCAGGCCGCCCTCGAGCCTTCCCGAAACGGATCCGCCGCCGTCGCCCGGCCGGCGGCAACGCAGGCCACGACGACGCCCAGCCATGTCCATCCGATCGCTCGCACGCTCATGCGGCCAGGATAGGTGGCATGGTCCGGCGGGGCCAAGCCCCGGCCCCCGGCGCGGCCCCCGGGTAGAATCCTTTCCATGAACAAGGCCTTCTGCCGGGAGCCCGACACGAGCCAGCCGCCGCGGTGCCCGCGGTGCGGCAACGAGGGGCTCCAGGTGACCGCGGAGACCCTCGGGGCCCACGTGTCCGGGGCTGCGGCGG
>JBIIUP010000322.1:0-2684 GCA_044339885.1 Pirellulales bacterium | reverse complement strand
CACCATTTGAGTTCCTCGACCGCCTCGCCGACCTCGTGCCCCCGCCGAGAAGGCATCGCCACCGCTATCACGGGGTGTTTGCGCCGAACCACCCCCTCAGGCCGGCCGTCACGGCGCTGGCCATCGGGATTTTCGGCAGGCGGGGCGACGCCGCAGCCTCTCCGCCTCTCCCGCTGGGAGAGGGCCGGAGGGTGGCTGACCCCGATGCCCAGCCCCGCTCACACGACACTTCTCGAATCGGATGGGCGAAGCTCCTGGCGAAGATCGCCGAAGACTTCCCGCTCGCGTGTCCTGCGTGTGGCGGCGACATCCGCCTCATCGCCTGCATCATCGAACCGGCGCCGATCCGGAGCCTGTGAACCATCCGCCCCGCGGGCGGATTCGAGGCGGGTCTGCGCCCAGGCTGACAATTGCCCCGAAATCCCGCTCCATCAGCGTCTGACCGACTGCCTGAGGACACCACCATCGCGGCCCGGGAGGCCCCACGACCGGTCAACGGCCACCCGGCACCATCGAATCGCTGACGAAACTGCCGTTGACCGTCCTATCCTTTAGCGCTCGAACCAACTGAGCTAGTTGCCCGATCTCGACTTCGCGAGTGTAGCAGGGGTCCTCCCGTTCCCCGTTCGTCACGGACGACCGCTCACGCCGCCGGGTCGGCCGGAGGGTCGAACCGGGGACCGGCCACGAGCGCCGCGTCGCCCTCGTCGGCACGCGAGCCCGGGCGGACGGACGGGGCCCGCGAGGGGCGACCCTCGATGTGAGCCGCGACGTCGAGCTCGGCGGCGAGCGACGACCACTGCCGCCGCAGTTCGCCCAGGGTCTTCCCTGCCGAGCGGCCCACCTCGGGCAGCCGCTTGCCATAGAGCATCACGGCGATCGCGCCGATGACGACGATCTCGATGGGGCCGAGTCCGAACATCCCCGAGCCTTTCGCGCGGACGTCCCCGACGGCGTCAGTCGTTCCGGCCAGCGTCGCGGGGCCCGGAGGAGCCGTGCTCCTCGATGCCCTGCACGCCGCGCTTGAATTCGACGATGCCCTCGCCGAGGGACCGCATCACCTTCGGGAGCCGCGAGCCGAAGAGCAGCAGCACGATGCCCGCCACGATCAGCAGTTCCATCGGGCCCAGGCCGAACATGGCCAGCGGGGCGACCAGAGCGAACACGTGCACGGCAGTCTCTCCCTGACGGCGTCCCGTCGAAGCGGCGGAAGGCCGGCGGTGCCGGCAGACTTCCTCCTTCAAGCTTAGGTTCCGCCGTGGCAGGGTCAAATGTCGGGTGTTTCGCCGGCCGTCACGGGGGAACGGCGGCCATCTGCGTCGCCTCGCGGTGCAGCGGCCGATGCCGATAATAGACCTCCAGCGCCAGCGCCGACAGCGCCGTGGCGTAGACGCGACCGCCGTGGCCGCCCCACACGGGATCGGGATCCCAGCTGCCGTCGTCCCGCTGCGTCGGCAGCAGGGCCGCCTGCAGCCGGCTGTTCCAGGCGTCCCACTGCGGCCCGCCGGAGTGGAACGAGGCCAGCGTGCCGTAGTACCAGGCATAGATGTTGGGGCTGGCGCGGTCCGGCTGGAAACGGCCCATGAAGCCGAGTGCCTCGCCGGCGGCGGGGGCCGACGCGGGCAGACCGAGGAACAGCCGGCAGGCGAGGGCCTCGGCGGTCATGGCGACGGTCGGCCGCTCACCCGGCCGGTACGAGGCCAGACCGCCGGCGGCGCCGGAGGAGACACTCTGGAGGAACACGCGGGCCCGGGCCTCGGCGGCATCCAGCCCGACGATGCCCGCCTGCCGCGCCGCCGACAGCGCCATCACCTGCCAGCCCAACTGGCTGGTGTCTCCCCGGTCCCCACGGGCGTACCGCCACCCGCCCGTCACGGGATGCTGGACCGAGAGCGTGTACCGCACCGCGCGTTCCAGCGGGTCGCGGAGCGCGGGGTCGCCCGTGATCGCGGCGGACTCGGCCACGGCGAGCGTCGCCATCCCGTGGCAGTAGAGGGCGGCGAAGAACTCGGCGTCGCCGGCGAGCGAGCCGTCGGGCCGCTGCCGGGAGAGGATGGACCGCAAGCCCCCGGCGACGCGGTCGGCGTGGAGCCCTTCCCGCTGCGTGTGGCCGGCTCCCAGGAAAGCGAGCAGCGCGAGCCCCGAGACGCCCTGGTCGCTCCGCCCGCCGACGTCGGGACGGTGCTGACCGTTGCCGGACCGGCCCCGGCCCGCACCGTGCCGCGCCGCGTCCCACCGGCCGTCGTCGGACTGCGCCCGAGCCAGCCAGCCGAGCGCCGCATCGACCGCCCGCTCCGTCTCCAGCGAGCCGCCGCGGGCGGCGGCGGCGGTGGCCCGCCGGCCAGCCCCCCGATCCGCATAGGCATCCGGCACCCGGTGCGACGGCACCGCCGCGGCAGCGCCGTCGGCAGCGGCAGCGACCGCAGCCTCGCCGCCGGCCTCATGGGCGGCCGCTGTGCCCGGCTCGACGGCCACGATCGCCCCGGCGGGGATCTCCAGCAGTGGGACGACGTCCGCCGGCGGGCCGGCCGGGGCGGAGCCGCCGTCGGCCTCGGCCGCGCCCGCCGTCGCCTCCCGCACGGCCACGCTCTCGCCGTCGACCTCCGCCTCGTCGGACGGCGGCGACCGTTCCCCGTCGTCGTCGTCGGCTGGCTCGGCGACGACGACCATCGTCATCCGTCCCT
>JBIIUP010000100.1:0-10446 GCA_044339885.1 Pirellulales bacterium | reverse complement strand
TTGGACGGGTCGGCGTGAAGACGCTGTACATCGAGCCGGGCTCGCCCTGGGAGAACGGCTACGTGGAAAGCTTCAACGGCAAGCTTCGGGACGAGCTCCTGAAGCGGGAGTCTTTCGACACCCTGCTTGAGGCCAAGGTGCTCATCGAGCGTTGGAGGCAGGCCTACAACACCGTCCGGCCGCACAGTGCCCTGGGGTACCGTCCCCCGGCTCCCGAGGCGCGGCAGCCCTGTGCGGCCGCTTCGGCTGCGCCTCAGCGACCGCACAGGGCTGGTCTCTCTGAGGGCGAATCCCTAACTTAAAAACTGGTATCGCACTGGGGGGCAGGTCACCCGTCCAATGTTTTCGCTCAATGGACCAGGATGTTGCGGAACTGCCAGGGATCGGTCGGATCGACGTCCTCCGGGTACAGCCCCGGTCGGCCGTGGAGCGGGGTCCAGTCGGTGTAGTGGCCCGTCACCGGCCCCAGGTAGGGGGTCTGCACCTCGAGGCAGCGCCGGTAATCCATCTCGTCGGCCTCCACGATGCCGGCGTCGGGGTTTTCCAGCGCCCACACCATGCCGGCCAGCACGGCCGATGTAACCTGCAGCCCGGTGGCGTTTTGGTAGGGGGCGAGGTCGCGGGTCTCGTCGATCGACAGCTGCGAGCCGTACCAGTAGGCGTTTTTCTCGTGGCCGTACAGCAAGACCCCCAGTTCATCGATGCCATCGACGATCTCGTCCTCGCCGAGGATGTGAATCGCCTCCTGCCGCTCCCCGCCGCGGCCGAACAGTTCGTGGAGCGAGAGCACGGCGTCGTCGGCGGGGTGGTAGGCATAGTGGCACGTGGGGCGGTACGCGACCCGGTCGCCGTTGCGGAGCGTGAAGTAGTCGGCAATCGAGATCGACTCGTTGTGGGTGACGAGAAAGCCGTACTGGGGCCCCGGTGTCGGGCACCAGGAACGGACCCGCGTGTTGGCACCCGGTTGCAGGAGATAGGCGCCCGCCTTCGACCCGATCGTCTGCAGCCGGCCGTTGTCCGGAAGCCACCGCTCGTGCGTGCCCCAGCCAAGCTCGGCGGGCTGCATGCCCTCCGAGAGGAAACCCTCCACCGACCAGGTGTTGACGAACGTGTTCATGGGCTTGGGATGCTTCGCACGCTGCGTATCCCGCTCGGCGATGTGAATCCCCTTCACGCCCAGGTCGCGCATCAACGTCGCCCAACCCGCCTGGTCGTCGGCCGCCGGTTCCGCCCCGCCGTGTCCGGTGTCCCGGGCGAGATTGACGAGCGCCTGCTTCACGAACCACGACACCATCCCCGGATTCGCGCCGCAGCATGACACGGCGGTGGTGCCGCCGGGGTGGCGGGCCTTCTCCTCACGGATCGTGTTCCGCAGGGCGTTGTTCGTGCGGTGCTCCGGGCCGACGGTGCGATCGAAGTAGAAGCCGGGCCAGGGTTCGACGACCGTGTCGATGTAGGGCGTGCCGAGTTCCCGGCACAGCCGCATGATGTCGAGCGACGACGTGTCGACCGACAGGTTGACGCAGAACCCGCTGCCGTCGCCCGCCGTGAGCAGCGGCTCGAGCAAATGCCGGTAGCGGTCGCGGGTGACCGCCTGATGGATGAAGCGGATGCCGTGCCGCTCGAGAATGGCGCGATCCCGGTCGTCGGGGTCGATGACCACGAACCGCGAGCGGTCGAACGTGAAGTGCCGCTCGATGAGCGGCAGCGTGCCGCGACCGATCGAGCCGAAGCCGATCATGACGATGGGACCGTCGATGGCTCCATACACGGGAAACGTCGTCATGATCGACTCCTGCGGAAGGCAAGCGACCATGCAGCGATCGCCCGAATACGAACCCGGCTCCACTGCGGAGCCCTTTGGCACCGTGATACGGCACTGCCTCGATCATCGTCAATTCGAGCGCCCGGCTGCCGGCCCTGCATGGCAAAGAGCCCGGCTGGTACCAAGTTGGGGGCGGCGTCACGTGGAGTGATCGATTCAGTGTTCCGACGCGAAGGAGTCTCCCATGAATAGTCTGATTCTCATGGCGGCACTGGCCTTCGTGCCCGCCGCCATCTGCAGCCAGAACTCTGGCTGCGACCAGTGTGACTGCTGCGGTTGCTGTGAGACGGGCAGTTGCGAGTGCAGGAATTGCACCTGCGTCTGCTGCGTCGACGAGTGCCCGACCGCCGGCGTGAAGGCCGAGCGGAAGGGATGCTGTGGCTCCGGGTGCTACGGCAGGTAGCTCCTGACGGCAGATTCGCGTGACTGTGTGGCGGCGGGGGACGACCGTCTCCCGCCGCCCTTTTCCTGTCCCCCGCCTGCTCCGCTAGGCTTTGTCTCCAGAAGGAACCCTGCTTCCGTGGCCACGGACCCCATCTGCGGCATGATCGTCGACGAGGAGACCGCCCGCAGCGCGGTCCGCGACGGCGTCACGTGCTACTTCTGCTCCGAGGGCTGCCGTCGGAAATTCATGGGCGACGAGCTGCTGTCCGTATCAACATCATCGCCATCGGCATCAGCAGCGCCCTGCTGCGGGTCGCACCGGCCAAAGACCGGTCCAAGTGTCGGTTCCCCCGACGCCATCTACACCTGCCCGATGCACCCGGAGATCGAGCAGGTCGGGCCGGGAGCCTGCCCGAAGTGCGGCATGGACCTGGAGCCGAAGACGCTCACTCTCGACGCGGGGACCGCCGATCCCGAGCTGCGCGGCATGGCGCGGAGGTTTTGGATCGCCGCCGTGCTCACGCTGCCGGTGTTTCTCGTTTCGATGCTGCCGATGCTGCGCGTGCCCGTCGATCACTGGCTGGGGTCGACGGTGCACACGTGGCTGCAGCTGGTGCTCGCCACACCCGTCGTGTGCTGGGCCGGCTGGCCGTTCTTCGAGCGGGGATTCCGATCGCTCGTGACGGGCCGCCTCAACATGTTCACGCTGATCGCACTCGGCACTGGTGCCGCGTATCTCTACAGCCTCGTGGCCGTGTTGTTCCCGGCGTTCATCCCGCACCAGTTCCAGCACGACGGCGGCGTGCCGGTGTACTTCGAAGCAGCGGCGGTGATCATCACGCTGGTGCTCCTCGGACAGCTGCTCGAACTGCGAGCCAGGCACCGCACGGGGGCCGCGATCCGTGAACTTCTGTCGCTCGCCCCGCCCGTGGCCCGGGTGGTGCATCACGGGGAGGAACGCGAGGTGCCGCTCGACGACGTGCAGCAGGGCGACGTGCTGCGGGTGCGCCCCGGCGAGAAGATCCCCGTGGACGGCCGGCTGACGGAAGGCCAAAGCGCGGTCGAGGAGTCGATGATCACCGGCGAACCCATGCCGGTGGAGAAGGGGGTCGGCGATGCGGTCATTGGCGGCACCCTCAACCAGACGGGCTCGTTCCTGATGGTCGCCGACAAGGTGGGCAAAGACACGGTGCTCGCCCGGATCATCGGGATGGTGGCGGATGCCCAGCGGAGCCGGGCGCCGATCCAAAAGGTCGCCGACGCCGTAGCGGGCTATTTTGTGCCCGCGGTGCTCGCGATCGCGGTCATCACGTTCGTGGTCTGGGCGATCGCGGCGCCGGAGCAGCCGCCGCTGGCGTGGGCCCTCGTCAACGCCGTCGCCGTGCTGATCATCGCCTGCCCCTGTGCGCTCGGACTGGCGACCCCGATGTCGATCATGGTGGGCATCGGCCGCGGCGCGCGGGAAGGGGTGCTGGTCAGGAACGCCGAGGTGCTTGAACGGCTCGAGAAGGTCGACACGGTGATCGTCGACAAGACGGGCACGCTGACGGCCGGCCGCCCGTCACTGACCGAGTGCATCCCGGTCGCGTCCATGACCGAGGCAGATGTCCTGCGAAATGCCGGGAGCGTCGAGCAGCAGAGCGAGCACCCGCTGGCCCGGGCGATCGTGGCGGGCGCCGTGGCGCGGAACATCGCGGTGCCGATGGTGGCCCACTTCGATTCCGTGACGGGCGGTGGTGCCCGCGGGAGCGTGGCGGGCAGGAACGTGCTCGTCGGCAAGCGGGGCTGGCTCGCCGAGGAGGGCGTCGCGGATCTGGCGGCCCTCGATGAGCAGGCCGCTGCGCTCCAGCGGCAGGGCCGCACGGTGATGCACGTCGCCGTTGACGGGCGGCTCGCCGGGCTGATCGCGGTGTCGGATCCGATCAAGCAGTCGACGCCCGAGGCGGTGCGGAGCCTCCACAACCTCGGGCTGCGGCTCATCATGCTCACAGGCGACAGCGAAGAGACGGCCCGAACCGTCGCCTCCGGGCTCGGCATCGACGAGTTTCGCGCGGGCGTCAGGCCGGAGGGCAAGCATGCGATCGTGAAGTCGTTGCAGGCCGAGGGGCGGACGGTGGCGATGGCCGGCGACGGCATCAACGACGCGCCGGCCCTGGCCGCGGCCGACGTCGGCATCGCCATGGGCACCGGCTCCGACGCCGCGATCGAGTCGGCCGGGGTCACGCTCGTGAAGGGCGACCTCCGGGGAATCCTGAAGGCGATCGACCTGAGCCGTCACACAATGCGGAACATCCGCCAGAACCTTTTCTTCGCCCTGATCTACAACTCGCTTGGCGTGCCAATCGCGGCCGGCGTGCTCTATCCGCTCTCGAGCCACCTGCTGCTCAACCCGATGATCGCCGCGGCCGCCATGAGCCTGAGCTCCCTGTCGGTCGTGGCCAACGCTCTGCGGCTGCGGTCGATGAAGATGAGCTCCTAGTGTCCTGAGTCAGAAGGTCGTGGACTGCTATTGCGCCCTTCGCCGGGCTGCCATGCATTGCTCGCAGGATCCACTTTGTCCTACACGGAGGTGGCACATAGCGGGCGGCCGGCCGCTGGCGACGCTTTTTTCTCTGCGACGAGAGGGATCCACAAGTCCATTTGCGGGCGACACGCTTTCGCAAACGCTGTTGCCGATGGAGAACCGCTGGTCGCCGGCCCTGGCGAGAGGCCCCTGCGTCACCCTCCGCAAGTTTGGTCGGCCAACGGCACCTCGGCAAGCATCGACCGGGCGGGAATCGCCTGGAGAAGCCGGAGCCATGGCGCGGGGTGATCGCGCCACGGTCCACGATCTCGAGCATCGGGTGCGGTCACCATGATGTCGCTTTCCCACACGCTTTCTCGGGACCTGGATCACGCCCCGGGGACGAGGCCTGCCCGGCCAGCAGCCCGGCTGGTAACCTTGTTTCGGGGGGGGCTTCGCCGTCTCGCCCTTGGACTGTCGATGCCACCGTTCCCGCTGACCGCGTCGGCCGAACCGGATTCGACGCCTTGCGCCTGGATCGCCCTCACGCCCTACTCGAGTCAGGGAACCCGGCTGGCGGGGACCAACCGTTCACGTTGAGACGGTGGGTTTGGACGCGGAACTGAGCCCGGCCTTGGAGTTCTTGGTCACCGGAGATCGTTCGCCATGCCTGATCTATCAGCACGAGTCGCAATGTGTGAGTGGGTTCCTTCATGCCGGCAGGCCGGCGGCTTCGTCTTGGTGCTGACAGTCGCGGTGCTGGCGGTCACGTCGTCCGCGGCGGTCGAACCGGCTGCAGGCGGTGCTTCGGCGACTGCCACCGCGGGCGACGTCGAGCCGCTCGATTTCCTCCGGGCACCGATCCTCGACCTCGAGGCGATCGGCCGGCCCAGCGTCACGGTATGGATTCGTGAGTTGCCAGCCGGCCGGGCCGATGATGCCGCCCCCTGGAAGCAGCTGATTTCGTTCAAGAATCACCCCCGAACCTACCGCGAGTGCCGCTTCGCGGTCGTCGATTTCGCCGCCGGCACCGTGCGGGTCCTGCCCGTCGCCGTGCCGGCCATGCAGGCCTGGAGTTCGCTCTGGGTGGGCGGCAAGCAGTACATCGGCACGAACCTGCCGGCGCGGCTGCTCGTCTTCGACCCGAAGACCGAGTCCCTCACGGACCTCGGCGAATGCTTCCGCGACCGCTCGCTGACGGCCTACTCGCTCGCCGCAGCACCCGACGGCACGATCGTCATCGGCGGAGGCACGGGCAGCGACGTGACGCTCTATGACCCCGCGACCGGCCGGTTCGAGCAGTTCGGTCAGGTGGCCCGCGAGCCCGGCGGCGGCACCTACGCCTACACGGTGAGCGCCAGCGGCAAGTCCGTCTACGCCGCGGTGCGGAGCAGCGATCCCTGGGAACTCGTCCGCATCGACCGGGCCACGAAGGCGCGGAGCGTCCTCGCCACCGCGCCTCCCGAACGCCACATGTCGGTCAACGGCCCGCGGGCGGAGATCGCCGGGGCCGGCGGCCCGAAACAGTGGTTCGCACTCGGTGACGACAGAGCGGTCGAGTGGGCGCGGTCCGAGGCCGACGGGCGGCAGCAGGTGCTCGTGGCCCCGGAGGACCGCCCGGCCCCCTGGGACGTGCCCGGCCCGGGTTTCACGGGCACCGCCCCGCGGATCGTCATCGACGAGTCACCGGCGCTCGCGGGCCGCAAGCAGGTGACGGTCCACGTCGAGTCGCCCGCGGGCGACTGGCGGGAGGCGCCGCTGCCCCTCGAGCCCGATCCCGAGTGCGGCGGCGTGATCCCACTGGCCATGGACGACGGGCGGATCGCCGCGGCCGTCGGCAAGTATTTTCCGCAACTGGTCGTCGATCCCCGGACAGGTGACACGCAACTGGTGCCCATGCACGTCAGCTGCTACGGCCACCTGCCCGTCGGCAGCCGCATCTTTTTCACCGGATACCCCAGCACGCCGCTGTTCGCCTTCGACACCTCCCGCCCGCGGACCTCCACGCTGGAACTCCCGGGCAGGCCCGCCGTGTCGCAGGAATCGCCGGCGGCCAACCCCACCCTGGTCGCGCACATCGGCGGCCAGACGGGCGGCGCGCACGTCGGCATGATGCTCACGAAAGCCGCCGATGACCACGTCTACATGATCGCCCGTCGTCATCGCTACTTCTACGGCTTCGATCTCGTCCGCTTCGATCCGCGGCCGGACGAGTCTGGGAGGTATCGGGTGGAGGTCTGCGACGACGGCGGCGCCTTCGACCACCTCCAGATCGCCGCCATGCAGCCGGCCGACGAGGGGCGGAAGCTCGTGATCGCCACCGAGGTGCAGTACAACAAGCAGATCTCCGGTACGGCCCCCGCCTCGGCCGCCGTCCTCGTCTGGGACGTCACGGCCACTCGGATCGTGGGCCGTCACGAGCCGCTCCCCGGAGCGACCAAGATCGACGTCGCGGCCATGCCCGAGCCCGACGTCCTCGTGGGCTGCGCGACGGGCTTCAAGGACCCCGGCTCGGCCACGCTTTTCCGCTACCGCACGGGCTCGGCTACTTTGGACCGCGTCCGGCACGTGAACCACTCCCTGGGCAAAGACCTCGCCCCCGCGGGAGACGGCCGACTCTGGGGCACGGTGGACTGGGGCAACCACGGCGTGATCTTCACCGTCGACCCGACCGATCTGGCCGTCGCGCCGGTGGCCCGGTCGGAGGACAGTCGCCAGCTCAGCCTGGCCTTCCTCGACGGCAAGACCTACGTCGGCGGCTACCCGACGGTGATGCGGGCGCGAAACGTCCCCGCCCCCTGACCTTTCCGGCCCGGCGTTCAGGTCCGGCCGAGGCGGGCCCAGACCTTCTCGAAGGCGCGGACGTACTGCTCGACAAGTTCCGGCTGCTCCGAGGTGAAGTAGCGGAGGGCGATCATCGTGGTATTGGCCTCCTGCGATCCGGGCAGCACGTCCGGAATCACGGGCGGATGGTGCCACCACTGGGGCTCGGCGTAGAGCGGCTGCTCGTGCTGCAGCCTGTAGACGTGCGGGATCGCGGCCACGCCCTCGGCCTTGAGGGCCCGCACGCAGTCCTCGCGGGTCATGCCCGCCCGCTTCTCGTCGAGAAACAGGGCGTTCCAGTCGTAGTAGACCCGCTCGCAGTCCGGCCGCGTCCGCTGCGCCGAGAGGCCGGGCAGCTGCGTGAGCCGCTCGTTGAGCCGCCGCATCTGCTCCACGCCCGCGGCGGTCCGCGCGGGCAGGTCGCGGAGCTGGCAGCGGGCGAGGGTGGCGGCCAGCGGGTGCATCCGCAGCTTCATGCCCAGGCCGGTGCCCAGGTAGCGGGCGTACTTGCCAAAGCACTTGTCGTGATGGCCGAAGGCCGACGCCCGGTCGCAGTCGTCCTCGTCGCGGTACACGCCCATGCCCCCTTCGAGCGCGGGCATTGGCTTCGTGGTCTGGTAGCTGAAGATCGACATCCTTCCCCAGGTGCCCATCGGCCGGCCCTGGAGCTTTGCCCCGTGGGCATGGGCGGCGTCCTCGAGCACGGCAAGCCCCCGCTCGTCGGCCCAGCGGCAGATGTCGTCCATGTCGCAGGGTAGGCCGTACCAGTGGACCGGCAGCACCGCGCGGGTGTTCTTCGTGAGCCGCTTCTTCGCGTCCTCGAGGTCGAAGTTCAGCGTCCGCGGGTCGATGTCGACGAATACCGGCACGAGCCCGAAGTGCCGCATCGGCACGATCGAGGAGAAGAAGGTGTAGCTGGGCACCATGACCTCGCTGCCCGGCGGCAGGTCGAGGGCGAAGTACATGGCCGCCAGGGCGCTGGTGCCGTTGCAGAAGGCGCGGGCGTGCTCGACGCCCAGGAAGGCCTTCCAGTCTTTCTCCAGGGCCGCGATCTGGTCGTAGCCGGGCTTGCGGACCACGGCGAGCACGGCCTCCTCCTCGGCGCGGCCGTAGAGGGGCCACCGCCAGGCCTCTGCCCCCTCGATCGTCACCGCCTTGGGCCCGCCGTCGATCGCCAGGGCCGGGGCGGGCGGCGGCTCGACCGCAGTTTGGGCAGCGGCCACGGCGGCCGCCTGCCCGACGACGGCCGCCGTCCCCGCCGTGCGCAGGAAATCGCGGCGGGACGGTGCGGTGGACTCATGATGCCGTCGTTCTTCCATCATCGTCCCTCCCCGGGTGTCGTGCCGGCTGCCGCCGGACGCACCGCGCGTTCCAGCAGCGTGAGCAGTTCCGCCTCCACCCGCTCCGTGAACGGGGCCGGCAGGACGTAGGTCATGTGCGAGGAGTCGCCCTCGTAGCCCCCCTCGCGGACGATCCGCGCCGTGGGAATGTAGGCCGCCACCTCGTTGGCGTAGGCGATCACCATGGAGTGCGGCGTCGGCGCCAGCCGCCGGACCACCGGCCCCCAGTCGGCGACCACCTCTCCCTCGAGCGCGACGAGGGTCAACTCGCCCAGCCGCCAGACCTGCACGTCGTACCGCAGGCCGCTCCGCGGGTCGGGATAGGCCAGGCTCTGCCGGGCCCAGACCCGCTCGAAGATCTTCGAGTCGGGGTCGGCAGCGAACGCCAAGGCCTCGATCTCGGCGGCGGTGCGCCGTTCACGGAAGCCGAGCTCACCGGTCACGATCCGCGTCTCGAGCTCCGCCGTCAGCGGCTGGAAGGGCTCGCCCGCGAGCCGCTCCAGCACGGCCCCCGCGAGCTGCTCACCGGCGGCGGCGCTCGCCTCGGGACTGCGGGCGAACTCGACGGCCCCGGTCTCGGGATTCCGGCACACGACCTTGGCGTCGCCGCCGCAGCCCATCGCGAACATCGCCCGGCAGCCGTCGCGGGCGGCTTCGAGCCGGTCCCGCATGGCCCCGGGATAGTCGGGCGACCAGAGCGGGATCGTGCCCGAACTGGTCGGATGGCAGGCATGGCCCACGAGGAGGACCTCGCCCGGTGATCCCCGGAGGACGACCCGCAGCACGGGCGTGTGCTCGTCGTAGCTGCCATCGGGATTGGGTCGCCAGGCGATCTTGCCGCGCTCGTCGGGCGTCCGACGGCACATGCCGATCCGGGCCGAACAACTGGCGTAGGAAAGCTCCGCCGGCGCGAGGCTGCCGCAGGCCCGGCCGGCGAGGTCGAGGATCGTTTTCTCCAGCCGCGCGATGTACCAGGGCGCCGGCGATCCCATCGAGAAATTCACCCGTTCGTTGATCGCCGGTCCCCAGTGCGTGTGGGATGCCGCCAGGCACACGGCCGACACGGGCACGTCGAGCGTGGCCTCGATCCGCCGGCGCATGGCCTCCACTGTGAGCCGGCCGAAGCCGAGCACGTCGGCCGTCACGAGCACCGCCCGGCGCCCGGCGCCATCCTCGATGGCGAGCGCCTGGGCCCGCAGCGGCGCGGCCGTCCCGGTGGCCGTCCGCTCCAGGGAATAGCCGCTGAGCGGGGCCTCGCCCGGGGCCGGCGTGACGTCGGCTTCGGCGTAGCCTGCCTTCCAGCCAACGGCCGCGGTCGGGTCGGCCGCGGCCACGCTCGGCACGACCGCGAAGGCGACAAGCATCAACCAGGCGAAGGGCATGGTATCTCCTCGGCCGAGCGGAATGACTCCGACGTCGTTACGCCCGGGCTTCGAGCCGAGACCAAAATACCATATCGGGTCCGGGGTAGCCCATGCCCGGCCCCTCCGTGGAGACGCAGCGGCCGAGTCTCTTCGTCCGCACATCAGCGGCTTTCAATGGCGATCGCTGTCAGGCAAGCCCGGCCGAAT
>JBIIUP010000321.1:0-2700 GCA_044339885.1 Pirellulales bacterium | reverse complement strand
CGGTGACGGGGGCGGGCCGAAACCATCTTCCTCTTTGGCTTCCTCTTTGGAGTCTGCGCGATGAAAATTCGATCCGTCGCCGGTGGGTTTGCCACGTGCGTCGCCGCGGTGTGTGCTGCGGTGGCCGTGTCCGCGGCCGTCAAGGAGCCGGGGAACGCCAAGTGCCCCGTCTCGGGGCATGCCTGCGACCCCGCGGCCAGTGCGGATTTCGCCGGCGGCAAGGTGTGGTTTTGCTGCGACAAGTGCCAGGACGCGTTCCGGCAGGACGTCGCCAGCTTCGCGGCCAAGGCCCACCAGCAGATGGTCGTCACCGGCCAACTCGTCCAGAAAGGCTGCCCCTTCAGCGGCGGCCCGATGAAGGCCGGCACGCAGCTCGCCATCGGGGACGCCGAGGTGGGCTTCTGCTGCAACACCTGCAAGGGCAAGGTCGAAAAGGCCACGCCCGACGAGCGGGTGACGATGGTCTTCGGGAAGATCGACAAGGGCTTCGCGCTGGCGAAGTAGGCGTCCGCCGCGGTGCCCCCGGCGGTTCCCGGGGCCGCGTCGAGGCGGCCGATTTCCGTCGACAAAGCGGGCTAGGGGGCGAACGGGCGATCTGGAATACTCCCGCCGGGCCGTCGGGCCCGAGGAGTCTTCCATGCGCGTGTTCCTCTCGGCCGGCGAGCCCTCGGGCGACCACCATGCGGCGGTGCTCGTGAAGGCCCTCCGCGCCAGGCGGCCCGACGTCGAGTGCGTCGGGCTCGGCGGGCCGGGCATGGCGGACGCCGGCTGCACGCTCCTGGCCGACATGACGCGGCTGGCGGTCATGTGGTTCCTGCGGGCGATCGTCAACGTCCACCGGTTCGTCGACCTCGCCCGCCGCGCCGAGCGGAGCTTCCTCGACGCGCGGCCCGACGTCTGCGTGCTCGTCGACTTCCCCGGCTTCCACTGGTGGCTGGCCTGGAGGGCGAAGCGGCACGGCATCCCGGTCATCTTCTACTGCCCGCCGCAGATCTGGGCCTGGGCGAGTTGGCGGATCGGCAAGATGCGCCGGCTCGTCGACCATGTGCTCTCGGCGCTGCCCTTCGAGCACGACTGGTTCACGGCCCAGGGCATGCGGAGCACGCTCGTGGGGCATCCGTTCTTCGACGAGCTCGAGTCCCCCGCCGCGGACGCGCCGGCCGGCGGCGCACGCTCCCCGCTGGTGCTGCTCCTGCCGGGCTCGCGCGGGCAGGAGATCGAGGGCAACCTGGCGACGATGCTGCGGGCGGCGGCGGCCGTGGAGGCCCGGGTGCCGGCCGTGCGGTTCGTGGTCGCCGCCCTGCACGAGCGGCATGCGCGGCGGATCCGGGAGCTGATCGCGGGGCACGCCGCCGCGCCCCGGGTCGACGTCGTCGCCGGACAGACCCGCGTCTGCATCGGATCGGCCGCCGCGGCGATCGCCGCCAGCGGCTCGGTGTCGCTCGAACTGCTCGCCGCCCGGGTGCCCGCGGTCGTCGTCTACCGGATCGGCGGGCTGGCCTGGGTGGTGCAGACCTGGTTCCGCCGCGCCCGGTTCATCACGCTGGTGAACCTCCTGGCGGCCCGCGATCCGATCGGCCCGGCGAGTCCGGCGTGGTGGCCGCCGGCCGCGGTGCCGCCGGCCGATCCCGAGGCCGTCTACCCCGAGTACCTCGCCGTCCAGGATCCGGCCGATCGGGTGGCGGGCCACGTCGTCGATTGGCTCACCGACCGGACGGCCCAGGGCCGGATTGCCGCCCGGATCGAGGCTGTCGCCCGCAGCGTCGTCCACCCCGGCTCCGCCGCCCGGGCGGCGGAGGCCGTCCTCGCGGCGGCCGGCGGAAACGCGGCGGTGGGCGCGGCGGCCCGCCGCGCTGCATGATGCGGCCATGATCCTCGCCGAACCCCAGCCCACGCCCGCCGACCTGCGGTTCACGCTGGGCGAGATTCCCGTGCGGGTGTCGGTCTGGTTCTGGCCGGCGACGGCGCTGTTCGGGCTGTCGCTCTGCCAGGCCTTCGCGCGGGGCGATCAGCGGGCCCTGCTGCAGTACCTCGCGATCTGGATCGCCGTGGTCTTCGTCTCGATCCTGACCCATGAAATGGGGCATGCCCTGGCCTACCGGGCGTTCGGCCAGCGGGCGTCGGTCGTGCTCTACCACTTCGGGGGCCTGGCCATTCCGACGCCGTGGGGCCGCCGCGGCCACCTCCGCCCCTGGCAGCGGCTCGTGGTCTCGGCGGCCGGGCCGCTGGCGCAGCTGGCCCTGGCCGGCGGAGTCGTCTGCCTGCTCCGCGCCCGCGGCCACGTCATCCCCTGGCCGCTCGACGCGCTGCACGCGGCCTTCGGCAGCGGCGGGGACCGCGGCTTCGCCAACTCGTTCGCGGCCGCGCTGGCGGTCTTCCTGCTCTCGGTCAATATCCTCTGGCCGGTCCTCAACCTCGCACCCGTGCCGCCGCTCGACGGCGGGCAGATCGTGCGCGAGGGGCTGGCGAGCCTGGGCGTCGCCGACGCTCCACGGATCGCCGCCGTCGTGGGGCTCGTGGCCGGCGGGACGGTCGCCTGGTGGGGTTTCCAGCGCGGCGAGGAGTACCTCGGCATCATGTTCGCGATGCTCGCCGTATCCTGCTTCCAGAGCCTTTCGGACGGCACTTCGTGGCGGCGGTGGAATTGATGCATGCGGCCGCCGGCCGGACGACCGCGGTGGTGCTCGGCGCCAGCAACGT
>JBIIUP010000320.1:0-2707 GCA_044339885.1 Pirellulales bacterium | reverse complement strand
CCAGACGCAGGTCGCACCAGCCGCGCTGAACAGGATCGCACGATGCCCGCAGCGAACGTCCGAGCGAGACGGCACGGGCAACCCCGAGCCCCGCCAGACGCAGGTCGCATCAGCCGCGTTGGACAGGATTGCACGATGCCCGCAGCGAACGTCCGAGCGAGACGGCACGGGCAACCCCGAGCCCCGCCAGACGCAGGTCGCATCCGCTGCGCTGGACAGGAGTGCCCGACTGCCGCAGCGAGCGTCAGGCGTTTCCCGGAGGCGGAGTCGCGCGGACCGGGTCGGCCGCCGACTGCAGCTCGACGAGGGCGTTGGAGGCGGCCCGCTGCTCCGCCTCCTTCTTGTTGCGGCCCCAGGCCGGCGGATACCGCTGGCCGCCGATCTGCGCGGAGACGTTGAAGCTCTTGCTGTGATCCGGCCCGGCCTCCTCGATGACCTCGTAGGTGGGCGTGACGCCGAAATCCCGCTGGGCCCACTGCTGGAGCAGCGACTTGTGGTTCGAGCCCAGGGCGCCCGAGACCACCTGCTCGATCTCCGGGGTCACCAGCCGTTCGACGAGCGGCCGCACCGCCTCCATGCCGCCGTCGAGGTACACGGCCGCCACGAGCGACTCGAAGAGGTCCGAGAGCACCGACGTGGGCACCGGCCGGTTGACCGCCAGCCCCTTGCCCACGATGAGGAAGTCCACCAGCCGCAGCCGCTCGCTGATCCGGCTGCAGGTCTCACGACTGACGACGACCGACTTGATCCGCGTCAGGTCTCCCTCGAGCGAATCGGGGAAACCCCGAAACAGCGTCTCGCACACCAGAAACCCGAGGATCGAGTCGCCGAGGAATTCCAACCGCTCGTTGGAGGCGAGCCGGTGCTGGGCGCCGGAGGCGTGGGTGAAGGCCGCCACGAGGAGCGCCGGGTCGCGGAACTGGTAGCCGATCCGGCGCTGGCACTCCGCCACGTCGACGGCCAACTCCGACGATTCGCGTGGCGTCCGGCTGGACATCGAAAAATCCCGAGGTTTCCGCAAGGTACGCCCGTCCTCCGGCCGCTGTCAACGCACAGCGACCCCGGCCGGGGGCCGACCGAACCGTCGGTGGTGGGCGGCCGTAGAAGCATTCGTGCGATGCGCCGCAGCGACCGGCGGGTCTCCGGGGCCCGCGGGTTCGCAGTCGCGCGCCTCGCGCCTACAATCCGACATCGTTTCCCGCCAGCGTCCGCACGAGGTGACCACGCCATGTCGCTCTGCCCCGCCCTCCGCCCGGCCTCCCGCCGGCACGTCCCTGCCGCCCTCCTCGCCGCGGTCCTCGGCTGCGGCAGTGCAGTGCCGACGGCTCTCGCCGCCGACCCGGCGACGATCGACGATCCCGTCCACCATGCCACGGCGCTCTCGGAGGCCTTCCGCCAAGCCGCCGAACGGGCCACCCCCAGCGTGGTGCTCGTGCGGAGCGAGTCCAAGCCCAAGCCCCGCGCAGCCCGCGGCCCCCAGGGTCGCGGCCGGGAGAACCCCTTCCGCGGCACCCCCTTCGAGGACATGTTCCCCGACGGCCTGCCGGAGGGGTTCGACTTCAACATGCCGGAGGGCCGGGGCATGCCGCAGCGGGGTGTCGGCTCCGGGGTCATCGTCGCCGCCGACGGCATCGTGCTCACCAACAACCACGTCGTCGAAGGGGCCGACGAGGTGACCGTCGAGCTCACCGACGGCCGGGAGTTCAAGGCCGCCGAGATCAAGACCGACCCCGAGAGCGACCTGGCCGTCATCCGGCTGGCCGGCGCCAAGGACCTCCCGGTGGCGAAGCTCGGCGACTCAGACCGCCTGTCGATCGGCGACTGGGTGATCGCCATCGGCAACCCGTTCGAACTGGAGACGACCGTCAGCGCCGGCATCATCAGCGGCAAGGGCCGCGAACTCGGCGGCATCCGCCGGGCCCAGTTCCTCCAGACCGACGCCGCCATCAATCCGGGCAACTCCGGAGGCCCGCTGGTGAACCTCGCCGGCGAGGTGATCGGCATCAACACGGCGATCGCTTCCAGCAGCGGCGGCTACCAGGGGGTCGGCTTCGCGATCCCGATGAACCTCGCGAAGTGGGTGAGCGGCCAGCTCATCGAGAAGGGGGAGGTGGAGCGGGCCTTCATCGGCGTGCAGATGGGGCCGCTCGACACGAAGATGGCGGCCAAGCTGGGCGTCGCCAGCCGCAAGGGCGTGCTCGTCAACGACGTGGTCCCCGGCTCGCCCGCCGCGGAGGCGGGCGTCCAGGAGCTCGATGTCATCACGGGCTTCGACGACCAGCCCGTCGAGGGCACCCGCTCGCTCCAGGAGATGGTCGAGCGGTCGCAGATCGGGAAGCAGCACAAGCTGACGGTGCTCCGCGACGGCAAGCCGCTGACGCTCTCCGTGGCCGTCAAGCCGCTGCCCCGCGAGATCGCCCGCCGCGGCGGCGGCCGGATGCCCGGCGGCGACAAGGCGGAGCAGGAGACCTTCCACAGCGAGGAGTTCGGCCTCGAGGTGAGCGACAAGAGCTCGCTGGCGGAGCAGGCCTACGAGGGCGTGGAGGGCGTGGTCGTCGAGCGGGTCGATCCCGACGGGCTGGCGGCCGAGGCGGGCCTCGGCCCGGGGGTGCTGATCCGGGCGGTCGGCAGGACCGACGTCGCCACGGTCGACGAGTTCGCGGCGGCGATCGGCAAGGAGTCGGCCGAGGAGGGCGTGCTCCTCAAG
>JBIIUP010000319.1:0-2738 GCA_044339885.1 Pirellulales bacterium | reverse complement strand
CGGCTGGATCTGCGGCATCCTCGGGCTCGTGCTGGCCGCCGTCCTCGTCCTCGGCTGGCTGGCCTAGCAGACTGTGGAACAAGTCTGCCGCCGCAGGATGCGGCGACCGCCGACCGTGGAAAACCTCGGCTTTTCCACCGGTCGGCCAAGTGGAAAAAGGTCATGGATGACTTTTTCCACGGACAGCTAGACCGCAGCGCCCCGGCATACCAGGCGCCGAGGCGCAGGGGGTCGGCGAACGCTCGAGGAGCCTCGGGCCGCCGCATCCTCCTCCGGCCGGCGCACATGCCTCCGACCTGATCCTTGAGAGAATGAGAGTCCAACTCATGGATTGAGCGAGGGGTTGCCCGTGCCGGCGAGGTCAGAACTCAGCGAGGGGCCGCCCATCCCCGCGAGCCGGCGTAGGTGGCAAGCGAAGGCAGGATGCCGAAGCGCGGGCACCTCCGAGAGAGCGAAGGTCAGGATGACTGGAGCGAGCGTCCGGCGAGAGGGTGTGGGCGGTCCCGAGCCACGCAAGACGCAGATCGACCCCTCCTGAATCTGCCGTGCCGAACAGGATTGCCGGGACGGCCGGAGTGAACGTCCGGGCGAGACGGCACGGGTAACCCCGGCTCCCGCGACGCCTGCGGATCAAGTGGGAGCCGGATCACTCCGTGGTCGGCTGGGTCTGCGCCGCCAGCCGCCGGAGCTGGCCGCAGGCGGCGGCGATCCGCTCACCCTTGCGGCGGCGAACCTGCACGTTCACGCCGGCCTCGCGGAGCGTGTCGAGAAACCGGTCTCGGGTCCGCGGCTCGGGCTCGCGCCACGGCAGGCCCGCGACCGCGTTGTAGGGAATGACGTTCACCAGCGCCGCGCGGCCGCCGAGGAGCCGCACGAGACGCCGCGCGTCGTCGGGCGAGTCGTTCACGCCGCCCAGGAGCACGTATTCGAACGTCAGGCGACGGCCCGAGGCCTCCCAGTAGCGGTCGGCGGCCGCGAGCACCGCGTCGATGCCGATCGCCTTGTTCACCGGCACCAGCTGAGTCCGCAGCTCGTCCTCGGCCGCGTGGAGCGAGACGGCGAGGTGGTACCCGGGATCCTCCGCGGCGAGCCGGTCGATCGCCGCCGGCAGCCCGACCGTCGAGATCGTGATCCGCCGCGCGGAGATGCCGAGGCCCTCCGGGTCCTGGGCGGCGGCCAGCGCCGGCAGGAGCCGGTCGAGGTTCGCCAGGGGCTCCCCCATGCCCATCACCACGATGTGGCTGAGCCGCTCGTCGGGGGGCAGGAGCCGCGTGAGCCGCAGCAGCTGCTCGAGGATCTCGCCGGCGGAGAGGTTGCGGATCACGCCGTCGAGGCCGCTGGCGCAGAACACGCAGCCCATCGCGCAGCCCACCTGCGAGCTGATGCAGGCCGTCCGCCGGTGGCCGCCGGCCGGGTCGGCCGTGTGCTCGCGGAGGAGCACGCATTCGATCCGCTGGCCATCCGCCAGTTCGAGCAGCAGCTTCTCCGTGCCGTCGGCGGCGCGGTGGTGGGCGGCGACCGTCGTCGTCCAGACGGCGAACTCCCGCTCGAGTTCGGTCCGCAAGGCGGCGGGCAGGTCGGTCATGTCGGCGAACGACTCGGCGCGGCGGCCGAAGAGCCAGCGGCGGATCGCGCGGGCCCGCCAGGCCGGCTGGCCGCGGGCACGCAGGACCTCGGTGAACCCGGCGGCCGGTTCCAGGGCGTGCGGCCGGGCGGCGGCCGCGGGCGGACCGGGGTCGACGACGGGCAGGGTGGGTTCCGACGAGGGGGCCATGGGTCCGCGCTGGTCCGACACGGGGGCTCGGGCGGCACTGGCGGCACCGCCCACCGCGGGGTAGATTTCCCGGACGGTCCCTTGAAGCATACCTCCATCCCGCCCCGGCCCCGCCCGCGGGCTCGCACCGCCATGAGCCAGCAACGCCTCGAGGAACGCACGCGGTGGGTCTACGACGAACGGGCGTTTCCGGTCTGGAACCGGTCGTTCGACGAGGCCTCCCGCACCGAGATGATCCGCGAGGACCTGTGGGCCGGCCGCAGCATCGCCGTGCTCCTGGCGGCCCTGGTGGCGATCGGCCTCGTCCTCTCGCTGGTGACCCTGGCGTTCGTCTCCAATTGGCGGTGACGGACCGGCGACCGCACGGACGTTGACCCCCTTGTCCGCGGGGAGTAGAGTGCCGCCGGTGGGCCGGCTCCGCGGCCCGGGGTCGGGAACTTCCCGTGGGTGATCCGGCGATGCACGCGCTGCCGCAGGCCGATGGAAGCGTGACCCTGCGGGCGCCGGCGAAGCTGAACCTCTCCCTGGCGGTGCTCGACCGCCGCCCCGACGGCTACCACGACATCGAGTCGCTCATGGTGCCGGTGACGCTGGCCGACACGGTCACCGTCAGGCGCGCCGCCACTCCCGGGATCAGGCTGGCGGTCCGTTTCGGTGGCCGGCTCGGCGGCTCGGCCCTCGCCCGCGACGTCCCGGCGGATGCGTCGAACCTCGTGGTCCGCGCCGCCACGGCTCTCGCGGAGGCGGCCGGTGTCGAGAGCGGCCTGGACGTCGAGCTCGTCAAGGAGATTCCCTCCGGCTCGGGCCTCGGGGGCGGATCGAGCGATGCCGCAGCCACGCTGGTGGCCGCGGCACGGGCCTGGGGCATCGCCTGGCCGCGGCAGCGGCTCGCCGAGATCGCCGCGTCGATCGGCAGCGACGTGCCCTTCTTCCTCGCCGGCACCGCCGCGATCGCCGGCGGGCG
>JBIIUP010000099.1:0-10612 GCA_044339885.1 Pirellulales bacterium | reverse complement strand
CTGAGCATCGCCTCGATCGCCTTGCGGGCCGCGTCGAGCGCCGCCGGGAGCTTGTCGACGAGCTTCCCGCCGGCCTGAGCGAGGTCCGGTCGCCCGCCCCCCTTGCCGCCCACGATCATGGCGGCGTCCTTGATCCAGGTGCCGGCGGAGAGGCCGCGGGCCTCGAGTTCCCGTGAGATACCGGCGACGAGAGTGACCTTGTCGGCCTCGACGCTGCCGAGGAGCACGGCGATCGGGCTGGCCTTGCGTCGCAGGAGGTCGATGCACTGCCGCATCGCCCCGGCATCGCTGCCCCGCGCCTCCGCCACGACGACTCGCGTGCCCCCGACGTCGACGGCGGCGGCGAGCAGGTCGTCCGCCGAGGCGCCCCCCGTGGCCGCCGGCTTCGCCTTCTTGAGCTCCCGGAGCTCCTTGACGACCGCGGTCAGGCGGTGCGGAAGTTCGTGCGCCGGCACCTTGAGGATGCCCGCGGCCTCCGCGACCGCCTGCTCCGCCTGGCGGTACCGTTCCAGGGCCCGGGTGCCGGTGACGGCGGTGATCCGCCGCGTGCCGGCCGAGACGCTCTCCTCGCCGGTGATCCGCACCACCCCGATCTGCCCCGTGCTCCAGACGTGCGTGCCGCCGCAGAGCTCGCGGCTCACGCCGTCCATCGTCACCATCCGGACGACGTCCGGATACTTCTCGCCGAAGAGCATCATCGCCCCCTCGTGGCGGGCGTCGGCCAGCGGCAGGAGCCGCGCCGAGACGGGCACGGCGGCCAGGACGTTGGCGTTGACCATCGACTCGATCGCCCGCAGCGTGTCATGGTCGATCGACGACCCGTGCGAGAAGTCGAACCGCAGGAGATCGGCGTCGACCTTCGAGCCCTGTTGGACGGCGTGCGGGCCGAGGTGGTGCTGGAGCGCCGCGTGCAGCAGATGCGTGGCCGAATGGGCCCGCCGCAGGGCGGCCCGCCGCTCGGGGTCGACGTGCGCCGCCAGCGACTGCCCGAGATCGAGGCTCCCGCGCCGCAGGTGGCCGACGTGGAGGACGAAGCCGCCTTCCCGCTGGGTGTCGGCCACCTCGAATTCGCCCCCCGGCCAGGAGAGCCGGCCGGTGTCCCCAACCTGGCCGCCGGACTCGCCGTAGAACGGCGTCCTGTCGAGCACCACGGTGACCGGCTCGGCGTGACCCACTTCCTCAAGCCGCTCGCACAGGGCGTGCTGGGCGATGATCCCCACCACCCGGCCCTCCGCTTCTCCGGTGTCGTAGCCGAGGAACTCGGAGCCGTGCATCGTCTTCTTCAGGGCGTCGAGCGGACCCGACGTGAAGACCTCCACGCGGGTGCCGGCACCCGACTTCAGGCCGTGCTCGTCCATGGCCTTGCGGAAACCCTCCCAGTCGAAGCCGCAGTTCCGCTCGGCGGCGAGCGTCTCCAGCAGCTCCGGCGGGAATCCGTAGGTCGTATAGAGCTCGGCGGCATCGGCGCCGGCGACGATGGCCCGGCCCGAGCTGCCGAGCGCGGCGAAGAGCCGCTCGATGCGGTCCAGGCCCCCGTCGATGGTGGCCAGGAACGACGCCTCCTCCCGCTCGATGACGCCGGCCACGCGGCCCACCGTGTCGGCCAGCTCCGGATACGGCTTCCGCATCATCTCCGCCACGATGCCCGGCAGGCGGTGGAGGAACGGCTCGGCCATGCCCATCTGCCGGCCGTCGAGGACGGCCCTCCGCAGCAGCCGCTTGACGACGTACTTCTCCTCGTTGTTGCCGGGGAGCACGTTCTCGTGGATCGCGAAGGTGCAGGCGCGGACGTGGTCGGCGATCCGCCGCATCCGCCGGCCGTCGTCCGTGGCCGGCTCGTAGCGGCGGCCGCACACGTCTGCCACGGCCTCCACGACCGGCCGGAGGATGTCGATGTGGAAGTTCGAATCCACCCCCTGGAGCATGGCGCAGGTCCGCTCCAGGCCCATGCCGGTGTCGATGTTGCGGCTGGGGAGCGGGCGGAGATTGTCCGGCGGCTGGCCCTCGCGGTTGAACTGGGTGAACACGAGGTTCCAGATCTCCACGTCGCTGCCGTCGGGCATCCGGTAGAAGATCTCGCTGCACGGCCCGCAGACGCCGTCGGGGCCCTGGCTGGGCGCGCTGGCCGGCCAGAAGTTGTCGTCCTCGCCCATCCGCGTGATCCGCGTCGCCGGCACGCCGATCTCGTCGGCCCAGATCCGGAAGGCCTCGTCGTCGTCCTGGTAGACGGTGACGGAGAGCTTCTCCGGGGCGATGTTCAGCCAGTTGCGGGCGGTGAGGAACTCCCAGGCCCAGTGAATCGCCTCGTGCTTGAAGTAGTCGCCGAAGCTGAAGTTGCCGAGCATCTCGAAGAAGGTGTGATGCCGGGGCGTCCGCCCCACGTTGTCGATGTCGCCGGTCCGCAGGCACTTCTGGCAGGTGGTGGCCCGGGTGAATTCGAGCTTGCACGTACCGAGGAAGTGCTCCTTGAACTGGTTCATCCCGGCCGGCGTGAAGAGCACCGACGGGTCCCATCGCGGCACGAGCACGTCGCTCGGGCGGCGGACGCAGCCCTTCGATTCGAAGAACGCGAGGTAGGCCTCGCGAAGGTCGTCGGCCTTCATGCGACAAGCGGCTCCCGGGAAACCCTGGCTTGGAAAAGCGGAACTATACACATTTCGCCCCCCGTCGCGTGCGGCAGGGATCGCGTGCCCGCCCCGAAAAACGACGCCACCCGCGGTGGCCGCTTGGGTCGGCCGACCACGGGTGGGCGGGGGAGATGTCGGGCAGAGCGGCCGCGGCTCACTCGCCGCCGGACGAGTCGCTCGCCACGGTGATCACGGCGTCCTTGGCGGAGAGAACCTTCTCGCGAAGTTCCTGGGCCACCTGCGGATTCTCCTTGAGGAACAGACGGGCCTTCTCCCGGCCCTGTCCAAGGTGCGTCTCGCCGTACCGCAGCCACGTGCCCGTCTTGTCGACGAACTTGGCCGCGATCGCCAGGTCGAGGATGTCACCCTCCACGCTGATGCCGTCGGCATGCATCATGTCGAACTCGGCCACGCGGAACGGGGGCGCCACCTTGTTCTTCACCACCTTGACCTTGACCCGCTGGCCCACGACGACCTCGCCGTCCTTGAGCTGACCGATCCGGCGCACGTCGATCCGGCAGGAGGAGTAGAACTTGAGCGCCCGGCCGCCCGGCGTGGTCTCCGGGCTGCCGAACATGACGCCGATCTTCTCGCGGATCTGATTGATGAAGATCACGGTCGTCTTGCTCTTGGCGATGGCGCCGGTGAGCTTTCTCATCGCCTGGCTCATAAGTCGGGCCTGCAGGCCGACGAATGAATCGCCGATCTCCCCCTCGAGCTCCTTCTGGGGCACGAGGGCCGCCACCGAGTCGACGACGATGATGTCGACCGCGTTGCTCTTGATGAGCAGTTCGGCGATCTGCATCGCCTCCTCCCCGCTGGTCGGCTGGCTGACCAGCAGCTTCTCCAGGGAGATGCCGAGCTTCTTCGCCCAGCTCGGGTCGAGCGCGTGCTCGGCGTCGATGAACGCGGCGATGCCGCCAGACCGCTGGGCCGCGGCGACGGCGTGGAGCGCGATCGTGGTCTTGCCGCTCGACTCCGGACCGAAGACCTCGATGATCCGGCCGCGGGGAAAGCCCTTGCCGCCGAGAGCCAGATCGACGGACAGGCTGCCGGACGAGATGCCCTCGATTGGCGCCTGGGCTTCGATGCCCAGCGGCATGATCGAGCCCTCGCCGAACTCCTTCTCAATCTGGGAGAGCGTGTTCCGCAGGGCCGGGTTGTCGTCGAGGAACGAAGGGGCGGCCTTGGCAGGCTTCTTCACTCCCCTGCCCTCGGGCATCTTCGTCTCCCTGGCGGTCTCTTTGGCGGTCTCTCTGGAGGTTTCCTTGTCTGCTTCCCTGCCTTCGGGCTTCTGCTTGGCCATCCGTCCGTTCGCTCCTGCCGTTGCCGTCACCATGGCGACCGTCTCCCACGCTTCCCGGCACGTCGTCGGGGTGGTTGCTTCGCCACCATGAATCGAGCGATTTGCCGCGGAACCGAACACTGAACGCGGGTATAGTATCGGCTGGAGGCCCGGCTGGCAAGAGCCTTTTTGGACAGCCGTACAGTCAGTGCGTCCAGGCCGCGGAACCGGGGTGTCGCGGGCCTTTCGGCCGCGGGACGGGGGGCCTCGATCCGATCGTGTGGCTGGCCGCCGAATCCGGATAACCTGTCGGGTGGACTCGACGGGCGAGCGTCGCCGGTGCGGCCGAGGCCCGAGCCGCGGGCACCGGCCATGGTCCGTCAGTCATGCGAGGGATTTCCGGCGTGCCCGCGTCCTCGTCCCACTTCCCCCGCGGCCCGGTGCGGCTCGACGACTGCACCCTGCACGGCCCGGCTTCCGCCGCGGAGCTGTTCGTCGTCGAGGGTGAGTCCGCCGCGGCCGCCGTGAGCCGAGTCCGCGACGCCGCCTTCCAGGCCGTCCTGCCGATGCGGGGCAAGCCGCTCAACGCGGCCAAGGCGCCCGAGAGCCGGGTCCGCAGCCACCCGTTGTTCATCGCACTGGCTGCGGCGGTCGGCACCGGAATCGGCGACCACTGCGATCCGGCCCATCTCCGCTACGGGCGGATTCTCCTGCTCATGGATCCCGACGCCGACGGCATCCACTGCGGCGTACTCATGCTGCTGTTCCTGCACCGCTGGATGCGGCCGCTCCTCGACGCGGGCCGCGTGGCGGTCGTGCGGCCGCCCTGGGGCGAGGTGGTCGGTGCCGGCGAGCCGGGGCCGCGGCACGCGTTCTCCGAGCCGGAATTCGCCGCCCTCGCCGCCCGGCTGGCGGCCCGCGGTCCGGCCGTCGCGCGTCGCTACCGCGGCCTGGCGGGCATTGATCCGGCCGTGCTCGGCGTGACGTGCGTCGCGCCGGCGACCCGGCGGGTCGAACGGGCGACGACGGCGGACGTCGAGGCGATGATCGCGGTGCTCGGCGGCGGGGCGTAGGCCGGTCGCTGCGCGACCGGGGTTCCGGTTGCACGGCAACCGGTCTACCGAGAGGGCAGCCGGTCTACCGCGGGGCGACGATCTTCAGAACGTGAGCATCTGCCGGTACTCTGCCACCCGGCGGTCGAGATCAGGCCGCCCGATGTTCGCCAGCCGATCGAGGCTGAAGTCCTCGACGGTGAAGCTGGCGGTCACCACGCCGTAGGCGAGCGCTTCCTTGAGCGCCTGCGGGTCGAAGCGGCCGAGGCTCGCCAGGTGCCCCATCATGCCGCCAGCGAAGCTGTCGCCGGCGCCGGTGGGATCGAGCACGCGGGGCGTCGGGTAGGCGGGCAGCACGTACATCTCGTGCTCGCTGAAGAACATGGCCCCGTGCTCCCCCTTCTTGATGACCACGAACTTCGGCCCCATCTCGAGCACGGCCTGGCCGGCCCGCACGAGGTTCTCGTCCTCGGCGAGGAGCTTGGCCTCGGCGTCGTTGAGCACGAGGCCGTCGATCCGGCGGAGCAGCTGCTCGAGCTCGTCCCGCTGGATGTTGATCCACAGGTCCATGGTGTCGGCCACGGTGAGCGACGCTTCCGGCAGCTGGTCGAGCACGGAGAGCTGGGTCGTGGGGGACGAGTTTCCCAGGAAGACGAACCGGCTCGTGCGGTGGGCGTCGTTGAGCTTCGGCTTGAAGTCCCCGAAGACGTTGAGGTGCACCTCGAGCGTCTCGCGGTCGTTCATGTTGGGCAGGTAGCGGCCCCGCCAGCGGAACGTCTTGCCCCCCTTGATGACCTCGATGCCGGAGGTGTCGATGCCGCGGTCCTGGAGGAACCGGGTGTGCTGCTCCGGCCAGTCCTCCCCCACCGTGCCGATCATCTTCACTGGCGAGAAGAAGCTCGCGGCGTAGGAGAAGAAGACGCAGGATCCGCCCAGCACGTCGTTGCGGCTGTCGGTGGGGGTCTCGACGCAATCGAGGGCGACGCTTCCGACGACGAGCAGGGGCATGGACGGGCTCCGGGGGAGGGGCTGGAAGGGTTGGCCGCGATTATCGGGACACCCGCCCGACCGTCCACTGCTGCGCTCGGGGGGCGGGCTGGGCGGCCGCCGGTCAGCCGCAGAGGGGCAGCGCCCGGCCGATCCGCGCCACCGCCCGCTCGCGGCCCATGATCGCCAGGCAGTCGTAGAGCCCCGGGCCGACCGTCTTGCCGGTGACGGCCACCCGGACGGCATGGACGAGGTCGCCGACCTTGACCCCCGCGGCCTCGACGACCTGCTTGAGCGCCCCCTCCAGCGGCCCGGGCTCGAACGGCTCGACCGTGCCGATGGCCGCGGCGAACGCCTCCAGGAGCCCCCGCACCCCGGGCTTCGCCAGCCGCTGCCGCACCGCGGCCTCGTCCATGGCGGGCTCGTCGACGAGGAAGAAGTCGGCGTACGCGAGGATGTCGCCGGCCACCTTGAGCCGGTCGCCCGACGCCTCGATCACCCTCCGCACCGTATCGACGGCCGCGGCGGGGGGCGGGTCGGCCACGAGCTTCGCCTGCACCAGGAAGGGGAGCATGAGGGCCAGCTTCCCGTCGTTCGACAGCGCGTGCATGTAGTGGTCCTGCACGGCCCAGAGCTTCTTGGGGTCGAAGCTCGCCGGGGAGGAGTTGATCCGCTCCAGCGTGAACCGCTCGACGAGCTCCTCGCGGGTGAAGAACTCGGTCCTGTCGTCGTAGGACCAGCCGAGGAGCGCCAGGTAGTTGTCGATCGCCCACGGCAGGTAGCCGACGGCACGGTAGAAGTCGACGATCACGGGATTGAACGTGTCGGCGTCGGCCTTCGCCCCGACGCGTTCGGCGATCCTCTGCCCGTGCTCCATGATCTGCTTGAAGTCGGCGTTCTTCAGGTACTGCGGGAGCTTCCGCTTCGAGAGCTTCGTCCGGCTCCCCGGCTCGGCGACCAGCGGCAGGTGCGCGTAGGCGGGCAGGCCGTAGCCCAGCGACGTGGCGATGAACGCCTGCCGCGGCGTGTTCGAGAGGTGCTCCTCGGCCCGGATCACGTGCGTGATCTCGAGGTCGTGGTCGTCGACCACGCTCGCCAGGTGGTAGAGGCACGAGCCGTCGGCCCGCTGGATGACGTGGTCCTGCTCGCGTTCCCAGGCGAACTCGACCCGGCCGCGGACGGCGTCGTCGATGACGAGCGCCCCCTCGCGCGGCATCTTGAGCCGGACCACGCTGGAGCGGCCCTCGGCCGCGAACCGGGCTGCCGCGGCGTCGTCGAAGGCCGCGAACCGCCGGCTGTAGAGGAAGGGCCGGCCCGCGGCCTGGGCCGCCTTGCGCTCCTCGTCGAGTTCCTCGGGCCTGGCGAAGTCGCGGTAGGCGTGGCCGCCGGCCAGGAGCCTTGCGGCGGCCGCCCGGTGGCGGTCGGCCCGCTGCGACTGGAAGTAGGGGGCGTGCGGTCCGCCCACGCCGGGCCCCTCGTCCCAGTCGATGCCCAGCCACCGCAGCCCCGACAGGATGGGCTCGAGCGCCTGCTCGACGTTCCGCTCGGCGTCGGTGTCATCGATCCGCAGGATGAACTGGCCGCCGCGCTGCCGCGCGAACAGCCAGTTGAACAGCGCGGTGCGGACGCCGCCGATGTGCAAGTAGCCGGTGGGGCTCGGCGCGAACCGCGTGCGGACGTTCATGGCTGGGTTGCTCCGGCGGCACTATCGGCCACACGGCCGGGGGCCGTCAAACCGCCGGCCATCACGCGCTCGCCCGCTGCATGCGGGCGAGCTTCTTCAGCCGCTTGCGCTCCGCCTTGGAGAGGTGCCGCTGCTCCTGCTCCTGCTCCGAGCCGTCCACGTAGGCGGTCGCCAGCCCCTCCTCGTCCGCGTTCGCTTCGTCCGTCACGGCGAACCGCTCATCGACGTCCTCCTCGTCCCGCCGGGCGACCGGACCACGGCTGACGGGTTCGGCATCTCCCCGCGGAGGGGCGACGGCACGCGGCGGCTTGCCCACCGCCAGCCCGCGGACTTCGCGGATCACCGAACGGGCGGCGGTGAGCATCGCGACGGCGGCCAGCGCGGCCGCCAGCGACCAGGCGGCCCGCCCGGCGACGCCCGGCAGGCCACGGTCCAGCCCCATCCACGCGCACGCCGCCGCCGTCGCCCAGGCGGCCAGGGCCATGCCGAGCCACACCGCCGTGCCCAGGCGGCGGTGCAGCGGCAGGACGGCCCACGGCGCCACCGCCGTCCAGGCCGCGGCCGCCAGTGCGAACCACCAGCCGATGCCGCCCGGCCCGAGCACGACGCCGGTGGCTTCGGCCATGGCCGCGCCGACGAGCCGCCCCAGCGGGACGGTGCCGGCCAGCGCGGTGACGACGAGGAGCCCCGCCAGCCAGCCCCAGGCCCGGTAGCGGCCCTTGTAGTCGTCGCGGCGATGGAACCGCATGAGCCGCACGACGAGCGCGACGACGGCCGCGCCGAACAGGAAGAGCTGAGCCATCCAGCCCTGGAGCGAGGCCGCACCGCGGGGGTCGAAGCAGGCCGCCAGCAGTTGCAGCGAAGTGGCGAACCGACCTCCCGACGCCAGCAGCGGCCGTCCGCTCGCCGCCTCCCAGCCGCCGACGGCGATCGCCGCGGCCATGGGCAGGAGGATCCCCGTCGATGCCAGCGCCAGGCCGCCGATGCCGGTCGGGATGAGCGTGGCGGGCCCCGGCTGCCGGTCGGGGTGGGCCTGGGCCGCGTACTCGGCCATGGGCCGCGGGGCCGGCGCCGCGGTCGCCGTGCCGGAGGCACCGCTGCGGCTCCAGGAAACGAGCAGTCGGCGCCGCTGGTCGCGGCGCTGCGTGGGAAGCGACATCGGCCGAATCCATTCGGGGGTGGACGGGATGCTCCGCATCCCGCGCGGACCCGGTGCGGCCTCCTGCCGCGCCGCACACAATTCCGCGATGGGTGGTTTCGGCCGTCGGCGGCGGCCGGGTTCACACGCCGCTCCCGGGACGCGGCAGGACGCACGCCGTGCAGGTTCGGCACCGTCGCCCTTCAGGGAGCCGCCGGCGCATCCGCGTCGACCGGCAGGGTCGTCCGCGCGGCCGGGCCTGATTTGCCCGGGGGGCGGCCGTCCGCTACGATCCCGCCACCTCTTCCATTGTCATCCGGCTCACCGTCAACTCCACCAAGGAAGTCGCCATGGCCTACACGCTGCCCGCCCTCCCCTACGCCTTCGACGCCCTCGAGCCCTCGATCGACGCCCGGACCATGGAGATCCACCATGACCGGCACCACAAGGCCTACGTCGACAACGTCAACAAGGCGCTCGAGGGGCACGCGGAACTGGCGGCGTTGCCGGTCGAGAAGCTCATCGCCGACCTCGACAAGGTGCCCGAAGCGATCCGCACGGTCGTCCGCAACAACGGCGGCGGCCACGCCAATCATTCGCTCTTCTGGCTCTCCCTGGGCAAGGGCAAGGGGGGCGAGCCGGCCGGCCACCTCGGCGAGGCGGTGCGGAGCGTGTTCGGCAGCTTCGAGAACTTCAAGACCGCGCTCTCCGACGCCGCCATGAAGCGGTTCGGCAGCGGCTGGGCCTGGCTCTCGGCCGACCCGCACGGCAAGCTGCTCGTCGAGAGCACCGCGAACCAGGACAGCCCGATCATGCACGGCAACACGCCGCTGTTCGGGATCGACGTCTGGGAGCACGCCTACTACCTGAAGTACCAGAACAAGCGGGCGGACTACGTCGCGGCGATCTACGACGTCATCGACTGGGACGCCGTTGGCAAGCGGTTCGCGGGGCTGGCCGGCAAGTAGCGGTCGCCCCCGCCGCCCCCCCGCGGCGAAAACTCGCTCCGCTTGCGCCGATCCCCCATCTTCGCCCGGGTGATCGAGCCTGTGGGATGCCGTTGACGCGGCCCGAGCCGAGACCCTATTTCCCCGCCCGAGTGGTGGTAGGTCCCGGCCCGGAGGCAACGTTCATGGATGCGGCTCTCGAACTGCGGCGCGGGCTGGGGTGCAGGCCTGCCTGGGCCGCCTTGCTCGTGGCCACGGCGGTGGCGGCGACGGGTTGCAAGAGCGGAACCTGGGGCACCAAGCCGTCATGGTGGGCGTTCGGCCAGAGCGGGCCTGGTGCCAATGACAAACTCGCCGCCGCGCCGGCGTTCGAAGGCGACGTGACCAAGCCCTCGGCGACCGCCAAGCCCTATCCCACCACGTCGACGCCCCAGGGCTACGCCCTCGACAAGTCGGCGCCGCCCGCCGGCGCAGCCGATCCGCAGGCACCTGTGACCTACGGCAGCACGCCGCCGCCGGCGAACCTCGCCCAATGGGGCGGTGGCTCTTCGAATCCGTCGGCCGTCGGCGGCGCGTCGACGATCAGGCCCCAGGTCGGACCCTACGCCGGTGCCGGTGGCGCCGGCGACCCCGCCGGTGCGGTGGCCGCCGCGCCCACGGCCACCCCGGCTGCCACCCCCGACTCCGTACCCGCCTGGTCGCCGTCGCCGGCTTCGGCGACGCCCGCCGCCGCCATGGCCGCGGCCACGACTCCTTCCGGCTTCGGGGCGACCCCGACCGAGCCGCCGCTGACGCCGCTGCCGTCGGCGGCTCCCGGAGGCTCGCCGCCGGGATCGCCCGGTCCGCGGGTGGCCGATGCCCGCGCCGCGTCGCCCGGTTGGACCGGCTCGGG
>JBIIUP010000165.1:0-6882 GCA_044339885.1 Pirellulales bacterium | reverse complement strand
CACCCGCCAATGGGACGGTGTATAACGCTGGGCATGGCCCTGGAAGACCCGGTCACCGACGCCGAGGAGGGACATCGCTCCCTGCTCACCGGTGCCGAGGAGCCGTTCGGTTTCGGAGGCGGGCCGTTCGAGCGGCCGGCGGCCGCCGCCGCGCTCGCCGCGGGCCTGGACCTCGGCGGCGTCACGATCGTGCGGCTGCTCGGCCAGGGGGGCATGGGCTGCGTCTACGAGGCGCGTCAGGACGCACCGCGGCGGACCGTCGCCGTGAAGGTGATGCGGCTGCCGGCCGGCTGTGCTGCCGACGTACCGGCGTTCCGCCGTCGGTTCGAGGCCGAGGCCGAGACCCTCGCCCGGCTCCGCCACCCCGGCATCGCGCAGGTGCACACCTGCGGAACTGCCTCCACGCCGGACGGCCCGCTACCGTTCTTCGTGATGGAGCTCGTCGCCGACGCTCGGCCGATCACCCGCTTCGCGGCGGTGCACGGCCTGTCCCTGCGGCAGCGGGTCGAGCTCTTCGCCCGCGTCTGCGCCGCCGTCGCCCACGGCCACGAACAGGGCCTGGTTCACCGGGATCTCAAGCCGGGCAACATCCTCGTCAGCGGAGCGGGGGAGCCGAAGGTGATCGACTTCGGGGTCGCGACGTGGGCGGGGACGGCGCCGTCCGGCGACCCGGAGATCGTCGGCACGCTGCGGTACATGAGCCCAGAGCAGCTGGAAGGTGGTGCCGCGCCGGTCGACGCGCGCAGCGACGTCTATTCTCTCGGCCTCGTCCTCCACGAGCTCGTCGTCGGCGGGCTGCCGTACGACCTCGGCGGCAAGTCGCTCACCGAGGCGGCGCGGCTGGTCGGGGGCGACGCGGCCCCCGGCACCGCCGTGGTGGAACGCGCGGCCGTCGCCGAGGCGGGCCGCGACGACGCCCGGGCCCTCGCGGTGATCGTCGCCAAGTGCCTCGAGCGGGCTCCGGCGGACCGCTACGTGCACGCCGGCGAACTGGCGGCCGACGTCACCCGCTGGCTCGAAGGCAGGTCGATCCTGGCCCGACCGCCGACGCCGCTGGAGTCGCTGCGGCGTTTCGCCCGCCGCCATCCCGCGTCGACTGTGGCCGGCCTGGCGTCGCTCGGCACGCTCGTGGCGGCGGCGGTGGCCGTGGCCGCGCTCTGGCTCCATGCCGGGAGGCAGCGGCGGGCCGCCGAGGAGGCGCGGACGGTCGCCGAGGAGCGCGCCGCCGAGGCTCGCTCGGAGCTCTATTTCTCGCACGTGCTGCTCGCTGCGGAGGCGCGTGACCGCGACAACCTCGCGGAGGCCCGGCACCTGTTGGGCTCCGCGCGGAGTCTCACCGCGGGCGGCGGCTCGGCCGAACCGCTCGAGCTTGCCTGCCTGGATGCGTCGCTCGACGAGGCGGTCGAGGTGCTGCCGGGTCACGATGGCACCGTGACGGCGGTCGGCTGGTCATCCGACGGGCGGACGGTGGCCACCGGCGATGCGGCAGGGGGCGTGCGGATCTGGGCCGGGGAGGGCATGGGGGACTCCGGACGGACCATGCAACGGGTTCAGGCCCATGCGGGCACCGTGTGGGCCGTCGCGTTTTCGCCCGACGGCGATCGCGTTGCCTCGGCCGGCGCCGACGGCGCGGTGCGGATTCACGACGTCCGGTTCGGCGGGTCCGTGGCGGTGGCAGACGCCGTGGTCAACGCCGGAGACGGAGACGCTTCCGCGCGGCACCGCGGGGCGGTCTACGACGTGGCCTTCTCGGGAGACGGAACGCGGCTGGTCACGGCGGCGCGGGACGGGAGCGTGCGGATCTGGGACGCGGCGAGCGGCAAGCAGTTGCAGGTGCTCCGCCGGCACGCCGGCACCGTGTTCGCGGCCTGCTTCTCGCCGGACGACGCGCTCGTCGCCACGGCGGGCGACGACGGGGACGTGAGGCTCTGCGAAGCGGACACCGGGAGCGAGCGGGCCCTCCTGCGGGGCCACACGGACCGGGTCTTCCACGTCGCGTTCGCACCCGACGGCCTGACGTTGGCCACCGCGTCGGAAGACGGCACCGCCCGGATCTGGGACTTGCAGTCCTCACGCGAGACGGCCCGGCTGGAGCACCCCTTGCGGGTCAACGGCGTGGCCTTCCTGGGCTCGGGCGACGAGGTCGTGACGGCTGCGGGCGACGGCCTTCTCCGGGTCTGGAACGTGGCGACGGGCACCGAGAGCCGCCGGCTGCGGGGGCACGCGGCGGCCATCTGGTCCGTGGCGAGCGTCCCGCGAACGGCCGACGTCGTCACCGGATCGGCCGACGGCACGGCCCGGGTGTGGGACGCCGCGGAAAGCGCGGCGCCGGTGGTCGGCGGCGGGGATTCCGGCCGCATCCTCTGCGCGGCCTACGCGCCTGACGGTGGGTTGCTGGCGACCGGCCACGACGACTCGCAGGTGCGGCTCTGGGACGGCCGCTCGCTCACGGCGCGGGGCGAGCTCGCTCCGGCCATCGGTCGGGTCAACGGCGTCGCCTTCTCGCCGGACGGGGGCCTGGTGGCCGCGGCCTGCGACGATGGAGCGGTCTTCATCTGGGATGCGGTCACCCGCAGCAGGGTCGCGGCACGCCAGCCGCACGACAAACGGGTCTACGCGGCGGCCTTCTCGCCGGACGGCAGGCTGCTGGCGACAGCGTCGGAGGACCGCACGGCACGGCTCTGGCACGTCGCCACCGGCGATGCCTCCTGCGAGCCGTTGGTGCATCCGCGGCGGGTGTTCTGCGTGGCTTTTTCGCCGGATGGAGCGGTGGTGGCGACCGCCTGCGAGGATCGCGCGGTGCGGCTCTGGGACGCGGCGACGGGACGCGAGGTGCGACGGCTCGGGGGCCACTCGGGCCCCGTCAACTGGGCCGCGTTCTCCGGCGATGGCTCGCGGCTCGCCACCGCGTCCTCCGACCGAACCGTGCGGCTGTGGGACACCGCCGGCGGCGCGGAGGTCGCGGTCCTCCGGGGCCCGGCTCGGCAGATCTGGAAGGTCGATTTCGCTCCGGATTCCCGGCGGTTGGCTGCGGTGTCGGCCGATGGCACGGCCCAACTCTGGGAGACCGCGACGGGCCGCTCGGCCCTCGTGCTGCGCGGGCATGCCGACCAGGTATGGGCCCTGGACTTCGCCCCAGACGGGCGGTCCCTCGTCACCGGTTCGTGGGATGGGACGGCCCGAGCCTGGGGCGTCAGTCAGGCGGAGCTCGTCGGCCGGCGGGCGGGTCGGCGGCCGCCACCCCGAGTTGACGGCACACCTGCTCGGTGACCGCCCTGACGATCGCCTCGATGTCGACGGCACCGTCTCCCACGGGTCGCGTCGCGTCGTGGTTGTCGGCGCCCATCGGCGGTGGCGGGTCGAAGGCCGACTGGAGGGCGGCCTTCGACGCCCACCGGGCCCGGAAGGCCGCGTCGTCGCCGTTCCCGGCGGCCCCGGTCAGACGGGTGTCGGAGTACCCCCAGGCGGCCTTGAGATCCAGGAGTTCCCGGGTCTCCCGGGTCGTGAAGTAGCTCACCCGGCCGATCTGCTTGGCGAGGATGAGAATCCGGCAGTAGGCATCGAGGATCTCCGTCCACCAATAGGCTTTTTCCACGGTCTCACCGAAGCTCACGGTGCCGTGGTTGGCCATGATCACCACGTTGGCGGTGCGGACGAACGGCTTGACGGTGTCGGCGAGCTTCTGCCCGCCGGGGGTCTCGTAGCGGGCGATCGGCACGTCGCCGAGGAAGACCTCCACCTCGGGGAGAACGCACTGCGGAATGGGCTCCCGGGCGACGGCGAAGGCCGTGGCATGGGGCGGATGGCAGTGCACGACCGACCTGATGTCCGGCCGCTCCTTCATGATCGTGAGGTGGAGCAGGATCTCGCTCGACCTCTTGCGGACGCCGTCGAGTTGGTTGCCCTCCATGTCGACGATGCAGAGGTCGGAGGGCTCGAGGAACCCCTTCGACATCATGGTGGGCGTGCAGAGCACCTCGTTCGGACCCAGCCGGAACGAGATGTTGCCGTCGTTGCCGGCCGCGAATCCCTTGGCGTAGATCCGCCGCCCGATGTCGCAGATCTGCTCCTTCAATTCGGTGAGTGACGGCGCCGGACCGGAGGCGGAAGGCGTGGCGGCCATGAATGACGGTTCCTCGGGACGGTCGGGGCGGTGGAAAGCGCGGAAAAGGTCATTCAGGCAGGGCCGGAGCGGCACGCCTGTCCGGTCGGATCGGTCGCGGCATCATCGCCGGCGAGGGCTGCCACGACCAGATCGACCCCGGCCTCGCCGATCGTCCGTCGCCAGGGTTCCGGCAGGGCCTCGTCGGAGACCAACGTGTCGACCATGTCGAGGCCGGCGACGAGCGTGAGGCTCTTGCGGCCGAACTTGGAGCTGTCGGCGACCACGATCACCCGGCCCGCCGCGCGGATCATCGCCTGCTCGGTCTCCGCCAGCAGCAGGTGGGCGTTGAACAGCCCCTCCTCGGAGATGCCGGCGGCCGACAGAACCGCGGTGGTGACGTGAAGGCGGCCGAGCAGCTCGTTGGCGTGGGGACCGAGACAGACGCCCGTGCGGGGGGAGACGTAGCCGCCCAGGAGCACCAGGTCCGAGCGGGACTCCGACGCGAAGAGATTCGCCACCGGCAGGCTGTTGGTGACCACCTGAAGCGGCCGGCCGACCAGGAGTCGGGCCACCTCGTAGGTCGTGGTCCCGCCGTCGAGCAGGACGGTCTCGCCGTCGCCGATGATCTCCGCCGCCCTGGCGGCGATCGACCGCTTGGCCGGCCAGTTCGCCGGCTGCCGCTCGTCGAACTCCGCCAGCCGCGGCATGCCGCCGGCATAGAGGACCCCGCCGTGCGTGCGCCGGGCCGCGCCCTGCTCCGCCAGCGCGTCGAGATCGCGACGGATCGTCGACTCCGAAACGCCCAGTTCCCGCACCAGCTCGTCGAGGGACGCGAAGCCGCGGATTCGAATGACGTCCAGAAGCCGTGAACGACGCTCGCGATTGTGCAGGGATGCGGTCATGATCTCGGCATGATATGAATGATCACGCTCGTGAATCAATCGGAACCGATCGACTTTTGACGGAAGTCGCGCACTGAAGCGATTGAAAACCGGCTGTTTTCCTGGACCCTGCCATGACCGTCGCTCGTCTGGTGTGTCGGCTCCCAGCCCCAGGGAGTTGCTTTTCCTGCCCCGCGGGCGACCTCGTGCTTCCCTGGGATGCCCGCCGAGACGCGGAAGCCTTGGCCGAACTCGCCACCGTGGCCGCCGGGTCCTGGCCGGGACGCGGGGCACTGTCAGCCCCGGGCCTGGCCGGCGAATTCTCGACGCGGCCCGGTCGGCTCGTGGATGCCTGGGTCGCCCGGGAAGCGGTCCTCGGGGTTCCGGTCGACCCGCTCCAGGGCGTCGTCAGCCTCGTCACGGCGACTTCGGCCGCTGGGATACGGTTCTCGATCGGCTGGCTGCTGGTCCGAACCGACTGCCGGCGCCGGGGCATCGGCCGGGCGCTGGTGTCGACAGCGGTCGCGCACGCTCGCGGTCAGGGCGGCCAGGCCGTGTGGGTGGAGACGCTCCCAACGTGGCCGGAGGCGGCGGCCTTCTGGCGGATCATGGGGTTCGAGCCGGGATGATCATCGCCGCCGGCGCTGCCGGCAGGCGGTCGTCAGGCGGCCCCGAGCCCCTCCATCCGCCGCCAGGCGCTCAACTGGCCCAGGTGCATCATCATGTGGCCGCCGCAGTAGAAGACCTGCACCGACCCGATCGTGGGGAAGAGTTCCCGCATCCGGCCCTCGGCCGGGTTCGGCCGGTCGAAGACGTCGTCGGCCGTGCTCCGCAGGGCGGCCGACACCATGCGGTGGCCCTCGGAGAAGAACCCCGTGATCTCGTCCATCGCGGGATAGAGGTCGCCGTCAGTGTCGTCGACGCACGTGGCATCCTTCGAAAAGCGGATCTCGAAATGATCGGGCACCGGCGGTGCCGGATGGCCGATCTGGTGGAGGATCTTGGGCGCGTAGAGGCTCAGGTGGCCGATGATGAACGCGGGGTGATTCGACTCGACGACCCCGCCTCGGACGACGGCGAACCGGCCGCAGCGGTCGACCGGGATGCCGGCGAGGAGCCGCTCGGCGTAACCGAGCGAGAGCTGGAGGGAATCGGCGATGACGTTGCCGAGCGAGCGATGCATGGTCGTGGTTCCTTTCAGTGAGCCTTCGTTCCGGCGGCGATCGCGGCGATCACCGCCGGCAGGGTCTCGCATTCGGCGGCGAACACACGGGCGGCCAGCGACTCCGGCGTGTCGTCGGGCAGCACGGGCACGGGCTTCTGGAGGAGAATTCTCCCCTGATCGTACTCGCCGTCGACCTCGTGCACCGTGCACCCGGAGACGGTGCAGCCCCGGTCGAGGACGGCCTGGTGAACGCGGATCCCGTGGAAGCCCTTGCCGCCGAAGGCCGGCAGCAGCGAGGGATGGATGTTGATCACGCGGCCGGCGAAATCCCCGGGGATCTCCACGAGGTGGAGGAATCCGGCCATGACGACGAGATCGGCCCGCGCCTCGCGGCAGGCGGCGAAGACCTCGTCACTCCAGGCCGCGAGCGGCCGGCCCCGGGGCGGCAGCACGTGGACGGGGATGCCCGCCCGCTCGGCGATCGCGACGCCGCCGACATCCGGGCGACTCGAGACGACGACGGCCACTCGTGCCGAGAGCGTGCCCGCCGCGATACGGTCGATCAGGTTCCCGAGCGTGCGACCCGCCCCGGAGACGAGGACACCGAGACGGAGCGGGGCGTTTGCGGCGGGAATGGTCTCGGGCTCCTCGGGGGACGACGCGTCGCTCATGCTGCTCCGCCCGGGCTGCCGACCGCCCCGGCCGGCAGCTTCGCGATCGTGATCGCGGCG
>JBIIUP010000263.1:0-3819 GCA_044339885.1 Pirellulales bacterium | reverse complement strand
GCCGGCCGGCCCCGTCGCCCCGGCCAGGGGCCCGATGGAGATTCGCGACGCCAGCGTCTCCGCGAGGATGTAGTCACGGTGCCGGTCGAGCGCCGCCACGAGATCGGGCGAGTCGGTGGCGACCGTCACCGCGATCCGGTCGGTGAAGTCGAGGTCGAGGGCCTTCCGCTGCGTCTGGACGGCGTGGACGGCCTCGCGGACGAGGCCCTCGGCCACGAGGGCCGGCGTCAGCTCGCTGGCGACCACGACGACCGCCCGCGGGCTTTCCGCCGCCGCCCAGCCCGGCTTGGCGGTCGTGCGGACGATCACGTCGTCCAGCTCGACGACGGCCTCCCCGCCGCCGGCCAGCGGGAGCGTGGCCCGGCCGTCCCGGGAGAGTGCCGCCAGGAGCCCCGCCGCGTCGGCCCGGGCCAGCGCGTCACGGGCCCGGGGCAGGTCACGGCCGAGCTTGGGCCCGAGCTTCTTGAGGTCGGGCAGCACCGCGCGGGAGATGTAGCGATCCGGGTCCCGGCAGACCTCGAATTGCTTCACGTTGAGTTCGTCGCAGACGAGGTCGGCGTGCGCCTCCAGCCAGGAGGCGTGGCGGGCGTCGGCGTCCGAGAGGATGACCTCGACCTTCGAGAGGGGCTGGCGGACCTTGAGCTTCTCGGCCGCCCGGGCCGCCCGCCCGAGCGACGCCACCTCCCGGACCAGCGCCATCCGCGGGACGAGGTCGCCATCCACGAGGTCCGGGTCACCGGCGGGATAGTCGGTCAGGTGGACGCTCTGCGGCACCCGGTCGCCGAACGGCACCACCGCGAGGTTCCGCCAGATCTCCTCCGTCACGAACGGCACGAAGGGCGCCGCCAGCCGCGCGATCGTCACGAGCGTCTCGTAGAGCGTCCAGTAGGCGTCGAGCTTCTCGGGGCTGGTCTCGGGGCCGCCGTCGGCGCGGCCGGCCGCCCAGAAGCGGTCGCGGCTGCGGCGGACGAACCAGTTGCTCACGGCGTCGACGAGCCCCGAGAGGTGCTGGGCCGCGGGAAAGTGGTCGTAGGCGTCGAGCCACGCCGTCATGTTCGCGGCCACCGCGTTGACCTCGGAGAGCATCCAGCGGTCGAGCTCGCCCCGGTCCGCCACGGGCCGCCAGCCGCGGGCCTTGGCCAGGTCGGCGTGGTCGAGGCTGCCCGGCGCGTCGAGGAAGCCGGCCGGATCGAAGCCGTCGATCCGCGCGTAGATCACGAAGAACGAGTAGACGTTCCAGAGCCGCAGCAGGAACTCCGGAACGCTCTCGCGGATGGCCCGCTCGCTGTAGCGGATGCTCGTCCACGGCGGCTGGCCGGCGAGGAAGAACCACCGCAGGGCGTCGGCGCCGTACTTGTCGAAGATCTCCGCGGGCTCCCGGTAGTTCCGCTTGCTCTTCGACATCTTGCCGCCGTCCTCGCCGAGCATGTGGCCGAGGACGATGCAGGTCCTGAAGGGGTGCGGGTAGGCCTTCCGCGGTGGCCGGGCCGGTGGCGGCACCGGCGGATCGGCCCCGTCCCCGAAGAGGAGCGTGCTGATGGCCAGCTGGCTGTAGAACCAGCCGCGGGTCTGGTCGATCGCCTCCGAGATGAAGTCGGCGGGGAACTGGGCTGCGAACTCCTCCTGTCCCGCGTGCGGCCAGCCCCACTGCGCGAACGGCATCGCGCCCGAGTCGAACCAGCAGTCGATCACCTCGGGCACCCGCCGCATCCGCGCCGCCGGCGCGAATGGCGAGTCGTAGGTGACGGCGTCGATGTAGGGCTTGTGGACCGCGAGATCGTCGGACAGCGTCGGATCGGCGGCCTTGGCCCGGGCGAACGCGTCGGTGCCGGCGACCCCCGGCTTGGCGAGGAGCGCCGCGTAGGACGGCACGGCCTCCATCTTCCCGGTCGTCTCGCACTGCCAGATCGGCAGCGGCGTGCCCCAGTACCGCTCGCGGGAGAGGGCCCAGTCGACGTTCGTCTCCAGGAAGTTGCCGAAGCGGCCGTCCCGGATGTGCTCGGGCAGCCACTCGATCGAGGCGTTGTTGGCGAGCATCGCCTCGCGGAACTGGCTGGTGCGGATGAACCAGCTCCGGCGCGGATACTGGATCAGCGGATCGGAGTCGGCCCGCCAGCAGAAGGGGTAGTCGTGGACGTACTGCTCCTGGTGGACGAGCAGGCCCCGCCCCCTCAGGTCGCGAACGATGTCGCGATCGCAGTCCTTCACGAACCTGCCGCTGCCCATGCCGAAGGCGTCGGTGAACTTGCCGTCCGGCGCCACGGCGTTGAGCAGCGCCGGGCCGCTGCCCGGCGCGAACCGGGGCTGTTCGGCGACGAGCACGGCGTAGTCCACCTCGCCGAACGCGGGAGCCACGTGGACGATGCCGGTGCCGGAGTCGGTGGTCACGAAATCGGCCGCCACGACCCGCCAGGCGACCGCCTCGGTGCCGCCGGCCGCCAGCGGAGCGGTGGCGGGCGGCCCCGCCGGGCGGAACGTGTCGAACGGCGGCAGGTAGGACCGGCCCACGAGCGCCGATCCCGGCAGCGTCTCGACCGTCTCGAGCGTCTTCTTCAGCTTGTCGCCCAGCGCGGGGGCGAGCGCCTCCGCGACGATCCATTCCGCCCCCGATGCTTCTCCGGCCTCGCGGACGACCGCGTAGTCGAGGGCGGGCCTGACCGCGGCGAACTGGTTCGAGGGCAGCGTCCAGGGCGTCGTGGTCCAGGCGACGAGGCTCCGGTTCGTCGGCATCCCGGCAGCGTCGAGGAGGGGGAAGGCGACGTACACGCTGGGGTCGGCGACCTCCCGGTATCCCTGCCCCACCTCACCGCTGGAGAGGGCCGTGCCCCCCTGGGGCCACCACCAGACGATCTTGTGTCCCTGGTACAGCAGCCCCCGGTCGAAGAGGGTCGCCAGCGCCCACCAGACGCTCTCCACGAACGACCGATGGTAGGTGACGTAGGCGTCGGAGAGGTCGATCCAGAACCCGATCCGCTCGGTGAGCGATTCCCACTCCTTCATGTACCGCCAGACGCTCTCCTGGCAGCGGTGGATGAAGGGCTCGACTCCGTAGGCCTCGATCTCGGCCTTGGAGTGGATGCCGAGTTCCTTGCAGACCTCGACCTCGACGGGCAGCCCGTGGGTGTCCCAGCCAGCCTTCCGCTCGCAGTACTGGCCCCGCATCGTGCGGTAGCGAGGGTAGAGGTCCTTGATCGTCCGGGTCAGGCAATGCCCGGGATGGGGCAGTCCGTTGGCGGTGGGCGGACCCTCGAAGAACACGAATCGCTTCGCGCCGCGCCGCCTTTCCAGCGACTTGCGGTAGGTGCCGTCGGCCCGCCAGAACGCGGCGATCGTCCGCTCGAGGGCGGGAAAGTCGGGCTTGCCGCGGACGGGTTCGAACATCGGGAACTGGCGGACGGCGCGGGGTCGGGGCCGGAAAAGACGCAATCCTACCGCGACGGTCGCCGGTGCCACAGGGGCCGGCCCGACGACGGGGCGGGGCTGCCGGCCGACCGGCTGCCGACCGGCTGCTTGGGTCTCCGACGTCCCGTCGGCTATCGTGCGAGGGCTTTCCGGAGAAACCTCATGTCGGTGCGTGCGAAACTCGCGGTCCTGGCGCTGGCATGCTGGGCCGCCGCCCCCGGCGCGGCAGCCGATGAACCGCCGGCCCCGACCGCGTCGGCTGCGGCGGCACAGGTCAACCCGCTCGACGACCTGGAGACGCTCGGGTACCAGCCGCTGGCGATGGTGTCGGGGACGCTGCGGATCGCCGGCTCCACCACGCTCCAACAGGCCGCCGCCCTGTGGGCCGAGGGCTTTGGCCAGGTCCACCCCCAGCTC
>JBIIUP010000318.1:0-2774 GCA_044339885.1 Pirellulales bacterium | reverse complement strand
CTGGCCGGCGGCCTGGAGGACGTCGACGGGGCCAGGAAATACCTGTCGACGCTGGCGGGTCTCGACTTCAACTACCGGGACGTCGCCCAGCGTCTGGACAAGTTGGGCGCCGCGAAGGATAACAAGCCGGGCTCCTGACCGCCTCCGGGCGTCCGTGACCCGGTCCGGGCCCCTCCACCCCGCCTTCCCCCCTTCCACCGAGGAATCGTTCGCATGCCCCACTCGGCCAGTGCCAAGAAGCGTCATCGCCAGAACCTGCGGAACCGCGACCGCAACCGTGCGGTCAAGTCGGACGTGAAGTCGCAGGTCCGCAAGGTCCTCGACGCCGTCACCGCCGGCGATGCGGCGCTCGCCAAGGAGCACTTCCGCACGGTCACCAAGAAGGTCGACCAGGCGGCCGCCTCCAAGACGATCCACAAGAACCGTGCCGCCCGGATCAAGTCGCGGCTCTCGGCCCGCGTGAAGGCCGCCGGCGCGGGCGGCTCCGCGACCCGCGGCACCAAGTCCAAGACGAAGGCGTAGCAGGCCGTTCGCTCGGTCAGCTCTGCAGCCCGGCAGCCGCGTCGTCGTCCCAGACGATGCGGCGGGAGTCGAACACGGGCCCCTCGATGCAGGTGCGGCGGTAGTCCCAGCCGCCCTCGCCGTCGCGGACCTTCGCCACGCAGGTGAAGCAGATCCCGACGCCGCAGGCCATCGGAGCCTCGAGCGACACGTCGCAGCCCACGCCCCGTTCGGCGGCCCAGCTCGAGACGGCCTCCATCATCCGCTCGGGGCCGCAGCAGGCGACGTGGAGCGAGCGGGAGGAACTCGTCGCGGCGAACCGTTCGCGGAGGAGATCGACCACCGTGCCCCGCAGGCCGACGGATCCGTCGAGCGTGGCGAGATGCACGTCGAAGCCGCTGGAGCGGAAGTCGGCGACGTCGCCGAACATGCCGCCGTGGCCGGCGCCCCAGCAGAAGGTCACGCGGCCGGCGCGGGACGCGACCCGAGGCGGGGCGCCGTACCGGGCCGCTCCGAGCCGCTCGCGGCCGAGCGCGAGCAGCGCGGTCTGGCCGATCCCCCCTGCGACGAGGAGCAGTTCGTCGACCGCGGGCGGGTCGAACCCGTTGCCCAGCGGTCCCCAGGCCACGACCTCGTCGCCCGCCTCCAACGTGGCCAGGGCCGTGGTGAACTTTCCGTGCACGAGGTAGACGAAGTCCGCGTAGCGGGGCATTCCCCCAACGGCGAACGTGTCGTAGATCGCCAGCGGCCGGGCGAGCAGCGGGTCGGCCCGGTCGGGAATCCGCAGCATCGCGAACTGTCCCGGGACGGCGCGGGCGGCGATCTCGGGGCAGTCGAGGCGGATCCGCCACGTGCGGTCGGCGATCTGCCGGTGCGCGACAACCGGGGCCCGCAGGTAGCGGGCGTCGTCGGCGTGGCACGGACTGGCTGGGGCGGAGGCCGGCATCCCGCTCACGACTCCGTCGGCCGGCCGGACTGGGCCCGCCAGGAAGAAGCCTTGCCCGGCCGCCTGCGGCGGCCAGTCGGCCGGCCAGCGGGAGGCCGGCCAGCGGGAGGCCGGCCAGCGGGAGGCCGGCCAGCGGGAGGCCGGCCAGCGGGAGGACGGCCAGCGGGAGGCCGGCCAGCGGGAGGACGGCCAGCGGGACGGCCGCGGGGCGGACGTGATGGCGGGCCGCCGCGCGGGCCGGCTCCCGGCCGGCCGCCTCGGCCCCGCGGTGGCTGCGGCTGCCGGGCCTCGCGCTCCGCGTCCGGCCCGACGGCCGCGATCGCGTCGCGGCGCAGGGCCTCGACCTCGCTCCAGGCCAGCTGCCGCCACTGTCCGGGCAGGAGCGTGCCGATCGAGAGCCCACCGACGGCGACCCGTTTGAGCTGGTGCACCTTGTGCCCCAGCCGGGCGAGCATCCGGCGGATCTCCCGGTTCTTGCCCTCGTCGAGCACCATCTCCAGAACGGCGCTCTGCTTGTGCTGGGAGCGGATCGACACCCGCTTGGCATGCACCTCGCCCTCGGCGAGCCGGATGCCCCGGCGCAGCTTGTCGAGGAGGTCCTCTGCGGGGACGCCGGCGACCTGGACGAGGTACTTCTTCTCGACGCCGTACCGCGGGTGGGCGAGCAGGTTGGCCAGGCCGCCGTCGTTGGTGATCAGCAGCAGCCCCTCGCTCATCCGGTCGAGCCGGCCCACCGCGAACAGCCGCTGATCCGCCGGCACGAGGTCGACCGCCCGCGGCCGGCCGGAGGGGTCGAAGTTGGTGGTCAGGACCCCCACCGGCTTGTTGAGCATGTAGACGACCCGCCGCACGCGCGGCAGCCGCTCGCCGTCGACGCGGATCTCCTGCTTCTCCGGGTCGATCCGCGTGCCGAGCTGCGTGACGACGGAGCGGTCGACCTCCACGCGGCCGGTGGTGATCAGCTCCTCGCAGGCCCGCCGGCTGCCCAGACCGGCGGCGGCGAGCACCTTCTGCAACCGCTCGAGGCCGTCATCCGTGGGGGCTGCGGGCCGGCGTCGCCCGGCGGCGGGCCCCGTCTTGGGCCTCGGTTTGAAGGGCGGCTTCGAGTCTTTTCTGTCGCGGTTCATGGTCCGCCGATCATACACGTCGGCGGGCCGGCGTGCGGGGCGACCTCACCGCGACGCCGGCTGCGACCACCACCGCGAGCGGCGCACCTCGGGAACGGGCTCCGAATAGTCCCGCGGCCGGCTGCCGTCCATGATGCCGTAGAGGCGGAAGCCATAGGGGCCGATGTCGTTCTGCATCCACGGGTCGAACCGCACCGACC
>JBIIUP010000317.1:0-2775 GCA_044339885.1 Pirellulales bacterium | reverse complement strand
CCGGAGGGGCAGCCATGTCACTTTCATCCGTTTTCCCACGCGTTTCCGGCCTGGCACGGCGGCTCCCCGTCGACCGCTTGCCGGGCGGGGCCCGGGCAACCATGCTCGGAAGAGGCTGTCTCCCCCGCCCGCCGCCCCGTCCCCGCAGTCCCCACCCATGGCCACGCTCGAGGTCCTGCCGCTTCCCGGAGGACTGGCCGCCATCCGCGTCGAGTCGCTCCCCTTCGCGGAGAACAGCTACGTCCTCTTCCGGGACGGGGGATCGGACTGCCTCGTCGTCGATCCGGGTTTCGAACCCGAGGAGATCATCGCGGCCGTGGAGGCTCGCGGCCTCCAGCCGCGGGCGATCCTCCTCACCCACGGCCACTCCGATCATATCGCGGGCAACGCCGCGCTCCGCGACCGCTGGCCGGGCCTGCCGATCCTCATCGGCCGCCACGACGCCGACAAGCTCACCGACCCCGAGGGCAACCTGTCGGCCCCGTTCGGCCTCGCACTCGTGAGCCCGCCGGCGGATCGGCTGCTCGGCGACGGCGATGTCCTCTCGGAGGGCGGGATCGGGCTGGTCGTCCGGGAGGTGCCCGGGCACTCCCGGGGCCACGTGGTCTACCGCGTCACCGACTGCGACCCCCCCGTGGTCCTCGGCGGCGACGTGCTGTTCCGAGAAAGCGTCGGCCGCAGCGACTTTCCCGACGGTGATCCCGCGGCGCTCGCCGCCGGCATCCGTTCCATTCTTTACACCCTGCCCGACGAGACGCTCGTGCTGCCGGGCCACGGCCCGGCCACGACGGTGGGCCACGAGCGGCGGCACAACCCGTTCGTGGCCGACGTCGAGGATTGACCGCCGCGCACCCGGCCCCGGAAGATGCTTCGCATGCTCTCCCCCGCCGATTCCCTCCCGCCGCCGGCGCCCGTCGGCGCCGGCCGCTCGCCTCTGTGCCGCGCCGCCGGCCTGACGCTGGCGGCGCTGGCGCGGCTCCTCGCCGGGGCGAGCGTCCGCTGGATCGCCAGCCAACCGGACACCTGCCAGCGGGTCTACTTCGCCAACCACACCAGCCACCTCGACGCGCTGGTGATCTGGTCGTCGCTGCCCCAGGCGGTCCGGGAGGTGACCCGGCCGGTGGCCGCGAAGGACTACTGGTCCCGGGGGATCGTCCGCCGCTGGCTGGCAGAGGAGGTCTTCGACGCCATCCTCATCGACCGCACCGACATCAAGGTGCACCAGAGCCCGGTCGACATGATGCTCCGCGAGGCGGGCCACAGCCATTCGCTCATCGTGTTCCCCGAGGGCGGCCGGAGCGTCAGCGGCGAGATCGGCGAGTTCAAGAGCGGGCTCTACTACCTCGCGAAGAAGCGGCCCGAGATCGAGCTGGTGCCCGTGCACATCGACAACCTCAACCGCGTCCTGCCGCGGGGCGAGTTCCTGCCCGTGCCGCTCCTCTCCTGCATCAGCTTCGGGCCGCCCCTGTGGCTGGAGCGCGGCGAGGCCAAGCTCGACTTCCTCGCCCGTGCCCGCCGTGCCGTCCTGGCTCTCAAGGAATGAGCCGGCCATGAACGACACCCGCACCATCGCGCTGATCACGAGCGTGCTTGCGCTGCTGTCGGCGGCCACCGCCGTCGGCCAGTTCCTCAAGCGGCACCCCGACCGCGGCCTCGACCCGGCCGCCGTCCGCACCTTCAACCTCCGTCTCCGCGGCTGGTGGATCCTCTGCACCGTCCTGGCCGCCGCCTTCTGGCTCGGCACGACGGCGACGGTCGTGCTCTTCGGCCTCGTCTCCTTCTGGGCGCTCCGCGAGTTCATCACGCTCACGCCCACGCGGAAGGGGGACCACCGCGCCCTGTTCTGGGTCTTCTTCCTGTTCCTGCCGCTCCACTACGTGCTCGTGGGGCTCAACCGCTACGACGTGTTCAGCGTCTTCCTGCCGGTGTACGCCACGCTCTTCGTGCTCACGCGGGTGGCGGTGGCGGGCGACTACAAGCGGTTCCTCGAGCGGACGGCGAAGATCCAGGCGGGGCTCGTGGTCTGCGTCTACTGCCTCTCGTTCGCGCCGGCGCTGTTGCAGCTGCCGATCGACGCCCCGGGGAACGGCGGGCGGAGCGAGAACTTCCGGCTCCTGTTCTTCCTCATCCTGCTCGTGCAGTTCGCCGACTGCATGCAGTACGTCTGGAGCCGGATGCTCGGCCAGCGGCTCGTGGCCCCGGCCGTGAGCTCCAACCGGACCTGGGAGGGGCTCCTCGGCAGCGCCACGAGCACGGCACTCCTGGCGGCGGCCCTCTGGTGGGCTGCGCCCCCCTTCCAGCCCTGGCAGGCGGCGCTGGCCGGCCTCGTCGTCGCGGTGATGGGCTTCGCCGGCGGCATGACGATGTCGGCCATCAAGCGGGACCGCGGCGTCAAGGACTACGGCACGCTCGTGGTCGGCCACGGCGGCGTGCTCGACCGGGTCGACTCGCTCTGCTTCGCGGCGCCGGTCTTCTACCACATCACGCTGCTGGTGACGGGGACGCGGCCCGGCTGACGGCGGCCGTCTCTCCGGTAGACCGGTCGCCGTGCGACCGGTTGGGCGTTCGGTAGACCGGTCGCCGTGCGACCGGTTGGGCGTTCGGTAGACCGGTCGCCGTGCGACCGGTTGGACGTGGCGGCGGAGTCGACCCGGATTCCCGGTTGCACGGCAACCGGGCTACTGCGCGGCAACCGGGCTCCTGCGGGCTCCGGGTGGCAACGCACCGCCAACGTCACCCCGCCACGGTCGCTTCGGTAGACCGGTCGCCGTGCGA
>JBIIUP010000098.1:0-10732 GCA_044339885.1 Pirellulales bacterium | reverse complement strand
GTTCGCTGCGCCCATCCTGGGCTGCGCTCACTCCGTGCCGGCTGCGCTTCGGCATCCTGCCTGCGCTCGCCGCCAAGGCCGACTCCCGGGCATGGGCAGCCCCTCGCATGTCCATGGTCATGGTGAGGTAGGACCACGACGCGCGAGGATCTGGTGAGAGTCGTGTGACACCGATCCCGCATGATCCGCAGGCGTCAGCCGCGGTGCGGGTGGAGCCGCGGTGACGTCCCCAGGCAGAGGCGGTTCACGGCCGCCAGAAACGCCTTCGCCGCCGCCTCCAGCGAGTCGGTGGAGACGCTCCGGCCGCGCTGCTGCTGGCCCGCGTGCTCAAGCTCGACCGTCACCTCCGCCTGCGCGTCCTTGCCCACCGTGACCGCCTGCACGCGGAAGTCGCGGCAGACCGTGGTGACGCCCGTGAGCTTCTCGATGGCCAGGAAGATGCCGTCGATCGGGCCGTCGCCGGCCGTGGCGGTCACCGACTTGGGCACGCCGTCCTGGAGCACCCGCAGCGTCACCGTCGGCGTCGTCCCCGACGCGCAGGAGAGCGTGTAGCCCTCGAAGGTGAACTGCTCCGGCAGCGCCGCGAACTGCTCCTCACAGAGGGCGGCGATGTCGCCGTCGTAGATCTCCTTCTTGCGGTCGGCGAGCAGCTTGAAACGATCGAAGACCGTCTGCAGCTGCTCGGGGGACAGCTCGTAGCCGAGCGCCTTGGCGCGGTCCGCCAGCGCCGCCCGGCCGCTGTGCTTGCCCAGCACGAGGTCGGTCCGCTCCAGCCCCACGTCCTCCGGCCGCATGATCTCGTAGGTCCGCCGCTCCTTGAGCATCCCGTCCTGGTGGATGCCCGCCTCGTGGGCGAAGGCGTTGCGGCCCACGATCGCCTTGTTCCGCGGCACCTGGATGCCGGTGATGCCGGCGACGAGGCGGCTGGTCGGCACGAGCTTCTGCGTGACGATCCGGGTGTCGACGCCGTAGTGGTCGTGGCGGGTCTTCAGCGCCATCACGACCTCCTCGAGCGAGCAGTTCCCCGCCCGCTCGCCGATACCGTTGATCGTGCACTCGACCTGGCCGGCCCCGGCCTCGACGGCGGCGAGGCTGTTGGCCACCGCCAGGCCGAGGTCGTCGTGGCAGTGGACGCTGAGCACGGCGCGGTCGATGTTCGGCACCCGGTCGCGGAGGCTCCGGATGACCTGGTGCATCTGCATCGGCGTCGCGTAGCCCACGGTGTCCGGGATGTTGACGGTCGTCGCACCGGCGGCGATCACCCCTTCGACGACGCGGCAGAGGAAGTCGATCTCCGTCCGCGCCGCGTCCTCCGGCGAGAACTCGACGTCGTCGCAGTGTCGCCGGGCCCGGGTCACGCCGGCGACGGCCCGGGCGAGGACCTCGTCCTCGTTCATCCGCAGCTTGAACTCCCGATGAATCGAGCTCGTGGCGAGGAACACGTGGATCCGCGGCTGGGCCGCGGGCCGCAGCGCCTCCCAGGCGCGGTCGATGTCGGCGTCGTTGCAGCGGGCCAGGCCGCAGACCACCGAGCCCCGGACGGCACCGGCGATCGATTGGACGCTCTCGAAATCCCCCGGGGAGGCGATGGGGAACCCCGCCTCGATGACGTCCACGCCCAGCTGGACCAGGGCCCGCGCGACCTCCATCTTCTCGGCCAGGTTCATGCTCGCGCCGGGGGACTGCTCGCCGTCGCGGAGCGTGGTGTCGAAGATGCGGACCGTGCGGGAGGCTGTCATGGGGAATGCGGGTCGGAACGGGGAAGGGCAGGGCGGGGACTGTGGTTCACGGAGACGCTCTCCCGCATCGTACCTGCGCCCTTCTCGACGCGGCACCCGCCGCCGCCATCCCCGGCGTCCGAGCCGTTTGATTAGACTTCCCTGGAACCGGACGGGCCGCCGTCCGTGCCCACCGCCCGCGGCCTCGCGCGTCACCCCGTCGATGTCAGCCAACCACGATCCCGGGCCCGCGACGCCTTCGGGCGCCCACCAGCCGCACGCGGCCCGCACCGCCCGGCCGGGCTGGGAACGCCTCCGGCGCAGCCTGACGGCCGCCGGTTTCCTCGCGGCGGGCGGCCTGGCCTGGTGGTGGCTCTCCACGCACCACTTCACCGGCGGCGACCACGCGGGGCAGGACGCCGGGCATGCGGCCGCCCCGCCGGAGGCTGCCGCGCGGCGCGACGTGGTCGTGCTTCCGCCGACCGCGGCCGGCGAGATCGAGCTCGTGGAGGCCCGCACCCGCACCATGCGGGAACACCTCACGGTGCCCGGCCGCCTCGACTACGACGCCCGCTACCAGCTCGACTATGAGTCCCCCGTCGCCGGCATCGTGTCCCGCGTCTTCGTCCAGGTGCGGCAGCGGGTGTCGAAGGGCGACTCGCTCGCCGAGGTGTCGAGCCCCGAGGTCGGCATCGCCCGCGACGAGGTCCGCAAGCGGGAGGACGACCGCGTCATCGAGCGCAAGGCCGCCGAGTGGGCCGACACGATCGCGGAGAACGTCGACGACCTGCTCGAGGCGCTCGCCGACGAACCGCCGCTGGAGCAGATCGAGGAGCGGTTCCAGGACCGCGTCCTCGGCGCCTACCGCGAGAAGATCCTCGCCGCCTACTCCCGCCTCCTGGTAGCGGAGAAGGTGAGCGCCAGCACCCGCCAGCTCGGCGAGGGGGGCGTGCTCTCGGGACGGATCGTGGAGGAGCGGACGAGCACCCGCGAGGTCGCCCGCGCGAGCTTCGTGGCGGCCTGCGAGGAGGCGCGGTTCCTGACGCGGCAGGACCGGGCCCGCGCCCGGGCGGCGCTCGAGCAGGCGGACCGGCTGGTGCAGGTCTCGAAGGAGAACCTGCGGACCCTCGTGGGGAGCAAGCTGGAGTCGGATACCGGCGGCACCGGCGCGACGAACGTGGCCGACGCGGAGGAGCCCGCGCGTGAGGGGGGCTCACTGAGTGCCCTCGTCCTGCGGACGCCGTTCGCCGGCCTCGTCGAGGACGTCTTCGTCTCCCGCGGCGAGCGGGTGCAGGCCGGCGACCGCCTGTTCGTCGTGGCCGACACGGCGAACCTCTGGGTGCGGGCCCAGATCCACGAGCGGCAGTGGACCACGGTGGAACTGACGGAGGGGCAGGAGGTGCACGTCACCGTCCCCGGCCCGACGGAGCACAACACGACCGCCCGGATCAGCCACGTCGGGGCCACGGTCGAACAGGAATCGCGGAGCGTGCCCCTCGTGGCGGAGCTGGAGAACGACGACGCCCACTACAAGCCGGGGATGTTCGTCTGGGTCGACCTGCCGCAGGGCAGCCAGCGGGAGGCGCTGGCCGTGCCGGCGGCGGCGATCATGCGGCACGAGGGCAAGGCCTTCGTGTTCGTGCCCGACGGCGCGGGGCGGTACCGCCGCGTCGACGTCGAGCCGGGCATCGAGCAGGACGGTTTCCTGGAGGTGAAGGCCGGGCTCGAACCCGGGCAGCAGGTCGTCGCCCGCGGCGCGTTCCTGCTGAAGAGCGAGCTGCTGCTCGAGGACGAGGCCTAGGAGCGGAGGCGGCAGGTGCTTTCAGGCGTCATCGAGTGGTCGCTCGCGAACCGCGCCCTCGTCATCGCGCTGTTCGTCCTCATGGCGCTCGGCGGGCTGTTCGCGGCGACGCAGATCCCGGTCGACGCCGTGCCCGACCTGGTCAATATCCAGGTGCAGGTCGTCACCGAAGCCGGCACCCTGCCGCCGCTCGACGTCGAGCGGCTGGTGACCTACCCGGTCGAGCTGGCGATGAGCGGCCTGCCGGACGTCGCCGAGATCCGCAGCCTCTCGAGGCTGGGCATCTCGCTGGTGACGATCGTGTTCCACGAGGGAACCGACATCTTCCGCGCCAGGCAGCTCGTGGCCGAGCGGCTGCCGGCCGCCCGGACGGGCATCTCCCTGGGCGACGCCGATCCCCAGCTGGGCACGCTCTCCACCGCGCTCGGCGAGATCCTCCAGCTCGAGCTCAAGGCCCGCCCCGGGTCGGGGAAGACGCTCATGGACCTGCGGAGCATCCTCGAATGGGACGTGGCGCCCGTCATGCGGACGGTGACGGGCGTGACCGACATCAACGCCCACGGCGGCCACGCCAAGAGCTACGAGGTGCAGGTCGACCCCGACCGGATGTCGTCGCACGGCATCTCGCTCGGCGAGGTCCTCGACGCCCTCGGTCGCAACAACACGAGCACCGGCGGCGGCTACGTCGTCCGCAACAGCGAGCAGCGGTTCATCCGGGGCGAGTCGCTCCTCCGCGGCGTCGGCGACATCGAGAAGGTCGTGGTCCGCAGCCCGCCGGGGGGCGTTCCGGTGCTGGTCCGCGACATCGGCACGGTGTCCACGGCGCCGCTGGTGCGGCAGGGGGCCGCGACCCGCGACGGCCGCGGCGAGATCGTCACGGGGATGGTGATGATGATCCGCGGCGAGAACAGCCGCCGGGTCGTCACCGCCGCCAAGGAGAAGCTCGAGGAGGTGCGGGCCACGCTGCCGCCGGGCGTGGAGCTGGAGATCCTCTACGACCGCTCCGACCTCATCGCCCGCACCCTCGACACCGTGCTCCACAACCTGGCCGAGGGGGGGCTGCTCGTGATCGGCGTGCTGCTCGTCCTGCTGGGCAACGTGCGGGCCGGGCTGATCGTCTCCCTGGCGATCCCGCTCTCGATGCTGTTCGCGGCGAACGTCATGTGGGCGGTCGGCATTCCGGCGAGCCTCATGAGCCTCGGGGCCATCGACTTCGGGCTCGTCGTCGACAGCTCGGTGATCATGGTCGAGAACTGCGTCCGGCGGCTGGGGCTCGCCCCCCCCACGGCCTCGAAGCTCGACGTCGTGCGCGACGCCGCGATCGAGGTCCGCGGGCCGACGATGTTCGGCGAGCTCATCATCGCCGTCGTCTACCTGCCGATCCTGTTCCTCGAGGGGACGGAGGGGAAGCTCTTCCGCCCGATGGCGCTCACGGTGCTCTTCGCGCTGGCCGGGTCGCTGGTGATCTCGCTGACGCTCATGCCGGTGCTCGCCGCGACGGTGCTCTCCCGCGAGGAGGAGCACGAGCCGCTCCTCATGCGGCTCTTCCACCGCGGCTACCGCCCGCTGGCCCGGCTGGCGGTCTGGCACCCGGTGCTCGTGTCGCTGGCCGCGGCGGGCCTGCTGGCGGCGAGCGTGCCGGTGGCCCTGCGGCTGGGAGCCGAGTTCATGCCCCGCCTCGACGAGGGCGACCTTCTCGTCGAGGTCAACCGGCTGCCGAGCGCGACGCTCGAGGACTCGGTTCCCCTGACGTCCCGGATCGAGCGGGTGCTCGGCGAGTTCCCGGAGGTCCGCACCGTGTTCTGCAAGACCGGCCGGCCCGAGATCGCCAACGACGTCATGGGCGTGCAGCAGACCGACGTCTGGGTGATGCTCGAGCCCCGGGCGAAGTGGCCGGCGGGCATGACCCGCGACGCGCTGGTGGAGCGGATGTCGGCGGCGCTCTCCGCCGCCGTTCCCGGCGCGAACTTCGGCTTCAGCCAGCCGATCGAGATGCGGGTCGACGAGCTCGTCGCGGGCGTGAAGGCCGACGTGGCGGTGCTCGTGTACGGTGACGACCTGGAGACGCTCGGCGACCTGGGGAAGCGGATCGAGAGCGTCCTGCGGGACATCCCCGGGGCCGCCGACGTCCGCGCCGACTGGCAGGCCAACGTGCCCACGCTGCGGATCGACGCCCGCCAAGACCAGCTGGCACGGCACGCGATCGACGGCATCGAGGTCATGCGAACGGTCTCCGCCATGGGGGGCATCCAGACGGGGGTGATCTACGAGGGCCGGCCCCGGTACCCGCTCGTGGTGAGGTTTCCCCGGCAGTGGCGGGAGAACGACGAACTCCTGCCCCAGATCCCGGTGGCGGCGACGGGGGGCAGGCCGGTGCCGCTCGGCGAGCTCGCCGACATCCGCGTCGAGGAGAGCCCGCCGTCGATCGAGCACGAGGACTCGCGGCGGCGGACCTTCGTGTCGGCCAACGTCCGCGGCCGGGACGTCGCCAGCTTCGTCCAGGAGGCCCGCCGCCGCATCCGGGACGGCGTGCCGCTGCCGGGCGGCTACACGATCGAATGGGGGGGCGACTTCGAGAACCTCGTCTCGGCCAGCCGCCGGCTCGCCCTCATCACGCCGGTCGTCCTCGGCCTGATCGCCATGCTGCTCTACACGAGCTTCAAGTCGCTGCGGCTGGCGGCCCTCATCTTCTGCGCGGTGCCGGTGGCCGCGTCCGGCGGCATCCTGGCGCTGGCGGTGCGGGGCATGCCGTTCTCCATCGCCGCCGGCGTGGGCTTCGTGGCGCTCTTCGGCGTCGCCGTGCTCAACGGCCTGGTCTGGGTGGCGGGGGCGGAGCACGCGCGGCAGGGGGGCCTGGCCCCGCGGGAGGCGGCGGTGCTCACGGCCGACATGCGGATCAGGCCCGTGCTGATGACCGCGCTGGTCGCGAGCCTCGGCTTCCTCCCGATGGCACTGGCGACGTCGAGCGGCGCGGAGATCCAGCGGCCGCTGGCGACGGTCGTGATCGGCGGCATCCTCACCAGCACGCTGCTCACGGCCTTCGTCGTGCCGGCGATCTATCCGTGGTTCATTTCCCGGGACCGGGCATCTCCAGGACATCAGCCATGACGCTCCGCGAACTGCAGTCGCTCATCCGCAGGATGTACCACGACAAGGATGCCGCCCGGGGCGTCGAGGGCACCTTCATGTGGCTCGTCGAGGAGGTGGGCGAGCTGGCGACGGCGCTCCGCGAACACGCGGCCGGCCCCGCCGACGCGGCGAAGCGCGAGGCGCTGGCGCTGGAGTTCGCCGACGTACTGGCCTGGCTGGCCACGATCGCCAACGTCGCCGGCGTGGACCTCGAGGCGGCCGTCCGCCGCAAGTACGGCACCGGATGCCCGGGCTGCGGACAGCTCGCCTGCACCTGCCCGGACGCCGAGAAGCCATGAGCCTCCGCGCCGCCGTCATCGCCCGCGTCGCCGTCGCCCTGGCCGCCGCCGTGAGCCTCGCGGCACCGCCCGCGAAGGCCGACGGAGGCGATTGGGAGGTGATCGTGGGCTTCGATGGCCGCTACCGCGCCGGGTCGTGGACGCCCCTGCTGGTGTCGCCCGCCGCCGCGGCGAGCCAGTCGGCCGTCGCCGGCACCGCGGTCCACGCCTGGGTGGAGGACCCCGACGGCGTGCTCGTCCGCTCCCCCCCGGCCCTGCTCGAGACCGCTCCCGGCGGTCGCACCGCGGCGCTCTTCCGCGTCCGGCCCGGCCGGCCGGCGGCCCGCCTCGTCATCGAGCACGGCAGCCCGCCCCGGCGAACCGAGACGCGGCTGCCCGAGGCGGTGCCGTCGACGCACGCGGTGCTGCTGGTGCTCGGCGACCTGCCCGCCGCGGGGCGGGCCGCGCGGCTCCTGGGCGGCGGTGACGGGCCGCGGATGGACGTCGTGAAGATCGGCGGCCCGGAGCAGGGCGGGTTCGCCGCCTGCGCCGCGGGCAGCTCGGGCCGGGACTACGACTCCGCTGATCTCGTCGTGGTCTGCGGCCGCGCCGCCGTGGACGCGCCGCAGGAGGTGCTCGCCGGTCTCGACGACTGGGTGCGCCGCGGCGGACGGCTGCTGTTCGTGGCCGGTGAGTCCGCCCGCGAGGTGCAGGCTCGCGACGGTCCGGCCGCAGGCTGGCTGCCCGGCCCGATCGCGACCGTGGCACCGCTGCGCCGGCTCGGGGCCATCGAGTCCCACGCGCGGACCGCGGGGCTCGCCGCGAGGGCCGCCAACACCGTGCCGCAGGTGGCGGTGCTCGCCGATCGCGGGAGCGTGCCGGGCGTGGTCGAGGTCTTCGAGGGAAGCTCGGCGGCCGACCTACCGCTCGTCGTCCGCCGGGCGCACGGCCTCGGCACGATCACCTGGCTCGCCGTCGACGCCGACGCCGAGCCGCTCCGCGGCTGGTCGGGCAGCGACACGCTCCTGGTGCGGTTGCTCGGCGGCCGGCCGCGGGACGTCGAGCCCGTGCGTCCCGTGGCCGCGGCCGGCCCGCCCGACCTCGCCGGCCAGCTCCGCGTGGCGCTGGAGTCCCCCGCCGACGTGCCCGACACGGCCGCGGGCCGCGGGCCCGTGCCGTTCGCCGTGATCCTGGGCCTGGGCCTGCTCTACGTCGCCTGCCTCTACCCGCTCGACTGGTGGCTGGTCTCCCGCGGCCGTGCGGCGGGGGGCCGGGACCGCTCGGCCCTGGCATGGCTGACGCTGCCGGCGATCGCGCTGGCCTTCACCGCGGCGGCCTGGGGCGTGGCCGACCACTGGCGGCCGGCGGCACAGCGGCTCGCGCGGGCGGCGGAGATCGTCGACGTCGACGCCCTGGACGGCGCGGTCCGCGGAGCCGGCTGGGCCATGGACTGGCGGGCCGACAACACGCTGGCGACGGTGGCGGTCTCGCCGCCGGGGCAGGGGGGAGAGGCGGCGGTGTCGTGGTGTGCCGACGCCGGCACGGGCTTCGGGGCGGTGGACGCCGTCGTGACGCACCCGCCGCTCGCCGCGGCGGACTACGCCTACGGCGATTCCCTCGCCACGCTCGAGCACGTGCCGGTGGCCGCGGCGTCCGACCGCGTCTTCGAGGCGGACTGGTCGACCCGCGTCGATCCGGGCTCCGTCGCGACGTCGAGCCTCGTCGAGGATGCCCAGGGCACGCTGCGGGGGTCCATCGCCCATCATCTCCCGTTCCCCCTGGACGACTGCCGCTTGGCCCACGGCGGCTGGGTCTACGACATCGGGCGTCTCGAGCCCGGCGTGCCGCACGACGTCGAGTCGGGCCGCGGCCCGCGGTCGCTCGCCGGCGCGCTGACGCTCCGCACCGTCGACCGGGACCGTGAGGTCGTGGGCCGTTGGGACGCCATGGGCACCGACCTCGCCCGGATCCTGCTCGTGGCCGGCTTCCACGCCGCGGCCGGGGGCGCCCCCTACACCGGCCTGGAGGCCGGGCGGCTGGGCAGGCTCGACCTGTCGCCGCTGCTCGCCGTCGATCGCGCCGTGCTCTTCGGCACCGCGGCCGGCGCGGCCCCCGACTGGACGGCCTCGTGGAGCCTCGGTTCCGCCGACGCGGCGGCGGCACACCCCACCGTGGCCGCCCGGCTGTATCGTATCGTCATTCCACTCGGTCCCGCAGCGCGGGCCCCGGGGGCAGGGCGGCGGGAGTCCCCATGATCGAGACGATCGACCTCACGAAGAAGTACGGCGACTTCTGCGCGCTTGAATCGCTCGACCTCACGCTGGAGCGCGGGGACCTCTTCGGCTTCATCGGCCCCAACGGCGCCGGCAAGACGACGACGATCCGCATCCTGTCGACGCTCCTGGCCCCGACCTGGGGCGAGGCCTACGTCTGCGGCCACTCGATCTACACCCACCCCCGCGAGATCCGCCGGTCGATCGGCTACATGCCGGACATCTTCGGCGTCTACGACGACATGCGGGTGCTGGAATACCTCGAGTTCTTCGCGGCGGCCTACCGCATCACCGGCCCCGAGCGGCGCCGGGTGGCGGAGCGGTCGCTGGAGCTCGTCGACCTCGTGGCCAAGCGGGACGAGTTCGTCACCAGCCTCTCCCGCGGCATGACCCAGCGGCTCGGCCTGGCCAGGGTGCTGCTCCACGACCCGCAGGTGCTGCTCCTCGACGAGCCGGCCAGCGGCCTCGACCCGCGGGCCCGGATCGAGATGCGGGGCCTGCTCAAGCGGCTCCAGGGGATGGGCAAGACGATCCTCGTCTCCAGCCACATCCTTCCCGAGCTCGCCGACATCTGCAATCGCGTGGGCATCATCGAATACGGCCGGCTCCTGGCCTGCGGCGACGTGCAGGACCTGCTGGCCCAGGTCCGCGGCCGCCCCACGATCCGGATTCGCGTGGCGGGCCCCCCGGAGGCCGCCGCCCGCGAGCTGGAGCGGTGCCCGGAGGCCGAGGCCGTCACGGTCCGCGACGGCGAGGTCGTCGTGAGGCTCGCCGCCGGCGTGACCGACCACTCGCCGTTGGCCGCGCGGCTCGTCGCCGCCGGCCAGGGGATCCTGGCGCTGAAGGAGCAGGAGACCAATCTGGAGACGGCGTTCCTCGAGCTCACCCGCGGCTCGCTGGCCAAGCCGGCCGACGCCGCGACGGCCCCGGTCCGACCTCGGCACGGCCGTGGCACGAACGAACCAGGAGGTGTCCCATGATCCGTGCTCCCGCAGCGGCCTTGGCCGCCCTGCTGCTCTTCGCCGGCGGCGCCGACACCGCGGCGTCGGCCGCCGAGCCGCTGGCTCCGCCCCGCGGTCCGACGGTCGACGAGGCGGCGCTCGACACGCCCGGCCGCGAGCTCGGCTATGCCCTGGGCTACCGGATCGGCGGCCGGATCCTTGCCGACCACCGGGAACTCGAGATGGGGATCGACGAGGCCGCGCTCGCCCGGGGGCTGGCCGACGCGGTCGGGGGTGTGGGGCCGCGGCTGGAGGCGGCCCGGTTCGAGCGGGTGCTCGCGGATTTCGAGGCGGCCATGCAGCGGCGGCAGGAGGACTTCGTGAAGCGGATGGCGACAGCCGGCCGGGAGAACCTCGCCAAGGGCCGGGCGTTCCTGGAGACGAACGCGACGCGGCCGGGCGTGACGACGCTGCCCAGCGGCCTGCAGTACGAGGTCCTCCGCGCGGGCACCGGCCCCCGGCCGGGAGCGGACGACGTCGTCGTCGCGCACTACCGCGGCACGCACATCGACGGCAGCGAGTTCGACGGCAC
>JBIIUP010000316.1:0-2790 GCA_044339885.1 Pirellulales bacterium | reverse complement strand
GCACGCCGGCCACAACGTCCTCGCCCTGGGCGTTGACGAGGTACTCGCCGTAGAAGACGTCCTCGCCGGTGGCGGGATCACGGGTGAAGGCCACGCCCGTGGCGCAGTCGTCCCCCATGTTGCCGAACACCATGCTCTGCACGTTGACGGCCGTGCCCCACTCGTCCGGGATCTTGTACTTGCGGCGGTAGATGATGGCCCGCTCGTTCATCCAGCTGCCGAAGACGGCGCCGACGGCGCCCAGGAGCTGTTCGAAGGGATCCTGCGGAAACTCCTTGCCGGTCCGCTGCCGGATGAGGGCCAGGTAGCGCCGGATCAGCTCACGGAGGGCCTCCTCGGAGAGGTCGGTGTCGGCGTGGACGCCGAGTTGGTGCTTGAGGCCGTCCATCACCTCGTCGAACGGCTCGTGCTCGTTCTCGTGCCGCTTCTGCACCCCCATCACGACGTCGCCGTACATCTGGATGAAGCGGCGGTATGAGTCGTAGGCGAACCGGGGGTTGCCGGTGGCTTCAGCGAGGCCCTTCACGGTGTCGTCGTTGAGGCCGAGGTTGAGGATCGTGTCCATCATCCCCGGCATGCTGTCACGGGCACCGCTCCGCACGCTCACCAGCAGCGACTTCTTCGGGTCGCCGAACTTCTTTCCCGTCTCCTTCTCCAGGAGCTTGACGAAGGTGGCGACCTCGGTCTCGAGGCCCTTGGGGAACTTCTTGCCGTGCTTGTAGTAGTCGATGCAGACCTGGGTCGTGATCGTGAATCCGGGGGGGACCGGGAGGCCGATCTTCGTCATCTGGGCCAGGTTGGCCCCCTTGCCGCCCAGCAGGGGCTTCATCGTGCCGTCACCGTCGCACTTCTTCGCCCCGAAGTAGTAGATCATCCGGCCCGGCTTGCTCCCGCCGGCTCCCGGCTTCCGGACGGGCTTCTTGAGGGCGGACTTCTTCCGGAGGGAGGTGGCCATGGGGAGCTGGAACCCTTTCGCAGGAGGACGGTGTCAAAGAGGCAAAAAGCCGCGTTGAAACGCGGGAAATCCGGTCGAATCTACGTTCGCGGCCCCCCAGCGTCAACGACGCGCCGGCGGCGGTATCCGAGCCCTGCCACGTGCTAAACTTAGGTGTCCTTGGAAAACGCCTTCCACGGCCTTTTTCCACTTCGCCGACCGGTGAACGCAGAGGGTTTTCCCGGCCGGCAGTCCTCGCATCGTGCTCCGGCAGACTTGGTCCACGGTCTGTCAGGCGGCCAGCATGCCGCCGGTTTCACGGCCCGTTTCCCACTCGGGAGCCCGACGCATGGTCGACGCCTTCGCTGCCCTGCGAAGCCGAACGGTCGCGGCGGTGCTGTCCCTGGGGATCGCCCCCCTGGCGGCTGCCGGCGGCGTCCCTGACTTCAACCGCGACATCCGTCCGATCCTGTCGCACAACTGCTTCGCCTGCCACGGTCCCGACGAGCACGACCGGCGCGGCGGCCTGCGGCTGGACGACCGCGACGCAGCCCTCGCCGAGCTCGACAGCGGCACCCGGGCGATCGTGCCGCGCAAGCCGGCCGAGAGCGAGCTGGTGGCGCGGATCCGCGGCACCGACCCCGACCTCGTCATGCCTCCGCCCGAGAGCAACCACACGCTCGCGGAAGACCAGAAGGCGAAGCTCGAGGCCTGGATCGAGGCGGGCGCCCCCTACGCGCCGCACTGGGCGTTCGTCCCTCCGCAGCGGCACGAGCCTCCGGCCTGCAGCGACGCCGCCTGGGCGACGAACTGGATCGACGCCTTCGTGCTGGCGAGCCTGGAGGAGGGGGGGCTGCGGCCGGCACCCGACGCCGACCCTGTCACGCTCGTCCGGCGGCTGCACTTCGACCTCACCGGCCTGCCCCCCGATCCCGCCGAAGTCGACGCCTACCTCGCCGACGCCCGGCAGGATCGCTACGCGCGGCTCGTCGAGCGGCTGCTCGCCTCGCCCCGGCACGCGGAGCGGATGGCGGCCTGGTGGCTCGACCTCGTCCGCTACGCCGACACGGTCGGCTACCACGGCGACCAGGAGCACCACGCTTCGCCGTACCGGGACTGGGTCATCAAGGCCTTCCTCGACGACGTGCCCTTCGACCGCTTCACGGTGCTGCAACTCGCCGGCGACCTCGTCGGCCCGGCGCCGGGCGAGCATCCCGACGACCCGGTGCTCGCCGCCGGCTACAACCGGCTCCTCCAGACCACGCACGAAGGAGGCCTGCAGCTCAAGGAGTATCGGGCCATCTACCAGGCCGACCGCATTCGCAACGTCTCCGGCGCGTGGATGGGGGCGACGATCGGCTGCGCCCAGTGCCACGACCACAAGTACGACCCCTACACGGCCCGCGACTTCTCCTCCCTGGGTGCGGTGTTCGCCGACGTCGACGACGAGTGGCACTTCACGCACGGCGACAACCAAACGCCCACGCGGCGCGACCCCGAAGTCACGATCGTGGGCCCGTTCGACCGCGCGGAGGCCGCCGGGCTCGATGCCCGGATCGCGGAACTGGCCGAATCCCTGCCGCCGCTCGTCCTCCCCCCCCGGGCCCAGCCGCCGGAGCCCGAGCCCGACGCGGTCCTCGCCCGACGTGCCGAGCTGGAACAACTCCGCACGCGGCGGGCGGCCCTGGAACGCCGTCTCATGGTCACCCGGGCGCTGGAGACGCCGCGGGACGTCCGCATCCTGCCGCGGGGCAACTGGATGGACGAGACCGGTCCGCTCGTGCAGCCGGCCGTGCCCGCCTTCCTCGGGAGGCTCGACGCGGCCGGCCGGCCGACGCGGGCCGACCTGGCCCGCT
>JBIIUP010000097.1:0-10755 GCA_044339885.1 Pirellulales bacterium | reverse complement strand
CGATCGAACCCGAACGCGATGCGGCGGCCAGTCGCGGTCTACATCCGCTCGGGCACGCGGATTCCGAGCAGTTCGAGCCCCCGGCGGAGCACCTGCCCGGTGAGGTCGCAGAGCGCGAGCCGCGTGGTGCGCTCGGCACCTTCCGCCTTGAGCACGGGGAGCGCGTCGTAGAACGTCGAGTAGGCGCCAGCGACGTCGAAGAGATACGCCGTGAGCACGTTCGGCCGATAGTCGGCCTCCACGTCTTCGAGCGCTTCGCCGAATCGCAGCAGCTTCATGGCGAGGGCCCGCTCGCGGCCGTCGGTGAAGGCGCTCCCGGCGGCCTCGCGCCGCACCGTGCCGCGATCGACGTCCCCCTTCGTGAAGATGCCCTCGACGCGGGCCACCGCGTATTGCATGTAAGCCGCTGTGTTGCCGGTGAGCTGCAGCATCTTGTCGAAACTGAAGACGTAGTCGGTCGTGCGGTTCTGGGAGAGGTCGGCGTACTTGATCGCACCGATCCCGACCGTCTCGGAGATTCGCCGCCGCTCCTCTTCGGGCATGCCGGTGCCGCGGTCGGCATCGGCCGCCGTCACCACGCCGAACGCCCGGGCCACGCCCTCGTCGAGCAGCGCTTCGAGGCCCACCGTGTCGCCGGCGCGAGTTTTAAACGGCTTGCCGTCGTCGCCGAGCACCGTACCGAACGCCACGTGCACGAAGTCGACGCCGCCGACGCCCCAGCGCCGCGCCGTCTCGAACACCTGCTCGAAGTGCTGGCTCTGGCGGTGGTCGACCACGTACAGAATCCGGTCGGGCTTCCAGTGCTCCATCCGCCAGCGGATCGTGGCCAGATCGGTCGTGGCGTAGAGGAACGCGCCGTCGGCCTTGCGGATGAGCAGCGGGGGCTTGTCGGGGCCGTCGAGAAACACGCCCACCGCCCCCCGGCTTTCGCGAGCCAGGCCACGGGCCTCGAGATCGTGCACCGTGCCGGCGAGCAGCGGCTGAAAAAAACTCTCGCCGAGCGTGTGGTCGAACGACACGTGCAGCCGCCCGTAGACCCGGTCGATCTCGCCCCGGCACAACGGCATGAAGCGTTGCCAGAGGGCGAGGTTCTCCGGGTCACCTTCGTGGAGCTTCGCCGTCTCGGCGAGCACCTCGCGGCCGGCGTCGGGAAACCGCGCGGCGAGCGCCGCGGCCCGGGGATCGGCCGCCAGTTCCTCGGGCTTGGCGTCGGCCACCTTGCGGACCAGCCGGTAGAGCCGCCCCAGCTCGGCCGTGGGATCGGCCGCGAAGGCGGCGTCGTCGCGGCAGTGCTTCCAGCCCCAGAGGATCATCCCGAACTGTGTTCCCCAGTCGCCGAGGTGGTTGTCGGTGATCACCCGGTGGCCGCGGAAACGCAGAATGCGGGCCAGGGCGTCGCCGATCACGGTGGAGCGGATGTGGCCGACGTGCATCGGCTTGGCGACGTTGGGTGAGCTGAAGTCGACGACGATCGTCTCCGGCGCGACCACCGCAGCCACGCCGAGCCGATCGTCGCCCACCGCCGCGGCCACCGCGGCCACCAGGGCCCCGTCACGGACGCGGACGTTGATGAATCCCGGGCCGACCGGGTCGCCCGGCGGCTCGAACAGGTCGGCGTAGCCGGGGACCGCAGCCAGCCGGACGGCGATTTCACCGGCGACCTCCCGGGGCTTCCGTCCGGCCCGCTTGGCGAGGCCCATCGCCATCGTCCCGGAATAATCGCCGAACTTCGCCTCGGCCGTCTCGCGGACCTGCTCGAGAAGGGCCGGGATCTCCCCGTCGGGAATCGCCACCACGCCATCGGCCGCGAGCCGGGCGAGCGCGGACGCGAACGCCCGCCGCAGCGCGGCCCGGAAGTTCACGCCGACCGAGCCGACCGGCGGCCCCGCCGGGCCGTTGTCCGCGGCGGTCATCGTGCGGCCGCCCCCGCCTCGGGCAGGGCCACCCGCTTGGCGTCGCTCCAGAGCTGCTCGATGTCCCAGTACTCGCGGGCCTCGGCGTCGAAGAGGTGGACCATCACGTCGCCGTAGTCGAGGACGATCCAGCGGCCCTCGTCGTAGCCCTCGCCCCCCCGTTTGCGGTCGCGCAGCTCCTTCTTCACCGCCGACTCGATCTCGTCGGCCATGGCGTGCATCTGCCGTCGGCTCGACCCGGTGGCGATCACGAAGTAGTCCACCACCGGCGTGACGCCCCGCAGGTCGAGCACGCGGACGTCGGTGCCCCGCGTCTCCTCGGCGACCCGTGCCGCCGCCAGCGCCAGCTCACGGGCGCGATCGGGCCCTCGGCCGGAAGAGTCCGACGAATCCTTGCGGGCGGTCACTGGGGGTCGAATCCTCGTGCGTCTCGGGCCGTCATGCCATCGACCATGGTAGCCGCAAACCGACCGCCCGCGAGGTCTCAGCGGCCGCGGGCGCTCGCCGCGGCCAGGGCGATGCCCGCGAGCACGAGGTCGGGCAGCTCCGCGGCTCCGGGAAGGGCGTCGCGGATCACGCCCCGCGAGCCGCCGGTGAGGATCACCGAAGCATCGCCGAGCCGTCCCCGGGCCTCGGCCACCAGCCGGGCCACCGCGCCCCGCATACCCCAGCCGATGCCGGCCGCGATCGCCGCCTGCGTGGAGGTGCCCGGCATCTCCGGAGGGGAACCGGTCTCGAGATTCGCCACCTCGGGGAGGCGGCTGGTGCCCTCCGCCAGGGCCCGGGCGAGGAGCCGGGGCCCGGGCAGGATCGCGCCGCCGAGGAACTCGCCCGCGGCCGAGATGAGGTCGACGGTCGTCGCCGTGCCGCAGTCCACGACGATGGCCGGGCGGCCCGGATCCCTGATGACGGCCGCCGCCGCGGCCCCCGCGAGCCTGTCGATGCCGACCCGCCCGGGCTCCGGCACCCGGACCGTCAGCGGCAGGTCGGTGTGGACGACGCGTCGCCGCCGCAGCCGGTGCGCCGCCGTCCCCGAGAGCTCGGCGATCACGGCCTCGACCCGCGCCGCGGCCGTCTCGTGGACGCCCGCCACCAGGACGACGGCCGGCCCCGGCGCGGCGACCCGCAGCCAGCGGGCGAGGTTGTCCGACCTGAATTCGCGGCTCGCGAGGTCCTGGCGGTGGGTGAGGGCGGGCAGGCGGCGGCCGGCACCGAGGTCGGCCACGGCCGCCAGCTTGATCCGCGTGTTGCCGACGTCGACGACGAGCAGGACGTCGTCGACGCCGATGGGACCGGCGGTCATGTCGGACGCGGCTCCCGACGGCGGTCGAGCTCGGCGACGATCGCGTGGAGGAGGGCGTCGAGCCCCTGGCCGGTGACCGCACTGACCGCCAGGACCCCCCGGCCGATGCCGGCGGCGAGCGTGGAACGCACCTCGTCGGCCCCCGGCAGTTCGCCCTTGCTCATGACCACGATCTCCGGGCGTTCGCCCAATCCGGCATCGTACCGCACCAGTTCGTCGCGGATCACACCGTAGTTGGTGACGGGATCGGTGCCATCCATCGGGAACGGCTCCACGACGTGGACGAGGATGCCGGCCCGCTCCACGTGGCGGAGAAACTCGTGACCGAGTCCCACGCCGGCATGGGCACCCTCGATCAGGCCCGGCAGGTCGGCCAGCACGAAGCTGCGGTCCCTCGAGACGGCCACGATGCCCAGGATCGGGGCCTTCGTCGTGAAGGCGTAGTCGGCGATCTCCGGCCGGGCCCGTGAGAGCCGCGACAGGAGCGTGCTCTTGCCGGCGTTCGGGAGGCCCACGAGGCCGACGTCGGCGATCACCTTCAGCTCCAGGAGCAGCTGGCGAACCTCGCCCCGCTCCCCGGGCGTCGCCTCCCGTGGGGCCCGGTTCGTGGATGACTTGAAGTGCAGGTTGCCCCGGCCTCCGGCCCCGCCCCGCGCCGCCACGATGGAGTCGCCGCCCGTGGCGAGATCCTTGATGACGAGCCCCGACGCCTCGTCGACGACCAGCGTGCCGGGCGGAACCAGGAGCACGAGATCCTCGCCGCAGGCCCCCTGCCTGTTCGCCGGTCCTCCGGCAGTCCCTGGAGTGGCCCGCCACTGACGACGATGGGCGAGCGCCGCGAGCGAATCGACGCCGGCGCGAGCCTCGAGGATCACGCTCCCGCCGGCACCGCCATCGCCTCCGTCGGGGCCGCCGAGCGGGACGTACTTCTCGCGCCGGAAGCTGCAGATCCCGCGGCCGCCATCACCGGCAGCCACCTCGATCCGGACGCGGTCAACGAACACCAGCGGCGGCGACCACGTTCACACGCCGCCCCTCGCGGTCGAACATGACCACGCCGTCGGTGAGGGCGAAGAGCGTGTAATCCGTCCCCATCCCCACGTTCCGTCCGGGATGGAACTTGGTGCCCACCTGCCGCACGAGGATGTTGCCGGCCCGGACCTCCTGGCCGCCGAACCGCTTCACCCCACGCCGTTGGGCGTTGGAGTCGCGACCGTTGCGGCTGGAACCCTGACCCTTCTTGTGTGCCATGTCGAAATCCTCGCTTGCCGAACCACCGCCCGCAAATCGGGCCAGAAAAAACAGGCCCGCTGCCTCGCCGGGGGCCTGGCCGTCAGGGCTCGAGACCATCGGTTTCGTAGCGGAAAACCCAGGCATGGTCAATGCCCTCGCGGCCCGCCGTGGCGGCAGCGTACAGGTCGGGGCCTCGGGGACCGAAGAGCCCCTGGAGCAGCCGGCGGCGGTCATCGGGATCCGTGACCCGGTCGATGGCGGTTCGCGCCGCGTCGCAGGCGGCGAGGGCGTCGCCGGCGGCGATCGCGGAGATGTCGGCGTCGACCGCGTCGAGGGCTGCGGTCGTTCGCCCCAAGGCGACCTGCCGGGCCAGCCAATCGATCCGCGGGGCGGCCGGCCCGAACAGCCGGGCCGCGAGGTCCCGCCGCTCGGCGACCGTCGGCCTCGATTCGAGCGTTCTGACGATCTTGGCGAGCGATTTCAGGGGGTCGCGTTCCACGTCCTCCGGAGTGAGCCCCAACGGCTCCCCCGCCAGGGCCGCTCGCCGCTCGGCGTCCCTGCCGGCATCCACGGGTGCGGCGAGGCTGCTGGCGAGCTCTTCGAACGCCTTCGCCCCGAGGCTGCCGAACACCAGGCGCACGGCGACGCCGCGCTCGGCCGGATCGGCGATGGCGTCGATGGCCCCGATGACCTTCTCCAGCGGCAGGAGGCTCCTCGTCCCCTCGCCTGCGTCCGGTTCGAGCAGATCCGACCACGCCAGCCCCAGGCGTTCAAACCCGTTGGCCGGCTGCGATCCGTCGAGCCGCGGACGGCCCAGGGCCTCCAAGAGCCGGGATCCCAGCGTCGTCCGCTCGAACAGGCCGGCGAATCCGCCCTGGATTTCCCGCCCATGCTCCGTGGCGCGATCGTCCCCCGGGATCCAGAAGTCGAGCCGGAGTGCCAGGAGCGCCTGCTCCAGCCCGGCCCCGGGCGGATCGGCGGCCCCCGGGCGGGCGTCGGCCCGCGGCCGCCACCGCAGTGCGTTGGTCAACCCGCGGACGTAGACGGAGAAGAAGTCGATCCGCGGATCGACGTCCTCCCACGTCGCCACGCCCCACCGCTCCTCGCCGGGTTCGATGTCCCGCTCGCTCATCGCGGCGCTATCCAGGAGCCGCCGCTCGGGCCCCTCACGGCGCTGGATAGGCCCCAGCGCGGCAGGCACCAAGCGATCGAGATAGGCCCTGGAGGAGACGCTGCCCTCCGCGTCGGCGAGCGGCTCGAGGCTCTCCAGCACGAAGTGCGGCACGAAACGGATCGGCCGCTCGAACGCCTCCGTCTTCCGGGTCGTCGCATCCTCGGGATCGACCACGGTCCGCCGACCGCCGGTGTTGCGGACTCGGTACACGAGATACCAGATCCGCTTGCGGCGCATCTTCGCCCCGGTCACCGGCACGTCGACGTCGATCATGCGCGGCGGCCTGAACGCGAACTCCAGGCACCAGACGTCGCGAAGGAACTCGCGATTCCGGCCTCGCTCCACGAACGTGCTGTTCGGCGGCGCCTGCTGGGGCGTCCATGCCAAGTGCTCGCGGCCGACGGTCACGTCGAGCAGGTCGCCCCGGAGCGTCGTGTCGGCCGCGGATGCCTCGGAGCCGGGCGGCGCCGGCGGGGGGGCCACGACCGTGAACATGCCCGGCCGCCCCGGCAGGTCGGACTCACCGGCTTGGCCAGGTTGGATGGACAGGCCCGTCAGGGAGAGGGACAGGGCGACCGCCCATCGCACGATCCGGACGCTCCACGGTCGGCCCCCGGGCGACATACCGGGACCTGAAAAAAAGGCACATTCGTCCACTGTGCGCACCACCAGGCCGGGGTCGTTCACGCATCGCAAATCATACAGCATCAAGGATTTTCGGCCCAAACAAGGCAGTTCGGTAAATATTTCCTATCTTTCCTTGCTTGCCCCAACTTCCCAAGCGACAATTTCAGTGGATTTTGCAGTTGCGAAGAACGAGTCGTTGCTTCGGCTCCAGAAATCCGAAAGAGGGTCGGGCTTGGGCTCGTCGCCGGTGGCGCGGTACACGCCCCGCTTCGAAGCCTCGCGGACGGGACTCCGACGGGTTTGCAGCATGCTCCAGATCAATCCCTTCTCTCCTCCGGCACCGTTCCGCCCGGTCGCGCCCGCGGGGCGGCCCGAGGGGTCGCACACGGGCCCCGGTCGCCCGTTCATTTCCGCCGAGGACTTCGATGCGACCGGGATCCTGGCCGGCGTCGATCCCTGCGAGTCGCGGTACTGGTGGATGCCGGAACTTCACGGCTGCGGAATGAGCGGCCTGCAACTCGGCGGCGTCGCGTCCAGGCGGGACGACGGTGGCCGTGACGAGGGCTGGACCGCCGTGGCCCGTCCGGCCGGTCAGGCCACGAGCCGCGGCTCCTCGCGGCGGCCGACCGCGGCCGCCTGATCGACCTCGGCGGCCAGCGCCCCGTAGTCCTCCGCCCCGTGCGATTCCGGGGCGTATTCGAAGATCGACTGCCCGAAGCTCGGCGCCTCCGCGAGCCGCACGTTGCGCCGGATCCTGGTTCCGAACAGCCGGGCATGCCGCCACGAGGGGTGCGCCGTTCCTGCAGCCGCGAAGAAGGCCTCGACGTCGCGGCTGATCTCCGTCGCCAGCCGGGTGCCAGCCTCGTACATGCAGAGCGCGACCCCCAGCAACCGCAGTCCCGGATGCACGTGGGTGGAGACCAGTTCGATCGTCTCCAGGAGCTTGCTGAGGCCGTGGAGCGCGAGGAAGTGCGGCTGGAGCGGGAGCAGCACCTCGTCGACCGCCGCCATCGCGTTGAGCGAGAGGAGCCCCAGCGACGGCGGGCAGTCGACCACCACGTAGTCGAAGCCGGTCCCGTCGCCGGCGCGGCCATTGCACCGCGGATCCTCGGCGAGCCTCTGGCGAAGGCAGGTTTCCCGCCCCGCACGGCCCGCCAACGCCACGTCGGCGGCCGAGAGGTCGATGTGCGACGGCACGACCCACAGCCTGTCGGAGGCCCGCACGGTGGCGGCGGCCAGCGGCTGCCCGCCGGCAAGCACGTCGAAGGCCGACACCGGGTGGCTGCCGGGCGGCACGCCCACGTGGAGCGTCGCGTGGGCCTGGGGATCGAGATCGACGAGGCAGACGTTGCGGCCGGCCCGGGCGAGGCCGACCGCCAGGTTCACGGCCGTCGTGGTCTTCCCCACGCCGCCCTTCTGGTTCGACACGGCGATCGATCGCATAGAAGCCTCGCTCGGGCCTTCCGACCCACGAACTGCTTGGCCGGCGGTTGCCGGCCCGATTCCCGGTCGGACCTCGTCCAGGACGACCGCGTCCAGGACGGCCGGGCCGCAGAGCGTAGGGCTGCGACCGCCGGTCCAAAAGCCCGATTTTCCGCGGACCGGTGCCGACTGGCCGACGGATTCAGCGGCCCGTGCCGCTACGGACCGAGAGACTCGCGGACGTCGGCGAGCCATGTCCGGAGGGCCGGTCCGAGCCGCCCGAGCCGAAGTTCGCCGGTTCGCCCCGCCACCGCGATCACCCCCCCCGCGGCGTCGAGATCGATGACCAGCACCGTGCGGCCGTCATCGGGGGGCGATCCCGAGCCGAAGGCGATCGCGATGTCCCACCCGCGGTCCGGCGGCGATCCCGGGGGACGCTCTGCCCAGGAGAAGTTTGCGTCTTCGACCAGGCCGCGGCGGAGGTGGACAAGCCCCTGCGCCCCGGAGATGTCCCGTGACCGCAGCGGCCCGAGGGCCGCAGGTTCGGCGCCCGGCCCCAGGTCCCAGAGCTCCACGTGGTCCGCCGCCTGGATGCGGCCGGCGGCATCGGGCCCGTAGAACGCCAGGCACCTCCGGGTCTGCCGCCACTGGAACCACAGGGCGAACGTGGCGAGGAACGCGGCGAGGAGGACGATCGCCGCGACGACCCACGCCCCGCGCCCCGAAGGACCTTTGGAATCAGACATCGCTGGGCACACCGAAGGCCGACGGAGACACGCTTCCGGCGGCCCGAGCGGCCGCCCGCGAAGACTGTATACTCGTTCCCCCAGTCGCCGAATCCACGCCGGTCTCGCCCGCGTTTTTCCGCCGTGCCCCCGAGGATCCTCTCCGATGCCCAACGCCTTCGACGCCTACCGTGAAGCGCTCGTCGTGGAACGGATCACCCGTTGGCCGGACGACTACGAGGACTGGTCCGAGGCCGACAGGTCCCGCGTCGAGTCGCTGCTTCACGCCAACCCCCAGGAGGCTGCCGACCTGGACTACGTTCGGCAGCACACGGGTTTTGCCCGGGTGATCACGGTCACGCCCGCGGACCTGGAACGCGTGAGCGTGGCCTGAATCGTGGCTGCCATCCGCGTCCACCTGCCCGGATCCGCAGCCGCCGCCGGGGCCGCGTCCGGCCGGCAGGAAACCGTCGACCGCTCCTACGACGTCGTCTGCGGACGGGGGGTGCTGGCGACGATCGGGCCTGCGCTGCGGGCCGACCGCTGCCTGCGGGCCGTGCTGATCTGCGATTCCGCCGTGGCCGGGACGCACGGCCGCGCGGTCGAGCGGTCCCTGGCGGACGCCGGTCTGGCCGTGATTCGCCTGGAGGTTCCGGCCGGAGAGACGGCGAAGTCGGTCGCCGGCGCCGCCCGACTCTGGGACGCCCTGGCCGCCGCAGCCGTCGACCGCGACACCCACGTCGTGGCCGTGGGCGGCGGCGTGGTGGGCGATCTGGCCGGTTTCGTGGCGGCCACGTTCGCCCGCGGTCTGGCCGTCTGGCAGGTGCCGACCACGCTGGTGGCCCAGGTCGACAGCGCCATCGGCGGCAAGACGGGCATCAATCTCGACGGCGGCAAGAACCTGGTCGGGGCCTTTTGGCAGCCACGGGGAGTGTTCGCCGACATCGACACGCTCGCCACGCTGCCGGACCGCGAATTCGTGAGCGGTTTCGCCGAGGTGGTCAAGTATGGCGTGATCTTCGCTGCCGATTTCTTCGCCTGGCTCGAGGCGGAGTCCGCCCGGCTCCTGGCCCGCGATCCGGCCGCGGTCGCCCATGCCGTGGAGCGATCGGCCGCCCTCAAGGCCGGCGTCGTGGAGCGGGACGAGCGGGAAATCACGGGCCTCCGAGCCGCCCTCAATTACGGCCACACCTTCGCCCACGCGTTCGAAACCGCCTCCGGTTACGGCCGGCTCCTGCACGGGGAGGCCGTCGCGATCGGGATGGCCCGTGCGGCACGGCTCGCGGCGCTCCTGGGCCGCATTCCCTCGGACATCGTCGCCCGGCAGGACCGGTTGCTCGCCGCGTTCGGCCTGCCCACGACGACCACCGCCGCGGGCGATCCGGCGGCCGACGACCTGCTGGCGATCATGGCCCGCGACAAGAAGGCCACGGGGGGCCGGCTGCGATTCGTCCTCCCGGACCGAATCGGGCACGTCGAGCTGGTGGACGGGGTCGCCCCCGAACTCGTGCGCCTGTCCCTGACAGGGGACTGATGGAGCCAGGGGGGTGGAGCGAATCGCCCCACCCCCCCGGAGCGATTCGCACCAGGACGTGGTCGCCAGCGACCGGCATGCTGGAGCGATTCGCCCCGGCGCTTCACCCCTGCGAGCCGCCGATTGCGCGGGGTGAGCTGGGCTGCGTTTTCGTTCGGACGCATCGATTCCCGGACTTTTCTCGCGTTTCCTACCTCTCCCAGACCGTGGGCGCGAAGGCCGGAGGAGATTTGGCACGCCGTGTGCATTGTCTTCATGCGTGGCCAAGCCGCGGTTGATGGCGACCGCGGGCTTGGCGGTGAAAGTTCGCCCGCAAGGAGCTCTGTCATGAATGTCGGAAACGTGTCGTTCTCGAGGCCGGTCGATGCCCACCGGGCCCTCACCCGCATGGACCTCATGCTGTGCGTGCTGCCCATCGCCGTCTTCCTCTCGATCGTCTCGCTCGTCTGATCGCCGCACCGGTTTCCGTCGGTCGCCCCTCTCTTCAAGGAAGGTTTTCTGCATGGTTCTGCAACGTTTCGTGACCGGTGGCCTGTCGTCCTTGGCCGCGGGTTTTGCCATGGCCGTGATGGCCGTTGTCGTGCTGGTGATCGGCTGATATTCGAAACGCAGGTGTCGATCATGAAAGAGTCTTCCGTGAATCCCGTCTCCGCGAGCGTTCCCAGCGTGGTCGTCGTCGATCCGCGGTTCGACGCCTACAAGCAGCTGGCCGACAGCGCCCGGGCAGGCCGGATCGGCCTGCACTTCCGGTCCAGCGGCGCCGACGCCATCAGGCTCGCCCGGCGGCTCTCCGTCGACGCCTGGCTGATCGCCCCCGAGCTCGA
>JBIIUP010000096.1:0-10832 GCA_044339885.1 Pirellulales bacterium | reverse complement strand
CGGCCCGGCCGGCGCGGGCAAGAGTTCCGCGGCACGGGCGCTCGCCGCCCGCCTCGGCTGGTGCTACATCGACACCGGAGCCATGTACCGCACCGTGACGCTGGTGGCGGTGGAACGGGGCATCCCGCTGGACGACGGGCCGGCGCTCGCCGCGCTCGCCGAACGGACGCGGATCGAGTTTCGCGACGGCCGCGTGCTCGCCGACGGCCGCGACGTCTCCGCCGAGATCCGCACCGAGAGCATCACCCGGGCCACGCGGCCGGTGGCCGACTCCCCGCTGGTCCGCGAGGCCATGAAGCGGATCCAGCGGCGCATGGCCGAGGGCCGCGACATCGTCACCGAGGGCCGCGACCAGGGCTCCGAGGTGTTCCCGCACGCCGAGGTGAAGGTCTTCCTCACCGCGTCGGCGGATGAGCGGGCCCGCCGCCGGCACGTCGAGGAGGTCGAGACGGGCCGACCGAGTTCGCTCGACGTGGTGCTGGAGGCACACGCGCGCCGCGACGCGGGGGACCGCGACCGGCCCGTGGGCGCCCTGCGGGCCGCGGACGACGCGGTGCTCCTGGAGACCGACGGGCTCGGCCGCGAGGAGGTGCTCGAGAGGCTCCTGGCGCTGGTCGCCGCCCGCCGCTCCGGAGCCGCGCGATGACGGCCGCCGCAGTCCCGGAGGAGTCGCCGCCGCCGGCCACGGGGGGCGGCCACTCGACGTTCGGCCGCTGGCTCTACTCGGTCCTGTGGATCCTCTCCCGCACGCTGGCGGTGTCCGTCCTCGGTTTCCGGGTGCGGTTCGCCGAGCCGCTGCCGGCGCGGGGCGGGCTGCTCGTGCTCTCCAGCCATCAAAGCCACCTCGACCCGCTCCTGCTCGGCCTGGCCACCGACCGCCGGATGTCGAGCCTCGCCCGCAGCTCGCTCTACCACTTCAAGCCCTTCGGCTTCGTGATCACGGCGCTCGACGCGGTCCCCATCGACCGCGACGCCTCGCCGGTGACGGCCATGAAGCTCGTGATCGACCGGCTCAAGCGCGGGGCTGCGGTCATCGTCTTCCCCGAGGGCACCCGCACGGCCACCGGGCGGCTCGGCGAATTCAAGGCGGGCTTCGCCGTGCTGGCCAAGCGGGCCAAGGTGCCGATCGTGCCGGTCGCGATCGTGGGCGCCTACGAGTGCTGGCCGCGGTCGCGGCTGCTGCCGCGGCCCGGGCGGATCCGCATGGAGTTCGGCCGGCTCATCTCGGCGGCCGAGGTGGCGGCCATGGACGACCGGGAGCTGACGGCCGAGGTCGGCCGCCGGCTGACGGAGCTCGACGCGGTCGCCCGCGCGGTGCGCGACCACGCGGTCACGAGCCGTCCTGGGCCGCCGGCCCCCGGGCCCGCTTGAAGGGATCGATCGTGCCGCCGCCGGGGCCCGGCGGCGGTGCCGTCGACGACTGCCCGAAGGGCACCAGCCGCGGCCAGTCCAGCCGCATGCCCGGCCACTGGGGTGCCGTGGTCGCGGCGGTCGCGGGTGCCGCCGGCTTCGGCTTCGGCAGCGGCGGAGGCCGGGGCGTGAGCAGGTCTGCCGGGGCGGGGAACGACGACTGGCCGGTGGCCGCGGTGGCGGGTGCCGCCGGCCCGGCGCCGCCGGCGATCTCGCCCGCGGCGGGCGGGCCGCTGCGGTCGAGGGCCCGGATCGAGACCTCGTCGATCTCGGCGGTGCCCAGGCCGGTGAGGGCGAAGGTGACCACGACCGTGTCCTCCGCGGCGTCGGCGGGCACCAGCCTGTGGAGCACGAGCCGGCGCCAGGAACCGACCTTGCCCACCCGCTCGGCGAGGGCGGGGCCGCCCAGCGAATCGAAGACGAGCAGGCCGTCGACGCTGCCGCGGATCCGGTCCGGCACCCGCACCCGCGCCGAGATCTCCAGCAGCTTGCCCCGCGGCGCAGGCACCGGCGGCGTGGTCACCCAGACCGGCGGCGTCTCCAGCACGACCGGCGGCGCGGCGGCATCCCGCGGCGCGGCCCGCAGCCGCAGGCTGCCCCGCCCGGAGGCCGGCGAGTCGCGGCCGATCTCCACGCCGGTGACCACCTCCGGAATCTCTTGCGCGAAGTGCCGCCAGCCGTTGCCGGCGAGGTCGTCGATCCGGTCCATGCCGCCGCCGGCAAGGAGCTCGGGGCCGGCCGCGGTCGCCGCGCGGGCCTCGATGAACCGCCAGTGCTCGGCGAGCGTCGCGTCGGACACCGCCAGCGGGCTGGCCACCATCGAGCCGTCGGCGTGGATGCCGTTCTCCCAGATCCGCCGCTCGAACTGGCCGGCGATGGCGGCGGCCTCGCGCAGCCGCGCGATCGCCTCGCCCGGGTCGCCCGCGACCAGGGCCTCGGCCTCGGTCGCCAGCCGGTTGGCGGCGGTGAGCATCGGCACCGCGGCGACCGGGGGGGGGCCGCTGAAGGCCTGCGGGGGGAGCCGGGCCGCCAGGTTGCCGGCGTCGGCCAGCGCGATGGCGGCCAGCTGCCGCGCCGTGGCGAGCTCGGCGGCCGCCTGGGCGCGGAGCTGGCCCTGGACGTGCGCGGTCACGGCGGGCTCGCCGCTGAAGAGCACGATCGCATGGTCGAGAAGCGGTTCGAGCGTCACCGTCACGCCGCCGGTGGCCCGGCGCTGCTGCAGCGGACGCAGCCCCCCGGGGACGACGGCCCAGGCCTGGTGCGCCTCCGGCACCCCGGGCACCAGGAGCGTGAGCGCCGCCTCGCTGCCGGGCAGGTCGCCGGCGCCGTAGCGTCGGGCGACGATCTGCGATCCCTGGACGCACCGCCAGGCGATCACCACGCGGGCCCGCGCCGCCTCCATCACCACCGCCTGCACCTCGGGGTTGCTGGAGTGCGCCTGCGCCGCGAACCGGCCGGCGGCTCCCCAGGGTTCGAGCAAGGCCAGCCGGAGGTTCATGCCCCGCGCCGCCGCCGCCCGCTTGCGGGCCTCGTGGTCGTCGCCGTCGATCCGCGTCGACGAGGTGAAGAGGATGCCGCGGGCGCCGGCCGCCACGGCCGAGAGGGAGGCCAGCGCGAGGCTCTCCGGATCGACGGCCAGGCCGCGGCCCCCCACGCCGGCGATGGCGGCAGCCTGCCGCGCGGCCCGCGGGTCGATCTCGGTGGCGAGCGTGGCCAGCAGCGGCGTGCCGGGCCGCGCCAGCCGCGGCCGCTCCCGCAGCCAGGTCAGGTAGTCGATGAGCTCGAGGCTCGTGCCGAGCACGGTCCGCCGCGCGACCAGCATGTCGACGTGCCGCGACACCGTCCGCAGCCCCGACTCGGCGCCGGCGATGAGCGGCCGGCCGGCCCGCAGATCGCAGGCCCGCACCCGCCGCGCCCGCTCGGCGAGCGGCTCGACGTCGGCGGCGGAGAGGCCGCGGCCCATGTCCCACATCAGGACGCGGTCCCAGTTCCGCAGGGCCGGCACGTCCTCCGGCTCGCGGAGGTCGATGTCGGGAATCTCCGGCGGCGGGCAGATCACCCACAGCCCGGCCCGCCGCGCCTCGTCGAGCAGCTCCGTGCTGGCCGGCTCGTACAGGTGCACGCAGTTGAAGCCGAGCGCGGCGATCGTCGCCAGCGGCTCGCCGTTGTGCTCCAGCGCCCGCGGGTAGAAGGGCATGCCCGACACCTCGAGCACGCCGCGGGCGAGGCCGGCGGGCGGATCAGTCGGCGGGGCGGTCGCTGCGCCGACGGCCGCCGGGCGGACGGCCGGGTCGCGGATCGTCGCTGCGGCCTGCCGCGGGCCCGCGGGGGCGATGACGGCCACCGCCGAGACGTCGTCGACGGCGACCTCGTAGCGGCCCGGCCCTGAGTAGAGGTCGAGCACGAGGTGCGTCACGAGGGCGCCGGCGAGGCTGCCCTCGGAGCCGTGCTCCAGCCGCAGCGCCGGCAGCTGGCGGGCGAGCGCCTGCGGCAGCCCGTCGACCGTGAGCCGCTCCCAGCGGTCGACATCGCGCGACAGCGATCCCGGCACGAGCGTCTCGACGGGCCGACCCGTCCGGCGCGAGGTCCAGCCGGGGAGCGTCACCCGCGCGGCGAGGCGGATGTCGGCGCGGTTGGCCCGCAGCCACGCGGCGCAGGCGAACTCGTCGATGACGGCGGCCGGTCCGAGCGGAGCCTCCAGCCGCAGGCAGGTGCCGGCGCCCGCCTCGACGACGATGCGTTCGCAGGAGTCCCCGCGGTGCGGCGCCTCCCGCGACCGCTCGTGCCTGACGACCCGCGGCGTCGCGTCGGATTCCGCGATCGCCCACGACGGCTCCGGGGTCTCCAGGCCATCGTCGATCTCGGCGGCGCGGCCCGCGGTGGCGGTCAGGCCAGCGGCCACGAGCACCGCGGCCACCGCGAGCGGGATGGCGGTGCCGCGCGGCTGCCGCCGGCGCGGCTGCCGCGCGGGAACGGAGGCCGAAGGGGTGGAGTGGAGTGGCATGGGAACGCGGCCGCCTGCGGAAAACCCCGCCGCTTGTAGCAGCCCCCGCCGGCCCGTCTCCAGACCATTCCGGGGAGCTGGGCCGCCGGGGCGACATGCGGACCCTGCAGGGGTTGCAGTTCCCCGGCCGCCGGGCGATAAGACGGTCGTGAGGATTTCGTGAGCCCGCCGGGGGCGGCCGCACCGCATGAAGCCGACAACGGCGGAAAACCTGATGCAGTTGGTGGCCGACCTGGAGCTGGCCCCCGGGTCGGCGCTCCACCAGGCCTACCGCGAGGCCGGCGGTCCCGAAGTCGACGCCGCGAGCTTCGGCCAGGCGCTGGTCCGCCGCGAGCTGCTCACCCGCTTCCAGCTCGACCGCCTCCTGCTCGGCGAGACGCAGGGATTCTTCTACGGTCGGGCCAAGCTTCTCTATCAGGTCGGCACCGGCTCCTTCGCCCGGGTGTACCGCGCGGTGAACCTCGACAGCGGCGAGACGGTGGCCGTGAAGGTGCTCCGCAAGCGGTTCGCGGGGGACGCCGAGAAACGCGACTGGTTCCAGCGCGAGGCCGAGACCGGCCGGCTCCTTCGGCATCCGCACATCGTCTCCATCGAGGACGTCGGCGTCGAGAACGGCACCAGCTACATCACGATGGAGTTCGTCGAGGGGCAGACGCTCCGGGAGCTCACCCGGATCCGCGGCGCGATCGACGTGCCCCACGGCCTGGAGATGCTCTCGCAGCTCTTGTCAGCGCTCGACTACGCCCACCGCCGCCGCGTGACGCACCGCGACCTGAAGGGCTCCAACGTGCTGGTGTCGGCGACGGGCGTGGCGAAGCTCGTCGACTTCGGGCTGGCGCGGGTCGACGCGGAGAAGGACCGTTCGGGCCGCCTTCAGCAGCCGCGCACGCTCGACTACGCGGCGCTGGAGAAGCTCGGTGGCGTCCAGGACGACGACGTCCGCAGCGACATCTATTTCCTCGGGGCGATCGCCTACCTGGCGTTCGCCGGCGTGCCGGCCCTGGCCGAGACCCGGGACCGCGAGGCGCGGGCCAACCCGCGCCGGTTCACCGGGGTGCGGCCGCTCTCGGCGGTGAACCCCAACCTGCCGCGGGACGTGGTCGAGTTCGTGACGCGGATGATGCACCTCGACCCCCGCGAGCGGTTGCAGACGGCCGCCGAGGCGAAGCAGGCGGTCGACCGCGTGGCCGCGCTCTATGCCAGCGGTCGGGCCGTCGCCCGCTCAGCCCAGGCGCCCGGCGCAGCTCCCGTGGCCCAGGCGGCCACCCGGGGGAGCGTCATGGTCGTCGAGGCTTCGGAGTCGGGCCAGCAGGCGCTCCGCGAGTGCTTCACGAAGCTCGGCTTCCGGGTGCTCGTCACGGAGAGCCCGCAGCGGGCGCTCGCCCGCTTCTCCGACACGCCCCTGCCGGCCAACTGCCTCTTGGTCTGCTCCCGCACGCTGGGCAGGCCGGCGGTCGAGGCCTTCAACGCGCTCTCCGAAGTCCCCCAGTTCGCGACAGTGCCGGCGGTGCTCCTGGCGGACCCGCGGCAGACGGATCTCCTGGGCATGGCGAAGACCGACGGCCTGCGGAGGCTGGTGCCGCTGCCGATCAGCGCCGACGGGCTCGGCCGGATCGTCGACGAGCTCATCGCCGGCCCGGCGACCGTGGAGTGATTCGGCGCCGCTGCGGCTTCAGGCCCGCTGCCAGCCGCCGTCGATGAACCGCCAGGGGTTTCCGGCCGGCGGCGCGTCCCGGAGGATCTCGGGCAGCCGTCGCTCCACCCAGCTGTCGAAGCAGATCCGCCGGGCGAAGCGGAGGATCGTCCAGGGCATGCCCACGGCCGAAAAGAACGGTGGGCCGGCCGCGGGCCACGGCCCGCCGTGCTGCATCGGCGGCGCGACGGCCAGGCCGGTCGGCATCCGGTTCTCGATCACGCGGCCCGACCGCTCGACGAGCAGTGGGGCGACCTCGGCGAAGGCGCCGTCGTCGCGGCCGTCGCGGGCTGAGTAGACGCTCGCCCCGAGCGATCCTTCCACGTGGGCCAGCGCGGCGCGGAGTTCCGCGAGCGATCCGCAGCGGACGAGGAGGGTGGCGTTGCCGAACGCCTCGACGAGCAGCGCCTCGGGCCGTGCGGCGAGGTCGGCCGCCGACACCTCCAGGAGCGTCGGCTGGTGGCTGCACCGCCCCTCGCCGGCCTGCCCGCCGGCGAGCACCCGCGCCCCGGCCTTCACGATGCCGCCCACCGCCGCCACCAGGGAGTCGCGGCCGCCGGGGCCGAGGAGCACCTGCGGGCCGACGGCGGCGAACTTGGCGGTGACCGCCTCGACGAACGCCCTGCCGGCGGCGTCGTCGACGAGGAACACGACGCCCGGCTTGGTGCACAGCTGGCCCGCCGAGCCGGTGACGCTCGTCGCCAGTTCGCCGGCGATCTCGCCGCCGCGCTCCGCGAGCGCCCCCGGCAGGAGCACCGCCGGGTTGATCGCCCCCATCTCCACCCAGATCACGCGGCCGGCGGCGGTCGCCGCGGCGAAGAGCTTCTTGCCGGCCTCGGTGCCGCCGGTGAAGGCGGTGCCGCCCACGCGACGATCGGCGACCAGCCGCTCGCCGTCGGCGATCCCGTGCACGAGCTGCACGGTCGCGGCCGGCAGTCCGGTCTCGCGGATCGCCTCGACGGCCTCGGCCGCGGCGATCTTCGAGACGGCCGGGTGGCCGCGGTGCGACTTGGCGATCACGGGGTTGCCGCCGGCGATCGCCGCCGCGAAGTCGCCGCCGGTGACGGCGCCGAAGGCCAGCGGGAAGTTCGCGGGGGGGAGCACGACGACGGGGCCGAGGCCGAAGGCCGCCGAGCGGATGTTTCGCGGGGTGTCGATCATGGCCATCCGCCAGGTGCCCTCGCGGGCGGCGGCGGCGGCCTGCCGGAGCTGATCGAGCATCCGCGGCAACTCGACCTCGGCGAGCCGGGGCTTCACGGCCAGGCCGGTCTCGGCATGGGCCGCTGCGACGAGGTCGGCCCCGCGGGCCTCGAGCCGCTCGGCGTAGCGTTCGAGGAACCGGGCGATCGTCGCGCCGGGGAGACCGGCCAGCTCCCGGGCGGCCGCCGTGGCCGCGTCGAGGGCCGCGTCGAGGTCGCTCCAGCCGCTCACCGGCCAGACGGCGTCGCGCGGCGTGCCCGCGGTGGGGTCGAAGCCGCGGTAGGTGTCGGTGGCGGCGGCGGGCCGCCAGGCACCGGCGATCAGGACGTTCTCGGCGGGTGTGCTCATGGTGTGGGCGCCCGGGTGCGAGGGGCGGGGCTTCAGGGGCGGCGGTTCAGGGACCGGGCTTCCGCGGAGCTGGCGTCTGCGGACCGGCCTGCTGCGGATCGAAGGTGATCGACGCGGAGTTGATGCAGTACCGCAGGCCCGTGGGGGGCGGGCCGTCGTCGAACACGTGGCCGAGGTGGGCGCCGCAGCGGCGGCAGGTCACCTCGGTGCGGACCATGAAGTGCGAGCGATCGACGTGCTCCGCGATCGCCCGCCCCTGCACGCCGTCGATCGGCGCGAAGAAGCTCGGCCAGCCGCAGCCGCTGTGGAACTTCTCGCCCGAGCGGAAGAGCGGCTCGCCGCAGCAGATGCAGCGGTAGGTGCCGGCGGCCTCGGTGTCGGTGTACTTGCCGGTGAAGGCCCGCTCGGTGCCCTTCCGCCGGGCCACCTCGAACTGCAGCGGGGAGAGCCGCTGCTGCCACTCCTGGTCGGTCGTGGGAATCTGGTCGTCGGGCAGGCGGCCGGCCACGGCCGGGTTCACGGCGGGATCGGCGGGTTCCATCGAGTTCGCTCCGGGGGTCGCTCTCGGTTTGGCTCTGGGAGGGGCGGCGGCGGCCGGCGTGGCGAGCAGGACGAGCAGCGCGGTCGTCGCCACCGCGACGAGCGGGCGGGCTGCACCTGGGGGCGTGGGCATGGTCGCACCTCGCGGATGCGGGTTCACTTCCGCGGATCGGGCAGCGTGGCGGGCTCGTAGGGATGGGCCCGCTTCCGCAACACCTCCGCCTTGACGATCTTATCCGGCTCGACTCCCGGGACGGGCCGCCCCTCGTCGTCCTGCGTCCGCTGCAGCTTGGGCAGCACGTCGAAACCCTCGATCACGCGGCCGAAGACCGTGTGTTTCCCGTCGAGGTGCTCCGTGGGGGCGAAGGTGAGGAAGAACTGCGAGCCGCCGGTGTTCTTGCCGGCGTGGGCCATCGAGAGGCTGCCGAGGAAGTGCTTCCGCGCGCCGGGGTTGCCGCACTCGCAGGCGACGGCGTAGCCGGGGCCGCCGGTGCCGGTGCCGGTCGGGTCGCCCCCCTGGGCCATGAACCCGCCGATCACGCGGTGGAACGGGGTGCCGTCGTAAAACCCCTTGCCGACGAGGCTCACGAAGTTGGCCACGGTGTTGGGGGCCTCGTTCTCGAAGAGCTCGATGACGACGTCGCCGGCGGTGGTCCCGAGCTTGACCCGCGGCAGGTCGTCGGCGGCGGCCTCGGCCTTCCGCTTGGCCATCTCCGCGTCGACCTTGGGCCGCTCCCGGGCGATCGCCTGCTCCAGGTCGGCGACGCGGTCCGGCGCCAGGCCCGCGGCCTTCGCCTTCGCCAGCCAGTCGGCGGCCGCGTCGGGCTGGGCGAGGACCATCGCGGCGGTCGCGGCCATGAGCATCACCGTCTCGTCGGCGGCCCCCGCCTCGGCCAGCTTCGTCGCCCCGGCGAGCGCCCTGACGGGGTCGTCGTTCTGCAGCGCGGAGGCGACCACGGCCCCGCAGATCTCCCGCGCCTTCTCGTTCTTCGGCTCGAAGGCCACGAGCGTCAGCGCCGCCTGCTCCAGCCGCAGGGCGGCGGTGCGGACGGCCGCGAGCTTGGTCTCGAAGTCGGCCGCGATCGCCTGCTTGTCGGCCCCCGGCTGGTTGTACTTCGCCTCCAGCACGCTCATTTCGCCGAGGATCGCGTCCCAGGCCTGGTTGGCGGCGGCGAACTCGGCCTTCGCGGCGGCCGGATCGCCTGCCACCGGTGCCGCGGCGGCGAGGCATGCAGCCGCGGCCACCGTGGCCGCCGCCGTCGTCTCCAGGATCCATCGAGCGGCCATGCCAGGGGCCTCCGGGGGTGAGTCGCGTCCGTCCGCCGAACGTCCATCGATGGTACCGTAGCAGCCGACTCCGCAACCTGCCGACTCCGGCGGTGCGGCGATTGGTCGTTCTTCTCCAGGCAAGTCCTCCGTGGCCAAGCCCCGCCGTTCCGAGCCCGACGCCGCCGCCGCGCCGCGGATCATCGGCGGCGACCTCCGCGGCCGCCGGCTGGGTTACGCCCCCGACCCGCGGACGCGGCCGATGAAGGACCGGGTCCGCGAGACGCTCTTCGATCTTCTCGGGCCGTCCGTCCGCGGGCGGCTGGCGATCGACCTGTTCGCGGGCACCGGGGCCCTGGGTTTCGAGGCGGTCAGTCGCGGGGCGGCCCGCGCGGTCCTCGTGGAGCGGCACTTCCCCACGGCGGAGCGGCTGCGGACGACGGCCCGCGACCTGGGCGTGGCCGAGCGGGTCGAGGTGCGGGCGGGGGACGCCCTGACCTGGGCCCGGCGGATGCCCGAACTGCCGGCGGCCTCCGGGTGGCTGGTCTTCGTCTCCCCGCCCTGGGCCATGTTCACCGAGCGGCCGGACGACGTGGTGGCGGTCGTGGCGGCCCTCCTGCGGGAGGCGCCCCCGGGGAGCACGTTCGTCGTCGAGGCCGACGGGTCGTTCCCGGTCGAGCGGCTGCCCGACCCGGCCGGCTGGCAGACCCGGCCGATCCCCCCGGCCGTCCTGCACATGCGGGCGGGTTTGGTATCCTGACTTTCGGAGTGGGTCGGAACCACCAGCACCAGGCTTCCCGGCAGCGGCGATGGACGTCGTCAACCAGCGTGACGCGGTTCCCTTCACGACCGTGGACGGCTCCACGATCCGCGAGCTCATGGCCCATCGCAATTCGGCGATCCGCCAGCAGAGCCTCGCCGAGGCGCGGCTGGCCCCCGGGGCGGCGACGATCCCGCACCACCACGCCGTCACCGAGGAGATCTACTACATCCTCTCCGGCACCGCCGCGATGACGCTCGGGCAGGAGACCCGCGGCGTGGGTCCGGGCGACGCCATCGCCATCCCGCCCGGGCTGCGGCACACGATCCGCAACACCGGCCCGGAGGAGCTCGTCTTCCTCTGCACCTGCGCCCCCGGCTACGAGCACGCCGACACCTTCCTCGAATCCGCCCCCGCCTGACCGCCCCCCGACCCGCACCCTGATCCTCAGCCAGCCCGTCAGCCCAGGCCTTCCGCCAGCCCCTCATCCCCGCTCCGCAGCCGCGCCATGGCCACCGACGTCTTCGCCAAGCTCCTGGTCTCCGAGGGCCTCGTCTCGGCCGAGCAGTTCGCCGAGGCGGTGCGGGTCGCGAGCGCCTCGGGCAAGAAGG
>JBIIUP010000095.1:0-10854 GCA_044339885.1 Pirellulales bacterium | reverse complement strand
TCCCGCCCTTGACGGGAAAGCGGTGCGTGCTCCAGCGGTCCGGCGCAAAGGGATTCGCCCCCTCGAAAACCGTGTTGCCGTTCATGCGGATGCGAATGCGGCAGGGCGTCGGCGCATTGTCATCGAGGCCGGCGATGATCAGCTCGGAGTCGCCTCGCAAGGGATAGGGCAATTGAAACGTCGCCTCGAGCGACGGGGCCTTGGAGCTGGCGCCGTTCGTCCAGAGCACATGGCGGCGGGGAACGTCCTTCCAACTATAAAACTGCGGCTGACGGCCCGCGGAGAACTGGTTCGGTGTCAGGACCACGCAGGGAGCCTGGGCATCCATGCCCGTTTCCGCGAGCGCCAGTTCCTGGACGCGGGCATCGACCTCAATCGCTTCCTTGAGGTTCGGGTTTTTCAGCAGCGCCTGCAGGTATCTCTGGCGATAGCCCACGAACGTCCCGAGCATCAGCCAGCGGCTCTTGAGCGCGGGCGGTGCCGCGTCGTAGAGCGCGGCCAGTTGCTCGGTCTCCTGCCGGACCGCCTCGACGTTCCGTGCGGCGAGGGCGGTCGGCTCGAACCAACCGTAGTCGTCCATGGCCTCGAGCTTCTTGAACGCCTCGACCAGCCGGGGATAGTTCTCTGGGCCGCCGAGCTTCTGCGCCGCCAGCTCGCCCGCCGCCACCGGGTCGTACGCGCGGCGGTTCCAGAGGGCGTCGAAGAGCGTCATGTTGATGTACGGATCCTCTCCGTTATAGGCGTAGGCCGCGATGCCCCGCAGGAAGTCGTCGTCGTACCAGTCACGCCAGGCGTTCATCGGCTCGCCGGGATACGCGTAGTACGGGCTTCCGTGGTAGGTGCCGCAGGCGTTCTGCCAAAAGACGGGCTTGCGCTGGATCAGCCCCGACAGCCAGGCGAGCTGGTCGGCCGTCACCCGGGTGGATTTGACCTTCGGGCCACACCAATAAATGTCGATGGCCTTGGGCAGCCGCTGCCCGAGCGCCGAGAGGTAGGCGTCTCTCGATTCGCCGTAGGTCGTCGTATCGTCCGGCCCGCCGGCGCCCCAGTAGAAGGGAGGGCAGAAGAGGATGCGGAACTTCGGAAACTTCGCCGAGACGGCGGCATAGACCTGGTTCAGAAAATACACGTCCGCCTCGCGGGCGGTGCCGAAATCCTCGACGTCCTCGGCACTGAGATAGAACCGGTAGTCGTCGTACAACAGGCACAGGTTGCCGCCGGCCTCGGCCAGCGCCAGCCCCGCCTTGACCACCAGCCGCAGGTCGTCCTCCGACTTCGATCGAACCTGCCCCAACTGGCCGCGCCCGAACCCTCCGATGTGGCCGCTGAAGGGGAGGATCGAGTCGTACCAGGTGACCTGGAGCGGCGAAAGCTGGGCCCCGATCTTCTGAATGTGGGCCTTCCAACGCGCGAACTCCCCCTCGTCGCGCAGCGGCAGACGCCAGTCGGCCGGGCGGCGCAGCTGACGATAGATGACCGCATTGGCGCGAAGGACGTTGACGCCGAACCACGCCATGGAGGCCTGGTCGTCGTCCTTGAACGGCGTGTACGCCCGAATCCCGGGGAAGTCGGGGTAATCCTGGATCGTGGCCGCGCGTGCGACCGGGCGACCGTCCTGTGTCGTCACGAGCTGGTTGAAGGCCGTGATGGCCCAGAGCAGCCCGTGGAAATCACGGCCTGCGAGGAACACGATGGGCCGTGACTCGTGCCGGCCGCAGTGCACCAGGTAGCCCTCGGGCTTGTCCGGAACGGACAAGCCGTCGAGCAGCGTCCCATGCGCGCCGGTGTCGCCGATGCAAATCAGCGTCTCGACCGAGTCGTCCGCCGCCGTCACGACCCGCGGCTCGACGCCCTGCCGCTGCAGGCGTTCCACCAGAACGGTCAGGCGCGGGTCCGTCGGGGGCACGTCCTTCCCCAGCAGCAGCCCCACGCGGGCCAGGGGCAGGAACTCGTCTCGGTATTCCACCTGCTGCGGCTGCGGATAGACCGTGCCGGTGTAGTGAGGAACGTTTCGGTCATACGGCACCGCGTCCGCGGCGAAGGCTCCGTCCAAGGGAGATGCGACGGCCAGGGAACCCAAGATCAAGAGAAAAAGTCGTGGCATGGTCGGGGCTCTCGTGAAAAAGAAGGGACAACCCGGCAGAACGCAGGAAAACCCCACACTCCCGTTCCGGAAGGAACGACAATGCTCAACAGAAGAAGAATCGATAATTCTCATGGAGTGGACGACGGCTGTCAAACGCTCACCGGTCTGCCTCCAGACGGACTCAATGCCGCGCTCTATCCGGCCGCCCTCGGGTGAGTCAGGGACATCACATTGAAGGGGTGTTGCTTTATCGATGGGGGCGGGTCCGTCGGGTAATCTTTTCAGCTTATGGAATCAACGGAATTGCGAAGTGGATCGGTGGACGCGTTGCCGACGCGAGCGGGGGGCACGGTGCTCGTGTTTCTGCTCCTGCTCGCCGCCATCGGCTATCTCGACCGCATCTGCATCTCGACCGCGTCGCTCGCCATTCAGCGCGACCTGGGGATCACGAAGACGCAGATGGGCACCGTGTTCAGCGCGTTCATCGTCTGCTACGCGCTCTTCGAGGTGCCGGGAGGCTGGCTGGCGGATCGGTTCGGTCCGCGGCTGGTGCTGACGCGAATCGTGGTGAGCTGGTCGCTCATGACGGCGCTCACCGGCGCGGCCCGGGGGTTTGCGTCGCTGCTGGTCGTGAGGGCCCTGTTCGGCGCCGCGGAAGCCGGGATGTTCCCCGGATCGGCCCAGGTCGTCACCCGCTGGTTCCCCACGGCGCGACGCGGCCGCGTGTTCGGGCTGATGCTGATGACGGCCACCTTCGGCGGCGCGGCGGCCCAGCCGCTGTCGGTCTGGCTGCAGGAGCTCGTCACCTGGCGGTGGATGTTCGTGATCTTCGCGTCGCTCGGCTTCGTGTGGGCGGTGGCGTGGTACGTGTGGTTCCGCGACGACCCACACGCGCATCCTGCCGTCAACGCGGCGGAGCTGTCCCTGATCGGCTCCGCGCCGCCGACCCCCCACCAGCCGGTTCCCTGGCGGCTTTTCGCCGGCAGCAAGAACCTGTGGCTGATCTGCCTGATGTATTTCAGCACCATCTACGGCTGCTACTTTTACGTCACGTGGCTGCCGGAGTATCTGCAGACCAGACGCGGATTCGACCTGCGGTCGGCTGGCTGGCTCGGGGCCCTGGCGCTCGTCGGCATGGGGGTCGGCAACGTCCTCGGAGGCTGGGCCAGCGACGTCGGCTCGAAGCGGTGGGGGCGACGGCTCGGCCGCCAGCTGCCGGGCATGCTCGGCCTGCCCCTGGCGGCCGGCGTCATCCTGGCGGCGATGGGGACGACGCACGGCTTCACCTCCGCAGTGCTCTTCGCCGCGGCGGCCGGACTGATCTCGATGGCGATCCCGCCGGCCTGGGCGGTCTGCCTCGACATCGGCAGCCGACACGCCGGGGTCATGGGCGGCATGATGACCACCTGCGGCTGCCTGGGTGGCGCCGTCAGCACGATGGTCATGGGAATCTGCCTGGATCGCTACGCGTCGTTCGACGCGGCACTGCTCCTCAATGCCCTCTTCGCCGTCATCGGGGGCGTGGCGTGGATCATGATCGACGCCTCCCGTCCCCTGGCCGACGCGACGTCCTGACCGCCTGCCGCGAGACCGTTGCATGGTCCCAATGACCGACACCGACGAGGCCCGGCGCCGTTATTGGACGGAGCAGATGCAACTCGGCGACGCGTTCGTGCAGCGACTGATGGCGTTTCCGGTGCGGGAATGCGGCGAACCGTTCGCGTCCCTTCCCGAGGCCGCCTCCGCCGCAGCCGTGGAGATGGCGTTCGCCGACTCCCCGCTCGTCGACGATCTCCCGCGCGTCCACTTCCTCCGAGAGCGTCTCGTGCGCGACCTCGTCGCCATCGGCCGCGACATGAATCGCCGCGGCTGGATGCTCCGGATCGAGGATGGGTTCCGGTCGCTCGAGATGCAGCGCCGACTGGTCCGCAAGCCCGAGATCTTCGACGCGATTCTGCGCCGCTGCGTGTGGGAGAACGGCGGCACGGTCCCCTCGGCGGAGCTGGTGGGTCGCCGGGCGATCGTGCTCGTGGCGAACGTCCCGAAGATCGGCACCCACATGTCGGGCTCGGCGATCGACGTCACGGTGCTGCGCCGAGACGACGGCCGAGAGGTGTGGCGCGGCGATTCCTGCGGACACATGAGCGAGCGCACCCCGATGCGCTCGCCGTTCGTCGAGCCCGACTGCCTGCACGTCCGTCTGGAGATCACCGCCGCCATGGAGGCGCACGGCTTCAGGCATTATCCGTTCGAATTCTGGCACTACAGCAAGGGAGACGCCATGCAGCATCTCCTCAGCGGAAACCCACAGCCCGCGCCGTATGGACCGGTCGACTGGGATTCCCGGACGAACCAGGTCGTTCCGGTCCGCGATCCGGCCGTGCCGCTCAATCCGCTCGCCGTCATCGAGCGGGAAATCACCGCGGCGCTGTGCCGGATCGCGGATGCGGACCGATCGCACGATCACTGAACCTGGAAGACCACCACGATGAGCGCGAGGCGAGACATCAGCGAGGCGGAAAGCACGAACCGGATCGCCGCATGGGGCGTGCGGGGACGAACAACACCTACTGGTTGGTGGCCAGGGCGACGTCACCGAGGCGAACGACGTGGACCTCGGTGGTGAACGGTGCGACGTTCCCCGCCTGCTGCCGCTCCCACCGCTTCACCACCTCGACGTGCCACCAGATCTGCGTGGCGCTGCCGGGAGCTATGGAAAGCTCGCGGATCTACTCGCTGGCGAGCTGATATTCGCGCTCGCTGACGGTGCGCCGCGGGAGCGTCACCCGATCGACGCGATGCGCGAGGGGTACATCGGCCGCCTTCTCCTGCTCGGCGCCGGCGAGCGCCGCATTCCGGCCGGCACGCCACGAACGTGGAAACGCCGGCGAGGCGATCTTCGTCGCGCGACTCCAGAACGAGCACCGTGGCCGTGACGGGGTTGGCCACGCCTGTCGAGATCCGTGTCCGTGCCTGCCCCCACAGCGCAATCGGTCGGTCGGGGGTGATGCTCACGGTGGCTGCACCGGCACGGAGCACGGCGGCGAAGACGCGGGCCGGGAGGACGGCCGCGTAGATGAGCAGCACGGGCAGGACGGCAGCGGGCGCGACGGCGCGAATTCCGCGGAACTGAATGCGGAAGTGATGTCGATTTCCCGGAGGCTATCCAGACAGTCGTCAGCCGTGCTAAACATTCAGGGTGATCGCCCACGTCGCCGCGCAGGAGTGGGGCCGCGATGGAGGAACGACGGGACCCCTTGGAGATGCAGGCCGAATGGATCACGTAACGGACAAGCCTGACGTGCTCGTCGTCGGGGGGGGAATCATCGGGCTGTGCACCGCCTTGGAACTGCAGAAGGCGGGGCGTTCCGTGGCCCTCCTCGATCGGGGCGGCGTCGGCGCCGGCTGTTCATTCGCCAACGCCGGCTGGCTGACGCCCTGTTTCGCGATGCCGCTGCCTCAGCCAGGCATGCTGCTGAAGGCGATTTCCTGGCTGCTCGACGGCCAAAGCCCGTTCCATATCCAGCCCCGACTGAGTCTCGACCTCGTGCGTTGGCTCTGGCGGTTCCGCCGGGCGTCGAACCGCCGGACCATGCTCGCATCGATCGAAGTGCTTGTTGCGCTCTCGCATCACACGCTCGCTTGGTTCGAGGAACTGGCCGCCACGACCACGGCAGGCGGAGGCGACCCGCTGGGCTTTGAACGCCGCGGGCTGTTGATGGTGAGCGGCACGAACGACGGTGTCGAGGCCGCCGTGAACGAGATGCATCTGATGGCAGACCGCGGCGTGTCCGGGCAACACCTCGATCGCGACGCGGTGCTCGCCTTCGAGCCGACGCTGCGGCCGCGTGTGCTGGGGGGCGTCTACTTCCCCGACGAGGCGCAGATCGACCCCTACCGCGCGTCACTGGCCGTGGCGGCTGCATTCCGTGCCGCGGGCGGCGCGATCCTCCCACCCGCCGAGGCGTACGACTTCGACGTCTCCGCCGGCCGCATCGCCCGCGTCATCACGACCCAGGGCCCCGTCGAGCCCGACCTGGTGGTGCTCGCCGCGGGCTCCTGGTCGCCGTCGATCGCGACCAAGCTCGGTCTGAGGGTGCCGATTCTGGGGGGCAAGGGATATTCGATGACCGTGGACGGCGCCGCACACCGCCCTGCGCGGCCGGTCATGATCGTCGATCGCAAGATCGCCGTCACACCCTTTCCCGACAGGCTGCGGGTGGCGGGCACGCTGGAGTTGGTCGACCAGGACTTCAGCATCTCGGTCAGCCGGCTGCAAGGCATCCAGCGCGGGGTGCAAGACTACCTCGACCTGGGGGACAACGAAGCGGCCGGGGCCGAACTGTGCGTTCGCGACATCTGGCGCGGACTGCGGCCCTGCACCCCCGATGGCGTGCCGATCATCGGGTTTTCACGGCAGCTGGCAAACCTCTTCTACTGCACGGGTCACCAGATGCTTGGGCTGCAGACGGCCGCCGGATCGGCGCGATTGGCGGCCGACCTCGTGCTCGGCCGTCCACCGCTCACGCATCCTCGTCCGTTTCGTCCAGAGCGTTTTGGTTGACGGGCCACCGCCTCGATATCGTGCCGGACTGCCGGGGCAGCGATATCCTGTCGGCTCCGGATGATCCGACGATCAACAATCCCGGAGGATCACGATGATGGAGACGAATCCGATGGATGCCCAAGCGGTGATGCAGGCCGACGGAGAACAGGCCGGGGCCGCGCGGTGCGCATACTGGGCCGAGCAGATGCAACGGGGCTACGACGTGGTTCAGGACGTGCTCCGGTTTCCGGTCGAGGAGTGCGGCGAGCCGTTCGCGTCGCTGCGGGACGCCGCGGCGACGGCGGCCGTCGAGATGCAGTTTTCGGAGACGAGAATCGCCGGCACGCTCGAGCGCGTGTTCTTCATGCGGGAGAGCCTGGTGCGCAGGGTGGTCGATGTGGGCCGAGCGCTCAACGCGCGGGGCTGGATCCTGAAGATCGAAGACGCCTATCGCTCACTCGAGATGCAGCGGCAGCTGGTGCTCAAGCCCGCCGTGTTCGACGCGATCCTGGACAAGTGCATCTGGGAGTGTGGGGGCCGGCTGCCGCCGGTCGAACTGGTCGCCCGCCGATCCATCGTGCTGATCGCCAACATTCCCAAGATCGGCACACACATGTCGGGCTCCGCGATCGACATCTCGGTCCTGCGGCGGGACGACGGCACGGAAGTCTGGCGGGGCGAGCCATACCTCCACATGAGCGAGCGGACGCCGATGCGGTCGCCGTTCGTCGAGCCGGCGGCCCTCGCGAACCGCCTGGCGATCACCGACGTTCTCGAGGCTCACGGGTTCATTCACTTTCCCTTTGAGTTCTGGCACTACAACCAGGATGATGCCCTCGGCCACGTCGTGAGCGGAACGCGGGAGCCGGCGCGGTTCGGGCCCGTCGAGTGGGATCCGGCCACGAACCGGGTCGAACGCTGCGCCAACCCTCTCGAGCCGCTCAATGCCCTCGATGTCATCGAGCGCGAACTTCAGGCTGCCCTCGAGCGGGCGCGGCAGGCTGAAGCACCACGGGCCGGGTAAGGCGGCTGCCACGGGATCCTCGCGGCGAGTCGTGAGGCCGCGTTGGAGGCATATGCTACAAACTGTTATAAAATAGGGCGACCGCGGCGGCGTTCTCATTCCCTCGGCCGGATCATATCGCCATGAAACTCGTCTCCGCGATCTGCACGCCGCTCGACGACAACGGTCGGCTCCATGCCGAGGGGCTGAGGCTCCATCTCGAGGACCAATGGGAGGCCGGGATCGATGGCGTGCTCATCGGCGGCACGATGGGCCTCCTGCAACTCCTCGCCGACGGGACGTGGCACGCGCTCGTGCAGCAGGGCGTGGCTGCGTCCCGCGGACGCGGCGACGTGCTCGTGGGCGTGGGCGACTGCAGCTTCGATCGCACGCTGGCCCGCATCCAGGCCGTCGACACGCTGCCGATCGACGGGGTCGTCGTGCTCGCCCCCTACTTCCTCGCGTTTTCCCAGGACGAATTGGCCTGCTATTTCGAGGCCCTCGCCGACGTGTCGCGGCGGCCGGTCTACCTCTACGACCTGCCGATGCGGACCCGCGTGAAGCTCGAAGCCCCGCTTGTCTGCCGGCTGGCCCGCCATCCCAATATTCGCGGCATCAAGGTCTCCGACGACTGGTCGGCCACACGGCAACTCGTGCACACGCTCGCCGAGAGCGGCGTTTCCGAGTCGTTTCAAGTCATCCCGGCCCAGCCGCTGCTGGTGGACGTGCTCGCCCGCGAAGGGGCCGTCGCCAATCTCGACGGCATCTTCGCAATCGCCCCGGCCTGGACGCGGTCGATCGTCGATGCCGTCGCTGCGGGTGACCACGCCCTCGCGGCCAACCGGCAGCGGCGGCTGGCGCGGCTGCTCGATGCCGTGCGGGCGCCCCTGCCCCTCTTTCCCGCCTGCTCCGCCGTGCTCAATGCCCGTGGCATCCCCGGCTGTGTGGCCCCGCGGCCGCTGCAGCCGCTGACGCCTGCCCAGCGGGAACAGCTTCTTTCCCTGCCGGTGATCGTGGAACTCCTCGCCACCTCGGCCACTGCCGGGGTCTGAGGGCATGACGGCGGCACCAGGCATCGCCGTGCGGGTCATCGCCGGCGGCGGGCAGGGCCCGAGCCTGTTGGTGCTGGCCGGCGTGCACGGCGACGAATACGAGCCGATGGAGGCGGTGCGAGAGCTCTCGCGGAGGCTCGAATCCCTTGCCTTCCGCGGGAGCGTGACGCTCGTGCCGGTGGCCAACCCCACGGCCTTCGCCGCGGCCACGCGGACCGGCAGCGATGGCCTCGACATGGCCCGGTCGTTTCCGGGCGATCCGCACGGCTCGCCCACCCTCCAGGCGGCCCATGCCGTGACCACGATGCTGCGACGGGCCGACTGCCTGATCGATCTGCACACCGGCGGCCGCGTGATGCGGGTGCTGCCGATGACCGGCTACACGCTGCATCCCGATCCCCGAATCCTCGACACGCAGCGGCGACTCGCCCGCAGCTTCGGCCTTCCGGTGATCTGGGGCACGACTCCCACGCTCGAGGGCCGGTCGCTCTCGGCCGCCCGCGACCTGGGAGTGCCCGCGATCTATGCCGAGCACGGAGGCGGCGGGGGCTGCGACCCGCGCGCCGTCGGCGACTACCTCCGCGGCTGCCTGCGCGTGATGCGGGAGTTGGGCATGTTCGCGGCCGGCGCCGGCATCGACCTCGACGGGGCCGCCGGCGAACCGCTCGTCGTCGAGGATCCGCGGGACGGCTCCGGCCACCTGCAAGCCAGCCATCCCGCGTTGAGCGCCGGGTTTTTCCGGCCGCTCGTCGCGCTGGGTGCCGAAGTCCGGGCGGGCGACCTCGTGGGTACCGTTTGCGATCCGCTGGGAGAGTCCGTGCGCGACGTCCTCGCGCAGGCAACGGGGCTGGTGCTCGCCCTGCGGACGGAGCCGAGCGTGCGGGCCGGTGATGCGCTCATGGTGATCCTCGAACGCCCCGACGCCACCGCGGGCGCGGGCCGGGCGATCCGCCCTCACTCAGACGGTGGTGAGGCATGAGCGTGTGGCGGTTTGCCGAGCGGATCGCGCCGGTGCCCGCGGCAGCGCGGATCATGCTCGGCGAGGGCGAAACGCCGCTCGTCGAGTCGGTGGCGATCGGGCCGCGGGCCGGGATCGGCCGGCTCCTCTTCAAACTGGAATGTGCCAATCCGAGCGGGTCGTACAAGGACCGCTTCGCCGTCGTGGCGGTCTCGGCGCTGCGGGCCGCGGGCAAGCGCCGGTGCGTGGCCACGTCGAGCGGCAACACCGGCTCGGCACTGGCCGCCGCCTGCGCGCGGGCTGGCGTGCCGCTCGACGTCGCGCTCATGGAGACCGCACCGGCAGGCAAAGTGCTGCAGATGATGGCTCACGGGGCCCGGTTGTGCCGCGTTCGCGGCTTCGGCCTCGATGCGGACATCTCGGAGCGGACGTTCGAGCGACTGGCCGAGATCGGCCGCAGCCCCGGCAACTCGCTGGAGATCAGCGGCTACCGCTACAGCCCGGTGGGGATGAGCGGGGTGGAAACGATCAGCCATGAGCTTGCCAATGCGGACGGCGTGGGGCCCATCGAACACGTGTTCGTGGAGGCCGGCGGCGGCGGACTCACGCTCGCCGTGGCCCGCGGCTTCACCTGGCTCGTCGCACATGGGCAACTGGCCCGGTCGCCCGCGATCCACTGCGTCCAGCCCACGGGAAACGACACGATCGCCGGACCGCTCCGCGACGGCGACATCCGGGCCCGGGCGGTCGTCTGCGCGACGGCGATCAGCGGCCTGCAGGTCCCGAGCGTGGTCGACGGCGACGAGGTGATCGCCGCGTGTCGCGCCAGTGGCGGCACGGGCCACACCGTCAGCGACGAGGAGACCTGGCTCGTGCAGCAGCGGCTGGCCCGCGAGGAGGGAATCTTCGCCGAGCCGGCCGGTGCCGTCGGCGTGGCCGGGGCACTGTCCGCCGCGGCCCGCGGCGACATCGGCCCCCGGGACACGGTGGTGTGCATCATCACCGGCACGGGATTCAAGGACATGGCCGCCGTCGAGCGGATGACGGCCGCCGATGCCTGCCCGACGGTCACGTGGGACGCGCTGGCGTGAGGCCCAGCGGATCCGCGGTGGTCGCCTGCGTCGATTTCATGGCCGCGTCGACCACGCGTCGCACGAAGCCATCTCACTCAGACCACTCCTTTGCGCTGCCTGGCGACCGGGCGGGGTG
>JBIIUP010000094.1:0-10890 GCA_044339885.1 Pirellulales bacterium | reverse complement strand
CCGGATTCCGATGCGGTCGACGTGATCGGCTGCATGTGGCGACGAGCAGAATGTGGATCAAGTCTGCCGGAGCGGGGATGCGACGACTGCCGACCGTGGAAAACCTCGGCGTTTCCCCCGGTCGGCGCAGTGGAAAAGGCCATGGATGGCCTTTTCCACGGACAATTACGGCGCCCAGGAGATCGGGCCCTCGAGGCCCCGGCAGAACGCGGCCAGGAGGTCCGCGGCCCGGTCGGCGTCGTCGAGGGAAATCGTCTCCACGGCCGAATGCATGTAGCGGTTGGGGACGCTCACGAGTCCCGTGGCCACGCCGCTGCGGGTGGTCTGGAGGACGTTGGCGTCGGTCGGCGTGGCCCGACCGCTGGCCCCGAGCTGCACCGGGATCGCCTTGGCGGCGGCCGCGGCCAGGAGCCGCTCGACCACGTGCGGATTCATGTTCGGGCCGCGGTAGACGACGGGCCCCCGGCCGAGGGCCACGTCGCCCTCGGACTTCTTGTCGATCGTGGGGCAGTCGGTGGCGTGCGTGACGTCGACGGCGATCGCCACGTGCGGATCGACGGCGTGCGAGCTCGTCTGCGCGCCCCGCAGGCCGATCTCCTCCTGGACGGTCGAGGCCACGTAGACCGCGCAGGGCAGGGGGCCGGCGGCGACGGCCCGGCGAAAGGCCTCGAGCACCACCCACAGCCCGATCTTGTCGTCCATCGCGACCGCGGAGGCCCGGCCGTTGCGGAGCTCCTGGACCCGCAGCTCCAGCGTCACCGGATCGCCGACGCGGACGACGCCCTCGCACTCCGCCTTGTCGGCCGCCCCGATGTCGATCCAGAGGTCCTTCATCTTCGGGACGACCTTCCGCTCCTCCTCGGTGAGCAGGTGGATCGGCTTCCGCGACATGACGCCCGCCACCGGCCCCGCCGCCGTCCAGATGGTGACCCGGGCGCCCACGAGCTGGATCGGGTCCCAGCCGCCGATCGGCTGCACGGAGATGTAGCCGTCGCCGTCGATGTACTGCACGATGAGGCCGATCTGGTCGCAGTGGCCGGCGAGCAGCATCCGCATCGGTGCGGCCGTGTTCGCGCCGCCGATCACGTTGCCGTGCGAGTCGGTCACGACCGACTCGGCACATCCGGACAGGTACTCGCGGACCAGCTTCTGAATCGGCTGCTCGTAGCCGGAAGGGCTCGGCGCCTCAAGCAATTGGAAGAGAAAGTCGCGGGCGGCGGTTTCCAAGGGCGGGGCTCCGGGGGGCGTCGTCTGGCGAGAGCCAGCCTGGCGAGACCGGCCAAGCTGGGACCTCGTTGTACGCGATCGGCCGGCCCCGCGTGAGCCCGGGCGGGACGTCAGGACCGGCATGGCCCGCACGACCGGTCCCGGCCGCAGCCGCCGTCGACGTCCTTCCGAACACGACCTACGTTCCTATAGGATCGCCGTCGACGTCGGTCTTCCCGCTCCGTCCCCGCCCCCCTTCGGCACGCCACCCATGCACGAACCCGTCCGCGTCGGCATCGTCGGCCTGGGCACGGTCGGGTCGGGCGTGGTCCGCCTGCTCGAGGAGTCCGCCGACCACATCCGCCGGCACGCCGGCCGACCCATCGTGGTCGAACGGGCCGTGTGCCGCGACGTGAGCAAGGACCGCGGGCTCGGGCTGGCAGCCGACCGCATTTCGACGGACGTCCGCGACATCGCCCGCGACCCGTCGATCACCGTCGTCGCCTTGCTCGTGGGGGGACTGGAGCCGGCACGGTCGATGATGATCGAGCTCCTGGAGAGCGGGAAGGACGTGGTCACCGCCAACAAGGCGCTCCTGGCCGAGCACGGGCCCGAGCTTTTCGACCTCGCCCGCCGCCGGGGCCGCTCGATCGCCTTCGAGGCGGCGGTGGCCGGCGGCATCCCGATCGTCGCCGCCATCGGCCAGTGCCTGGCGGCCAACCGGATCGAGAGCATCCGGGGGATCCTCAACGGCACGAGCAACTTCATCCTCACGCGGATGGAGGAGGACCGGGCCGACTACGCCGAGGTGCTCGCCTTGGCCCAGGCCAAGGGTTACGCCGAGGCCGACCCGTCGATGGACGTCGACGGCACCGACGCGGCCCACAAGCTGGCGATCCTGGCCCACCTCGCCTACGGGGTCTGGGTTCCCTGGGCCGAGATCCCGCGGACGGGCATCGACGGCCTCGACCTCGGGCTGCTCACCTGCGCCCGGGAGCTCGGCCATCGGATCCGCCTGGTCGCGGTCGCCAGCCGCACGGCCGACGGCCGGATCGCGATGCGGGTGGCCCCGGCCCTGGTGCGGATGGGAACGCCCCTGGCCGAGACGCGGGGCGCCTACAACGCCGTGAGCATCGTGGGCGACGCCGTGGGGAGGATGTTCTTCCACGGGCTCGGCGCGGGCCAGATGCCCACCGCATCGGCGGTCGTCGCCGACATCATCGACACGGCCGTCGGCCGGGCCGCGATCACCTTCCGGACCACCGGCGTGCTCGACGCCGACAGCCCGGGGGCGCGGATCGCCGACGTCGACACGCTCGAACGGCACTTCCTCCGGGTGCTCGTCGAGGACCGGCCGGGCGTGCTCGCCCGGATCACGGGCATCCTCGGCGCGCACCGGATCTCGATCGCGTCGGTCATCCAGCACGAGGTCGCCGCCGCCGCCGGGGCGGCGGTGCCGTTCGTGATCATGACGCACCCCTGCGGGTCGTCCGCCATCCGCAAGGCCGTCGCCCACATCGACGCCTCGGACGTGGTGGCGGGCCCGACGGCCTGCCTGAGCGTGCTCGACGACGACGCCTGAAGAAGACGCCCGAACCGCAACCACCTCGAACCGCCTGCGCGCATGAAATACCTGATCGTCATTCCCGACGGAGCGGCCGATGCCCCGCAGGAATCGCTGGGGGGCCGCACGCCCTTCCAGGCGGCGCGGACGCCGGCCCTCGACGCCCTGGCCGCTCGGGGCCGCGTCGGCCTCACCAACCACGTGCCCGACGGCCTGCCCCCCGGGTCCGAGGTGGCCTGCATGAGCCTCATGGGCTACGACCCGCTGGCCTTCTTCACGGGCCGTGCCCCCCTGGAGGCGGCCGCGCAGGGGATCGTCCTGGGCCCCGACGACTGGGCCGTGCGGTGCAACCTCGTCACGATCCGCGACCGCACGATGGAGGACTTCACCGCGGGGCACGTCTCCACGGAGGAGGCGACCCAGCTCCTGGCCCGGGCCCAGGAGGGCCTCGTCGCCGACTTCCCCGCCCTCGCCGCCGCCTGGCGGTTCGTTCCCGGGGTGAGCTACCGCAACCTGCTGCTCTACCGGGGTTCCCCCGCGGCCGCGGCCCCGCTCGGCGGCGACCTCCGGGCCACGCCGCCGCACGACCTCATGGACAAGGCCGTCACCGACGACTTCCCGCGGGGCACGGGCAGCCGGCTGCTCACGGAGATCATGGCGCGGAGCGCCGACTGGCTCGCCGACCACCCGGTCAACCGCGCCCGCCGCGCCGCCGGCGCCAGGCCGGCCACGCACGTCTGGCTGTGGGGTGCCGGCCGCGCCCCGGCGCTGGAGCCCTTCGCGACGCGGTACGGCATCGCCGGAACGATGATCACGGCCGTCGACCTGCTCCGCGGGCTGGCCGCCCTGGCCGGCTGGAAGCGGCGGGAGGTGCCCGGGGCCACGGGCTACCTCGACACCGACTACGCGGCGAAGGGCCGGGCCGCGATCGCCGAGCTGGCCGAACGCGACCTCGTCTGCGTCCACGTCGAGGCGCCGGACGAGGCCAGCCACCAGGGGGACGCGGCGGCGAAGGTGCGGGCCATCGAGGAGATCGACGCCAAGATCGTCGCCCCGCTGGCCGCCCACCTCGCGACGGCCGGCGATCATCGGATCCTCGTCTGCCCCGACCATCCGACCTTCATCGCCACCAAGACGCACTCGCGGGGAGCCGTCCCCTTCGTGATGGCCGGCACCGGCATCGCGCCGGCCGGCACGGCCACCTACGACGAGGCGGCGGCGCTGGCCGGCGGGGAGGCGATCCTGCCGGGCTGGAGGCTCATGGGTACGTTCCTGGGGCGGGGCTGACCGGTCCGCCGGCGGCCGCGTCACGACTCTGGAGAATTCGTCGATGGCTCTCGTGGTGCAGAAGTTCGGTGGGACGAGCGTGGCGGACCCGGCCAAGATCAAGGCCGCCGCCGGCAAGGCGATCGCGCGGCACGCGGCCGGCGACCAGGTGGTCGTGGTCGTCAGCGCCATGGGCCACCAGACGGACATCCTCGTCGACCTCGCCCGGCAGATCACCGACCGCCCGAGCGCCCGCGAGATGGACATGCTGCTCTCCACGGGTGAGCAGGTGAGCGTGGCGCTCTTCGCGATGGCGATCCAGTCCCTGGGCCACCAGGCCGTGAGCCTCACCGGCGCCCAGGTCGGCATCCGCACCGACTCCACGCACACGAAGGCCCGGATCAAGTCGATCTCGACGGACCACGTGAGGTCGCTGCTCGACTCCGGGGCGATCGTGATCGCCGCCGGGTTCCAGGGCATCGACCAGCACGGCAACATCACCACCCTCGGCCGCGGTGGCTCCGACACCACGGCCGTCGCGCTGGCGGCCGTGCTCGGCGCCGACGTCTGCGAGATCTACACCGACGTCGACGGCGTGTTCACGACCGACCCGCGGATCCTCGCGGAGGCCCGGCGGCTGGCCTCGATCAGCCACGACGAGATGCTGGAGTTGGCGAGCCTGGGGGCCGGGGTGATGCACTCCCGGTCGATCGAGTTCGCGAAGAAGTTCGGCGTGCCGGTGGTCGTGCGGTCGAGCTTCCGCGACGGCCCGGGAACGACGATCCTGGCCGCCGACCGGGCGACGCCCCGGCCCGCCAGCGGCGTGGCCCTCGCCAAGGACGAGGCCCGCATCACGGTCGAGGACGCCCGCGACCAGCCCGGGGGCAACCACCTGCTGTTCTCGCGGCTGGCCGCCGCCGGCATCGTCGTCGACATGATCGTGCAGAACGTGGCCCAGCAGGGGCGGGCCGACGTCTCCTTCACCGTCCCCGAGGACGACCTCGCCGCCGCCCTGGAGATCACCCGGGCCGCGGCCGCGGAACTGGAGGCCGCCGGAGTCTCCCACGACGACGCGATGGCGAAGGTCTCGGTGGTGGGCGTGGGCATGGCCCGCTCCGAGGGCGTCGCCGGACGGATGTTCTCGGCGCTCTCCCGCGAGGGGATCAACGTCCACATGATCACCACCAGCGCCATCAAGATCTCGGTGCTCGTCGACCGGCGGGATGGGGCGGCCGCCGTCAAGGCGGTCCACCGCGCCTTCCGGCTGGAGGAGGAGGCGGGCGCCGAGACCGCCGCCGCCGGCAGACCGGCGAAGTCCAGCCCGCTGGAGGTCGTCCGCCGCCTGGAGGGCATGGAGGACCTGGCGATCGAGGACTGCCTGCTCGACACGACGCAGGCACTCGTCACCTTCACGCGGCTGCCCGATCGGCCCGGCGTCGCCGCCGACGTCTTCGAGGAGGTAGGCAAGGCCGGCCTGTTCGTCGACATGATCGTGCAGAGCCATCCGCGGAACGGCCTGGCGACGCTCTCCTTCACCGTGCCGGCGGGGGACCGCGACCGGGCGATCGAGGTCTCCCGACGGATCGCCGCCGCCCGGGGGGCGAGCGTCACCGACGTGCCCCACGTCGCGAAGCTCTCGATCACCGGCGTGGGCATCCGCAGCCACGCCGGCATCGCCGACCGCCTGTTCAAGCCGCTCGGCGAGGCGGGCATCAACGTCGATCTCGTGAACACCAGCGAGGTCCGCCTCGACGTGGTCGTGGCCGCCCAACATGGCGACCGTGCGCTGGCCGTGCTCCGCACCGCCCTGGGACTGTCATGACCGCCACGCGGCCCGACCGGACCGGGACCATTCCGTGGGCCCTCCCCATGCGGTCGCCCGTCGGTTCACCCATCCCGGGGCGGAGTCGCCCGGCATCCGCCACCTCACCCAAGGAGATCTTCCCATGCCCCTGACTTCACGTTTCTCGTCCAGCCGCGGCGGCGGTGTCGTCGCCTCGGCCCTGCTGGCGGCGCTGGTCGCGGCCCTCGCCGGCGCGTCGGCGACGGCCGACGAGCCCGCCGCCGATCCCGGCGCGATCAAGAACCTCGAGGCCGCGTACCCGCAGGCCCCCTCGGGCATGGAACGCCGGGTGATCCTGCTGCCGCACAAGGACCGCGACGTGGAGGACGACTTCCGTGTCGAGATCGTCGTCGGCAGGACGATCGTCACCGACGGGGTGAACAACTTCCGCTTCGGCGGCGAACTCCGCGAGGTCGACATCCCCGGCTGGGGCTTCTCCTACTGGCAGGCCGAGGGCACCTTCGACTCCGCCGCGCAGACGCGGATCGGCGGGCCGACCGCGGACACCCCGGCGTTCGTCGCCGGGCCGAGTCGGCTGGTTCCCTACAACAGCCGGCTGCCACTGGTGGTGATGGTGCCGGAGGGCTGCGAGGTCCGCTGGCGGACCTGGGAGGCTGCAGAGGTCTTCGCCGACGCCGAGGCGCGTTGACGGTCGCCGGCTCCCGGGCCGTCAACGCCCCGGGCGGCCGTCGTTCCCCGCGGCCCGCTTCCAGGCGGTCGTGCCTTCCTTGATCGTCTCCTCGACGCGGATCGTCTCGATCGTGGCCGGGGGCACGGTGAGCGGGTTGGCCGAGAGCACGACGAGGTCGGCGAGCTTGCCCACCTCGATCGAGCCCTTCCGCGACTCCTCGCCGTACATCCGCGCGGCGTCGAGCGTGACCGCCTCGAGGGCCTCGGCCGGCCCGATCCGCTCGTCGGCCCCGATCGTCCGCCCCGACCGCGAGATCCGGTTCACCGCGGTGTGGATCGTGAACAGCTGGTCGAGCGGGGCCACGTTGAAATCGGTGTGGTTCGCGGGCCGGATGCCGAGGGCCCGGGCCGACCTCATGGGGCTGATGAAGTCGGCCTGCGCCGGGCCGCGATTGGCCACGTGGGTGTCGCCGAAGTAGAAGCAGTGGATCGTGAAGAACGACGGGGTGATCCTCCAGGCCGCGTACTTCTCCAGCTGGTCACGGCGGATGAACTGCGAGTGGACGCCCACGGTGCCCCGCGGCCGGGCGGGGTCGTCGCCCGAGGCGAAGCGGTGGGCCTCGAGCAGGGCGTCGATCGCGGCGTCGCCGTTGCAGTGGACGAACAGCGTGGCGCCGCCGTCGTAGACCTTCTTCACCCACTCGTTGATCTGCGGCTGTGGAAACGAGAGTTCGCCCCGCCACTCCCGCTGGCCCGCCGGTCCCGGCGTCAGGTAGGGCGTGGTGAAGGCGGCGGTTTTTCCCTGCGGCGAGCCGTCGCTCACGAGCTTCACCCCGCCGATCCGCAGCCGGTTCCGGTACTCCGGCTCGTTGCGGGGCGGCTGGCCGGCGAAGACGGCGTCGATCTCGGTGATGAAGGGCAGGGCGACCACGTCGATCTTCAGGTCGCCGCGGTCGGCCAGGATCCGGAGCAGGTCGAGCTGGTGCTTCATCGTGGCCCCTTCCTGGGCCGTGGTGATGCCCGCCCGCAGGTAGAGCTCCTGCCCGGCCTTCAGCAGCTCGAGCGTCTCGTCGTCGTCCGGCCCGGGCACCTTGGCGAAGATCGGGAGGAAGGCCGTCTCGAAGAGCAGGCCGTTCGGCTCGTTCGACCCCGGCTCGCGGCCGATCACGCCGCCGGGGGGCGTGGGGGTGGCAGCGGTGATTCCGTAGGCCGCCAGCGCCCTGGAGTTGAGCATCGCGCCGTGGCCCGAGACGTGCACGAGGATCACGGGGTTTTCGGGGAACGCGGCGTCGAGCTCCTGCCTCGTCGGAGCCCGGCGCTCGGCGAGCAGCTCCGGGTCGTAGCCGAAGCCCATCACGAACCTCCCGGGGCCGAGCTTCCGCCGCTCCTGCACCCCCTTGAGGGCCGCGATCACGTCGGCCACGGTCGTGCAGGGGCCGGCCGGCGGCGAGGCGCAGAGCGCCTGGGTCCGCACGTCGACGAGCGACATGAAGTGGCTGTGGCCGTCGACGAACCCCGGCACGAGCGTCTTCCCGCCGAGGTCCGTGACCTCCGTGGCCGCGCCCGCGTGCCGCATCACATCGGCCTCGCCGCCGACGGCCACGATCCTCCCGCCCGCGATCGCCACCGCCTGGGCCGTCGGCTGGGCGGGGTTCACGGTGACGATCGGGCCGCCGCGGATGATCCGCTCCGCCGGAGCCGCCGAGGCCCGGAGGGGAACCACGAAACAGGCCGCCAGCACGACACGCGGTGCGAGAGTCATCAGACGCATGGACGGTACCCCGGGGAGCGACACGGAGGGCGAGACCTCTGGCCCCGGATTCTAGCTTTCCGACGAAAAGGCCCTCCAGCGCGGTGCTCCGCGGCGCAGCAACGCACCCGCACGGGGTGGACATCTCGACGATCGCCACGGGCGGGAAAAATCTCATGCGGCCGGTACAAAGGCTCATGGACGGGCCGCAGAGTCTCGCCACACTTTGAAGTTACGTTCTCCCGATACCCCCGGCGGAAACCTCGCGATGCCCAAGACCAGTTCGTCCCCCCGCCGCATCCGCACCGCGATCGTGGGCCTCGGCTTCGGGGCCGAGTTCATTCCCATCCACCAGCGGCACCCGCAGGCCGAGCTCGTCGCCATCTGCCAGCGGTCGAAGGACTAGCTCGACCAGGTCGGCAACGCCTCCGGCGTCGAGCGGCGGTACCAGTCCTACGCCGACGTCCTCAAGGACAGGGACGTCGACGCCGTCCACATCAACTCGCCCATCCCCGACCACGCGGCGATGTCGATCGCGGCCCTGGAGGCCGGCAAGCACGTCATGTGCACCGTGCCGATGGCGACGAGCGTGGACGACTGCCGCAAGATCGTCGAGCTCTCGGCGAAGACGGGCCTGAAGTACATGATGGCCGAGACGGTCGTCTACGCCCGCGAGTTCCTGTTCATCAAGCAGATGGCCGACCGGGGCGACATGGGCAGGATCCAGTTCGTGCAGGCCAGCCACCAGCAGGACATGGACGGCTGGCCGAACTACTGGCCGGGCCTGCCGCCGATGCATTACGCGACCCACTGCGTGGGGCCGTGCCTCGCCCTCCAGCGGCTCGACGCCGAGGAGGTGAGCTGCTTCGGCTCGGGCCGGATCCGCGCCGAGCTCGTGAAGCACTATGGCTCGCCGTTCGCGATCGAGAGCGCCCATGTGAAGCTCCGGAACAGCGACGTGGTGGCCCGCGTCATCCGGTCGCTGTTCGACACGGCCCGGCAGTACCGCGAGAGCTTCGACGTCTACGGCTCGACGCAGAGCTTCGAGTGGCAGCTCTGCGAGGGGGAGCAGCCGTTGCTCCACACGGCGAAGAAGCCCGAGCCCGAGATCCCGAGCCGGGTGCCGGTCCCCGACTTCGCCCACCTCCTGCCGGAGCCGATCCGGCGGTTCACCACGGGGGGCGTCTACGATGCCGATGAGCACCAGCACCTGTCGTTCATGCAGGGGGGCGGCCACGGCGGCAGCCACCCGCATCTCGTGCACGAGTTCGTGACCGCGCTCGTCGAGGGCCGCGACCCCTATCCCAACGCCCGGCAGAGCGCCAACTGGACCTGCACCGGCATCCTGGCGCACGAGTCGGCGCTGCAGGGAGGCAGGATCATGAGGCTGCCCGAGTGGAGTTTTTCGTGACGCGGAAGGTCCTGGCGATCGTGCTGGCGTTCGTCGGGTCGGTCGCGTCGGCGGCCGAGCCGCCGATCAGGGTGCTGTTCCTCGGCGACAAGGGGCACCACCAGCCGGCCGCGCGGTTCGCCCAACTCGAGCCCGTGCTCGCCCCGCGTGGGATCGAGATGACCTCCACCGAGCGGCTCGAGGACCTCGATCCCGCGGTGCTGGCGAAGTACGACGCGCTGGCCGTCTATGCCAACATCGGCGACCTGTCGGCGGCCCAGGAGGCGGCGATCCTCGCGTACGTCCGCGGCGGCAAGGGGCTCGTGCCGCTGCACTGCGCGAGCTTCTGCTTCCGGAACTCACCGGCGTGGATCGACCTCGTGGGGGCCCAGTTCCAGAAGCACGGCGGCGGCGAGTTTCGCACCACGATCCTCGCGGCCGAGCACCCGGTGATGAAGGGCTTCGGCGGCTTCACGAGCTGGGACGAGACCTACGTGCACACGAAGCACAATGACCGCGGCCGCACGGTGCTCGAGGAGCGGGTCGAGGGGGACCACCACGAGCCCTGGACCTGGGTGCGGCAGGAGGGGAAAGGCCGCGTGTTCTACACGGCCTGGGGCCACGACCAGCGCACCTGGGGCCATCCCGGGTTCCACAACCTCGTCGAGCGCGGCATCCGCTTCGCGTCCGGCCGCGACCCGGCCGCGGCGGGGCCATACGTCGATCGTCCCGCGATGACGAAGCCACCGGCGGGCGGCGATCCGGCCGTGGCGGCGTCATCCGGCGAACATCCCGTGATGACAAGGCCACCGGCGGGCCTCCGGCCCTTCGAATACCAGCCCGCGAATGTCCCGTTCTACAAGCCCGGCGGCGCCCGCAAGGCCAACGACCAGATCGTGACGATGCAGAAGCCGCTCGATCCGGAGGAGTCGCGGAGGCACGCGATCACGCCGTCAGGATTTCGCATCGACCTCTTCGCGAGTGAACCGCTGCTCGAGGGAAAGCCGCTGGCCATGGCGTTCGACGGCGACGGCGCCGTGTTCGTGGCCGAGAGCGTGGACTACCCGAACGATCTGGTCGAGCCGCCGAAGAATGATCCGACGGCCGCGGTCGAGGGCCACGACCGGATCGTGAAGCTCACCGACACCGACGGGGACGGCCATGGCGCAGACAGCTGCGCATCTCGTCGACCGCGTCATTCCCCCGGTGCCCGTGCGGCAGTGGGTGATCTCCGTGCCGAA
>JBIIUP010000093.1:0-10932 GCA_044339885.1 Pirellulales bacterium | reverse complement strand
CCGTCGCCGCCACGAGCAGGCAGGAGACGATGTGCGGCCAGTTGACGCTCCGGGACGCAGTCATGCGGGATACCTCGACCATCCTTGACCGAGGAGGCGAAGGGATTGGCGGATGCTCGACGAGCTTGGGAGATTTCGCCCGCCCGGGCCGGGCCCCTTCACTCCAGGTCGCGCGAAAGATCCCCGCGAGGAGACCTCCGCCATCCCGCAGCCGGTTTGGGCCATTGGATCACCCGGCTCCCGCTCAGTGTGCCGCCAGCGCGGCGGCCGCGGCAGCCGCGTTCGGCGGGTCGGTCTGCATGAGGTGATCCTTCTCCGCGCCGGGGACGGAGTATTCGTAGGGCCCGCGGTGCACGACGGGCTGGAAGTCGAAGTTCCCGTGGCCGGGGGGCGACGGGGCCGTCCACTCCAGCGTGTTGGAGTTCCACGGGTTCCGGCCGGCGACCGGCCCGAAGAACATGCTCCAGAAGAAGTTGGCCGCGAAGATCGCCTGCGACGCGACCATGCCGATGGCGCACCAGGTCATGAAGGCGTTCATCGGCTGCAGGTGGTGGAAGGTCTCGTAGTGGTAGGCGTCGGCGAGCCGGCGGGGGAAGCCGACTGCCCCGAGGATGTGCATCGTGAAGAACGTGCCGTTCATGAAGATGAAGGTCAGGAAGAAGTGCACCTTTCCCCAGAACTCGTTCATCGTGCGGCCGAACATCTTGGGGAACCAGAAGTAGATCGCCCCGAAGACCCCCATCGCCGTCCCCGCGAAGAGCACGTAGTGGAAGTGGGCCACGATGAAGTAGGTGTCGTGGATGAAGATGTCGACGGGGGTGGCAGCCATGAAGATCCCCGACAGGCCGCCGATGATGAACATCGAGACGAACGCGAGGGCGAAGAGCATCGCGGTCGTGAACTGCACCCGCCCGCCCCAGACGGTGCCGAGCCAGTTGAACGTCTTCACCGCGCTCGGCAGGGCGATCATCATCGTCGAGACCATGAAGGTGATGCCGAGGGCGGGATTCATGCCCGACATGAACATGTGGTGGCCCCAGACGATGAAGCCCAGGCCGGCGATGCCGGCGATCGAATAGACCATCGGCCGGTAGCCGAACAGGGGCTTGCGGGCGAACGTGGTGAGGATGTCGCTCACCATGCCCATCGCCGGCAGGATCATGATGTAGACGGCCGGGTGGCTGTAGAACCAGAAGAGGTGCTGCCAGAGCAGCGGCTGGCCGCCGCCCGCCCCGGCCACGGCGTTGTTGACGACGTTCCCCTCCGGGGAGAAGAACCCGGTGGCGAACAGCCGGTCGGCGAGCTGCATGAAGCCGGCTGCGGTGAGGACCGGCAGGGCGAAGGCCTGGAGGACGGCCGTGATGAACATCGCCCAGATCGTCATCGGGAGCCGGAACATCGTCATCCCGGGGGCCCGCATGAGGATGATCGTCGTCATGTAGTTGACGCTGCCGAGCATGCTCGACACGCCGACGAAGGTGAGGCCCAGCAGCCAGAGCGTCTGGCCCCAGCCGCTGCCGGGCGAAGAGGCGACGTTGGTGGAGAGGGGCGGATAGCTGGTCCAGCCCCCCGCAGCGGCACCCCCCTCGACGAAGAAGCTGGCCCCGAAGGCGATGAACGCCGGCCACATGAACCAGTACGACAGCATGTTGAGCGTCGGAAACGCCATGTCGTCGGCACCGATCATGAGCGGGATCAGGAAGTTCCCGAAGGCGCCGGCCAGGATGGGGATGATCACCAGGAAGATCATCACCGTGGCGTGCATCGTGAAGAGCATCGTGTAGAACTCCGGCGCCATCTGCCCACCCTGCTGGGCGAACAGCTTGCCGAGCACCGGCACGTCGGACCACGGCCAGGCGATCTGCCAGCGGACGGCGAGTGCCAACAGCCCGCCGATCAGAAACCAGATCAGCGTGGAGAACAGGAACTGCAGCCCGATGACCTTGTGGTCCTTGGAGAACACGTAGGTCGAAAGGAAGCCGGCCGCGTGCGGGGCGGGCGCGGAGGCGGTGGCGGGGTGGGTCGCTGTGCTCATGGCTGGTCTCCGTGTCGGCTTGCCGGCGTGATCATCGTGCCTGGGCGATCTCGGGCCCCTCGGCCTCGGGCTGTGTGGCCTGCTGCTCCGCCTGCTTCCGCTCGAGCCAGGCGTCGAACTCGGGGCGGCTCACGAACGTGACGCGGCCCTTCATCTTGTAATGCCCCCAGCCGCAGAGCTCGGCGCAGACGATGTCGTAGCTGCCGGTCTCGGTGGCCCGGAACCACACCGGGATCTTCATGCCGGGGACGGCGTCCTGCTTGATCCGCAGGTTCGGCAGGAAGAAGCTGTGGAGCACGTCCATGCTCTTGAGCTGCACGAGGATCTCCTCGTCGACCGGCAGGGTCAGGTCGTTGACGAGGTGCAGGTCGTCGGCGGTGCCCAGCTCGCCGTCGCGGCCGGGATACCGCAGCCGCCACTCGAACTGCCGGGCCACCACCTCGACCGTCGGCGGCATGGCGGGCCGCCGCATCTTCACGTCGGCCCAGGCGTTCATCTGGTAGATCGCCAGGAAGAGCAGCGTGGCGGCCGGGATGATCGTCCACACGACCTCGAGGGTGTGGCTGCCGTGGATGTACTTCGCCGGCCCCTCGGCCCGGGCCACGTCGTACTTCCACAGGAAGTAGAACAGCAGGACCTCCGTGGCCACGAACACGATCCCCGTCAGGGCGAGGATGAAATAGAAGAGCGAGTCGATGCTCGCCCCGTGGACCGAAACGTCCTTCGGCAACCAGACGTTGATGGCCGGCGCCACCGCGAACGTGGCCACGCCGAGGACCGGCACGGCCAGGAACAGCAGGGCCCAGAAGATTCCCGCGAGACGGCTGCGCACGACGACACTCCGAAGACGGAACTAGAACCGATCCTTCGCCACGATCGCCCGGTCGGCCCCCAGTTCGCCGTCGAACTCGTAGGGGAGCGAGAGCACGTAGTTCACGATGTGCCAGATGTCCTCCGGCGGCACGGTGCCGGCGGCCGCCGGCATGGGGGCCCCGTAGATGCCGGCATGGATCCGGTAGTAGAGGTCGAGCGGCCGCCGGCCGCCGCGGTAGACCCCGAGCCGCAGGTTCCGCGGCGGAATCGTCCGCGGCCTCAGGGCATCGCCCTCCAGGACCTGGCCGAACCTCTCGATCCAGGCCACGTCGGCGCGGTGGGATGCGAGCTCCTCCGGGCTCATCTGCGCAGTCGAGGCCTCGGTCGCCTTCGCTCTGCCGCTGGCGATCTCCTTCGTGACCTCGACGATGGCCTTGTTCCAGTCGTCGTAGTCGTTCGCCTGGCCATCGCCGAGACCGGTGATGCCGTGGCATTTCACGCAGTTGGCCTTGTCGCCATAGAAGAGCTCCTTGCCCTTGGCGATCGATGCGGCGAGATCGATCCCGGCCGGCATCTCGGGCACCGGGATCCGTGCGTCGGCCGCGGACCGCCACTTGTCGGCGATCGGCTGGAGCATTTCGGCGACGAGGAACTCGCGGGTTTCCGGCAGCTTCCCCTCGGCCTCGTCGTCGAGGTCGAAGAAGGCCCGCATGAGGGACAGCTCCGTCTCGCCCCGGATGGCGAGGTACTTCACGTATTCGGCCAGGGCATCGACCTGCACCTCGCTGAGGAGCGCGAACGACGGCATCGAAGTGCCGGCGATCCCGTTGTGGAGGATGCGGACCAGATCGGCATGGGTGGGCTTGTCGGCCCGCTCGGTGCTCTTGAACTTGAAGACGCCCGGGCGGTAGTCCCGCGGGTACGGGTTGAGGAACGCGGCGGTCGGCCCCATTCCGTCCCCCGTGATGCCGTGGCAGTGGGAGCAGTGCTCGCGATAGAGGCCGTTCTTCCGCCCCACGATGTCGCTGCGGACGGGGCCCGCCGCCAGCCGCAGCTTCGCCTCGTCGAGGCCCGTCTCGGGAAGCGCCAACGGCTCGTCCGGCGTGCCGAACATCGCCAGGAGGACCGTCGCGACCTGCCGCTCCTGCTCCGGCGAAAGCCGCTGCTTCGAGGCCTCGACCATGTTGAGACGGAAGGAAGCCGCCGGCGTGCGGCCACAGCCGGTTGCCGCGAGGGCCAGGCCGACGAGGACGGCCGCTGCCGCCGTCCTGCAGCGGCGCGACCCGGCGAGCATCTCGTTCATGGAATTGGTCGACATGGGAATGACGGTTCGGTCCGGGGTTCTTTCGGGTCAGGTGCCCAGCGCGGCGGCAGGCACCTCGAGCGTGCCGAGGTCCTTCACCTCGTCGGGTTCCAACCGGATCTGGAAGCGACCCTTCGGGGTCCACTTCAAGTCCGGGCGATCGATGCCCACCGCGCCGCTGGGACCGGTCGACCGCTCGTGCCAGACCTGGAACTCCAGCGGTTCGCCCGCGGGCAGGTCGGGGATCGTGAAGCTCCCGTCGGCGGCGGTGACCGCGACGTAGCCGTCCTTGCGGAACACGGCGAACGCCTTCATCCAGGGATGGATGTTGCAGGTCACCATGACCGGCATGCCGGTCTCGGCGTCAGGCTTGTAGATCGTGCCCGCACCGGCCGGGATCAGCTGATTGAAGGCCGTGCCGGCGATGTTCGTGTTGTGGCCGACAGGATCGCTGTTGCGGACGTCGATCGGCTGCCCCACGCGGCCGGCGAAGACCGGCGACAGGAACTCGCAGTTCTTCTGGTCGAAGACCAGCGGACTGACATCCCCCGCGACCGGCGTCTTCACCCGGGACGTCTTCCGGGCGAAGACGACGACGTTCGCCAGCCCCTTGCTGGCCGAATCGACCAGGAGCGAGCGGTCGAACAGTTTCCCCCCCTTGCCGCAGACCTCGGTGTCCTTGTCGACCGTGAGCGGCTTCGGTGCCGCCGGCGTGCCGGCGAACACGAACCGGCCCGCGAGCGTGGCCCAGCCCGTCCCCCCGGCCACCTGATCGGCGGCGCTTGTCGGTCCGGAGGTCGCACTGACGAGTTTCGCCCGCAGCGCCCCGGCCGCCTCGGCATCCGCCGAGGAGACGGCGACCCGCTGCGGACCGCACCCGAGCGTTCCCGCCAGTGCCAGGCAGGCCGCCGGCAACCAGCGTCCGCATCGGCCTCGATTCCAGACTTCGTTCATGGGCCTCACGTCCGGGACGTTCACTTCTTGAAGGTCGCGGCGCCGACGCCGATCGTGCCCAGGTCGGTGCCGGCCGGCGCCACCTTCACCTTGAGCCGGCCCTTCTTGTCGGTCTTGCCCGCGCCGGTGGTCGCCTCGCCGAGGTAGCCCGCCTTCTCGTGCCAGAAGACCAGCTCGACCTCGCCCGCGGGCAGGCCCTTGATCTCGAACGTGCCGTCCGCCTTGGAGACGGCCGCGTAGGGATTTGGCCGCACCAGGAGCCAGGCCTTCATCCACGGGTGGATATTGCAGGTGACCTGGGCGGGGATCGCCTCGTCGCTGGCGAACTTCACCTTCGTCTCGCCACCGGCCGGAATGAGGTTGTTCGAGGGCGGATTCTTGATCGTCGCAACGTTGCTGTTGTGCCCCACCGAGTCGGAGTTCTTGATGATCAGCTCCTGTCCGGTCTGCACGAAGGTGACGTGCGGCTCGAACCGGCAGTCCTTGTTGTCGAGCGTCACCGCCGGCTTGGCGGCCGCGAGCTCCGGATTGATCTTCACGTCCTTGTCGCGGACGTAGACGACGACGTTCGAGATGCCCTTGTCGCCGCCCACCACGAGCTCCTCGGCGAGCAGCTTGTGCTTGCCGCAGACCTCGATGTCCTTGTCGGTCTTCAGCTCGGCCGCCACGGGAGCGTCGCCCGCGAACTCGAACTTCCCCTTGATGGAACCCCATTCCTCGGCGCTGACGGGAGCGACCGACAGGATCAGGGCGAGGCAGGCCAGCGAGCGGGCGCGGGGGGCGTTCATCGGGCGATCTCCAGGCAGGGACGGACGGATTCCGGAAGGCAGGCCAGTCACATCATTTTAGGACGACTCGCGCCGCAGGCGAGCCGGCGGCCGACGAAGGATCGAGATTGGCCGCCGGAGGAGCAGCCGCGGGCCGCTGCGAGGCCGCTGGAGCGGTGGGAGCGGGGCCCCCAGTCCGCGACTGCGGGGCCGCAGGGGCCGGTTGCCTGAGGAAGGCCTCCAGCGACAGGTTTCTCTTGGCGAACGCGTCGAAGTGCATGAGGAGATCGGTGAGGGCGTCGACCTGCTCCTCGCTGGTGCCGTCGTAGAGGTCCTGGCTGACCGGCTGGTTGAACGGAATGTTCACCGGCATCCCCGTGTACGGCAGGAATCGCTTGGGGTTGGCGATCCAGCTGTGCACGTAGTCGGGACGCAGACGCTCGTGGACCCGCTCGAGCTGCGGCGCCAGCGCCTTGACGCTGCCCGCCGGGACGTAGTCGCCGACGAGATGGCACTTCACGCAGTAGTTGTTGTTGGTGACGATCTTGAGGGCGCCCTCGAGGTGGCCCGGGTGCGCCCGCTCGGCCTCGGCCACCGACGACTCGTCCAGCCGGGGGTCGTAGACGTAGGGGTAGTCCGCGCCGTCGACCGCCGCGAAGTAGTCGACGAGCTTCGCCGCCTCACCCGACCCGAAGTTGAACTTCGGCATCCGCAGCACGGCTGGCGGACGGATCGGATGGGGGTTGAGCAGGAACTTGTGGAGCCAGGCCGACTGCACCTTCTTGCCCTCACCGACGAGCGGCGGCGGCAGCCAGCCCCAGGCGTCGTCGGGCTTCACGTTCGGATTGACCTGCTTCTCGTCGGCGATGACGACCGGGAACAGGAGCTTCGCCAGGTCGCCGCCCCGCCCGGGGAAGTGCCTGCCGGCCTCGATCGCGTCCTGCGGAACGACCAGGTTCGGCCCGCCCACGGTCCGCGGCTCGCCGTCGACGAGCACGTCCTGCCAGAGCGTGACCGGCCGATGGACCGCCGCCTCGTCGTCATCCTCCTCGATCGGCACCCCGTCCTCGTCGACGAGCTGCGGCCGGCCCGTCTCCGGGTCGAGCACGGGCATGCCGACGAGCAGGGCCCGACGGCGGCCCCGCCGGTCCGTGGTGAGCGAGGCGGCCGTCTCCGCCGGGGTGAAGTGGGGCGACAGGAACGGGTAGTCCGCGAACTCCGCCCCCTCGCCGAGCGAGCCCGGCTTGTACCGGATGTCCCACCGATCCATGTCGAGCGCGTGGCAGCCGCCGCAGTTGTACTGCTCCGCCACCACCAGTCCGTCGAGCCGGGCCTGCTCCCGCGGCCCCGGCTTGTGGACATACTGCGGCGCCGGCGGCTCGGCCACCAGACCGAGCACGAACGTCATCACCGCCTCCCGCTGCCGGTCGTCGAACGGGAACTGCGGCATGCGGTACCGCTCGTTGTACGACTTGTTCTCGGCCTTCTTGTAGTCGTAGCTGCGGGGCGCCCGGAGCTTCTGCCAGAGGAAGCCCTCTCGCTCGTGGCCGAGCAGCTTCTCGACGAAGTAGCCGGTGTCGGGATCGAGCGATTCCATGTCGACGTGGGCCTCGTCCGCGGGCGCCGCGTAGGCGAGGTCGGAGGGGAAGGGATCGTCGGCCGCGGCCCGGCCGTCCCGCTCGGCGTGCCCGGCCGCATGGCCGTGGCCGTGCCCGCCGTGGCCGTGCTTCGCCGCCAGCTCGTGCATCACCAGGTGGGAGGCCTGCTCGAAGGCGATCCGCGAGGGATCCTTGCGACCCCAGTCGGCCAATGCGGCGCCGGCCGGCTTGGCATCCTCGAAGCCGGGAATGTCATGGCACGAGTAGCAGGCCAGCTTGCCGAGCGTCTTCTTGCCGACGTAGCCCAGGAGGGACGCGTCGCGACTCTGGCCCAGCCCGGCGAGCATCCGCTCGTCCCCCTGGATGCCAGCCAGCTCCGGCGGCAGGCCGTCGGCGAGCACCGCTGCGGCGCGGGCGGCGGGGAACCGCTCCTTGAGATACATCAGCGCCAGCTCCTCCAGCGCCTGCCGCTCGTCACCCGACATGCCTCCGGCCGACGCCATGGGGAACGCCCGCGGCCCGTCGAGCGTCTCGACCTGCCACTCGGCGGCCGGCTTCCAGTCCGGGCCGGACTGCATGAGGTACTCCACCGCGTCGGCGGCCGGATCGGAGACCGACCCGTCGGCCAGCGTGACCGGCTCGAGGAGGACGTTCGGCATGATGGTCTTGGGGTGGTAGCGGGCCGGCTCCCGGAGCCAGCTGTAGAGCCACGCCCGGCCCTGCGGGTTGCCGGCGAGCTTGCCGCCGACCCGCGAGAGCTCGGGGCCGTGCGTGCTCGTGGCCTCGGGGAAATCCCCGTGCTGGTGGCAGGCGAGGCAGCCGCGGAGCTGGAACACCTTCTTGCCGCGGGCGGCGTCGGGCCGGGCCGTGATGCCGGCGTAGGGCTCCACGTACTCGAACGGCGCGCTCGAGGTGGAGAGGTAGTGGATCATCGACCGGATCTCGAGGGGCTCGTAGCGAGCCGACTCCTCGAGCCCCTTCCCCTCCAGGTGCGACCAAAGCCCGAAGAACCGGGGCATCTTCGTGCTCGGGCGGAACTCCTGCGGGTTCCGCAGCCAGGCGTAGACCCAGTCGAAGTTGAGCTTGCTGGCAGCGTGCCGCAGCGAGGGGCCGACCTTCGGCAACGTGCCGGGAGTCTCCGGGTCCTTCAGCAAAGCCGCCAGTTCGTGCGAACGCTTCGAGAGCTTGGATTCGTCGGCCGCGGCGGCATCCCGCTCGATCAGGTCGCGGAGCCGGTCCCGCGCCTGCCGGCCGTCCGGGCTCGACCGCACCTCGTCGACCCAGCGGGCCGCCGCGGGACCCAGCTCGGCGAGCCCCGGATCACGCTCGAGCGATTCGGCGACCTCGTGGTAGCTGGGGGCCAGCCGCATGTCGGGACCGAGCCGCTTCTCGGGCCCGGCCCAGCCGTTGATCTCGTGGCAGCCGTAGCAGCCGTACTGCCGGATCAGGTGATAGCCCTCGACCAGCTTCGGTGCGGGCGGATCGGGGAACTTCGCGCTCGGCTCGAGATCCACCACCTGATGATGGCACTTCAGACAGCTCGACTGCTCGAAGCGATTCGGCAGCATCGGGAAGATCCAGTGGTGGTTGTTGAACCAGCCGTACTCGTCGTGCCACTGGTGCGCCTGCTTGGGCGAGTCGGGCGAGTGCGACGCCCACTTGAAGCTCGTGGAGCTGCCCTGCCCCTGGTGGCAGATCGTGCAGCCGAAATTCTTCATCGGATGGGGGCTGGAGTCGCTCACGAAGAGATCGAGACGCGGGTGGCTCGAGTAGGGTTGCGGCACGCCCCGCCGCACGCGGAGCTCCAGTGGCTGGCCCCACTGCGGCGTCTCGACGAGGGCCGTCATCGCGACCTGGCGGGCGAGCGTCTTGCCGCCGCCGACGGCCTCGATGACGTCGCCGACGAGCAGGCCCGCCTCGGCCGCGAGCGTTTCGGGCAGCACGACGCTCACGGTCGGATCGTCGGCCCGGAACAGCCCGCGGGGCGACAGCTGGAATCCGTAGAGCCGCTCGAGCTGCTCGTTGCCGTCGCCGGCAATCGCCGTCGACTCCGGTGCGGCCGCAGGCGTGGGCAGCGAGACGTCGACCGTCTCCTCGGTCCGGTACGCCGGATCCGTCGGGGACCCGGGGGCCGTCTTGTCCATGCCGCGGTGGCAGGTCGTGCAGCGGTCGAATCGCGCCACGTCGCGGAAATTGTTGTTGAGCGTCAGCTGCGGGAGCCAGAGCTGATCGACCCGGAGCGGGCCGTTGAAGGCGTCGAGCACGGGCAGTTCGAGCACGCTCTTGCCGACGTTGGGCCGACGGTCCTTGAGGGTCTTCTCGAGCTGGCCGAGCTTCGCACGGTGATCGGCGACGGCCTTGGCAGCGGCCTCCTCGCCCGCCGTCAGCTGCTGGAGGAGCGCGTCGAGCTGCTTGCGGTGGGTGTTCGCGGCCTGGAACTGGAGGGTCGCCTCGGCGACCTCGGCCCGCTTGGCGTCGGCCAGGGCGAGCAGCTGCTCCTGCCGCGAAGGGGGCGCTTCGTCGGCGATGGCCAGTTCGTAATCGGCGCGGCCCTTGTCGAGCTCGGCCTTCCTGAGCTTGAGGCTCCCGGCCAGAAGATCCTCACGGAACCGGGCCCGCGCGGCGATGTCCCGCATCCGGGCGAGCAGGTCGCCCCGGAGCTGGAGCCGGGTCCCGGAATCGGACTGCGAGGCGAGCTGGTCGACGTCGAGTTCGGCGCGATCGGCGGCCTCGGCATCGGCCGGCACGGTCCGTACCTGGGCGATGAAATTTCTGGCGAGCGCAGGATCGAGATCGTCCCGACGGGCCTTGGCGAGCGCCTCGTCGAGCCCGCGAGAAGCTTCCGCGTAGGCCTTGGAATCCTGCTCCGCGACCCGAGCGGCGGCCGACCAGGTCTCCAGGTTGCGGAAGCCGCGGGCGTATTTCTTCCAGGGGCGGTCGTGGTCTGCCGCGAGCATGAGCACCGTGGCGACGAGCAGCACGATCGCCGACACGGCGAACACGACGTGCAGGATCTTGAGATTGCGCCAGGTCTGTTCTGTTGCGGGCATGGTGGATCAGGGAAACCAGTTACTCAGAAATTCTAGGCCGGCCGGCGCGACCGGCCGGCATTCAAAAGTTCAGCGAGATTTCGGGGATGCTGACGATGTAGCGGAGGTTCAACGTCCAGCGGAGAATCATCTTGAGCGGCAGCGTGAGCATGAGCAGCATCAGGTTCGCCATGATCATGTAGCGGATGAAGCCCAGCTTGGCGAAATAGCCGCGAAACACCGTGACCGCGAGGAGCGGCGGAAGCAGCACGAGGTAGGCCCCGACGATCGCCAGCCCCGGCGCCTCGCGGAGCAGCACGTAGCCCGCCTGCACGATCCCGCTCGCCCCGGCCGGGGCCCGCGGCACGGGCTGGTCCAGAAACTTCACCCAGAACATCTGCGGCAGGTCGACGTTGTTGAGCACCTCGACCTT
>JBIIUP010000315.1:0-2888 GCA_044339885.1 Pirellulales bacterium | reverse complement strand
CCGCGTTTCCCTGCGACAGAGGACCGTCGTGCCGAGTATCTGTGCCCTGGAGCATCTCCCCCCATCGGAAGCTCGCGATCATGACGCGGCCTCCGGCAAGAGCACGAAGAAACAGTACCCGACGAAGAGGGAAGTGCTCGCCGTCATTCCAGCAGAGTGCTTCGATCGCAACCTGATCAGGTCGTCGCTCTCTTTGCTTATGTCCTTGGCGACGACGATCGGCAGTGGATTCCTCGCATACGCATTCATCCCTCTCAGCTGGACATGGCTGCCTGCGTGGATCGCCTACGCGCTCGTGGCTGGGACCGCCGGCACGGGGTGTTGGGTCGTGGCGCACGAGTGTGGGCATCGAGCATTTACGAAATACAACTGGCTCCAGGATGTGATCGGCTATTGTTTGCACAGCGGCTTGCTGGTGCCGTATTTTTCCTGGCAACGCAGTCACGCGTTGCATCACGCCCGCACCAATCACCTCGATCTCGATGAAACGCACGTGCCGCTCCGCGACACGACCCCCGGCGGCGAAGCGTGGCGGCGGTGGCAGGAAACGTTCGGCGACGAGGCGTTTGCGATTGTCGTGATCGTTCTTCGATTCCTGGTCGGATGGCCGCTCTACCTGTTGACCGGTGTCACGGGTGGCCCGACCCGGGGTATGACCAACCATTTTTGGCCGGGATGGCCCTTCTCTGCGGCGCTTTTTCCGGGAGAGTGGCGGCGCAAGGTATGGCTGTCGGACATCGGCGTTGTCGTCATGATCGGCCTGCTCGGCTGGTGGACGTATTCCGCGGGTTTTCTCCCGGTGCTCGCCGTCTATGTCGGCCCCTACCTGGTCGTGAACGTCTGGCTTGTCTTGTACACCTGGCTCCAGCACACCGATGTCGACATTCCACACTTTGACGACGAAGAGTGGACGTGGGTCAAGGGAGCGTTCATGACGGTGGATCGCCCGTACGGCGGCTTCCTCGATTTCATGCATCATCACATCGGCAGCACACACGTCGCCCATCACATGGATGCTCGGATCCCGCACTACCACGCGGTCAAGGCAACGCGTGCCTTGCAGGAAAACTTTCCCCACCTCTATCGCTATGATCCTACTCCGATCCCGAAAGCACTCTGGAGAGTCGCGACACGCTGCCAAGTCGTGTCGAAGGCAGACGAAGGCTGGTGCTTTGCCCAGCGACGCCACTGAGCCGACCTGCCCCTCTTCAACGAGGCCACTCCGGGAGTGAGAATCCTGGGTGGCCGAAACGTGTCGCCCGCTCGTGGCCCGCCCACCGACTGGGGCGAGTTGAAAGCCAAATGAAAGCCAAAGGCCAAAAGGACAGACATAGTCGTTGACGACCGGCCGGCGGGGGCCGTAGGATACGGGCGTTCAGTACCCCAAGTCCTGCAGGACTCGCGATGACGATGCCCAGGCGGCAGTTGGTAGACGCTTCCGTCACCCGCTACTACCACTGCATTTCCCGCTGTGTGCGCCGGGCTTTCCTCCGCGGCGAGGGCGAGACGCACCGCAAGGCCTGGATCGACAACCAGTGCCGAGACACCGCCCGCGTGGCACGCTGCCGCGCGCAGCTCCAGGATCTCGGCGGGTTCATGAAAGCCCTCAAGGAGCCGCTCGCGCGGCTTGCCAACAAGGAAGACGGCTGCAAGGGTGTGCCGGACCACATCCGCAGCGACAACGGGTCGGAGTTCACTGCCAAGCGGGTGCGGGAATGGCTCGAGCGGGTCGGAGTGAAGAGGCTCTATATCGAGCCAGGATCGCCCTGGGAGAACGGCTACGTGAAGAGCTTCAATGGAAAGCTGCGGGACGAGCTCCTGGCCCGTGAGGTTTTCGACACCCTGCTCGAGGCCAAAGTGCTCATCGAGCGTTGGCGGAAGGCCTACAACACCGTCCGGCCGCACAGCTCACTGGGGTACCGGCCCCCGGCCCCGGGCCCCGGAGTCGCGCCGCCCCTGTCCGCTTGCTTCGGCTACGCCTCAGCAAGCAGACAGGGGCGATTCCTTGGCAGGGCAACCCTGGTAATAGAAACTGGTTCCATCAGTGGAGGCAGGTCAGTTCGCCCCGAATCACAAGCTCAGGTCCGCCGTCACGGCACTCGCCATCGGGAATGTCGGCAAGCCGCGTGATGCCGCAACCGGTGGGCATGCGGCAGGCGGTGGCCGAGTGACCAGCGCTTGTGCGTGCCGCCGGACTGCCGGCCGTATGCCTGCAAGCCAATGATCAACGGGTTTTGCAGCAGTTGCTTCACCGTCTCCGGATGCCAAGCGATGCTCACCGGCACATCCACACCCTTGCGCTTTCGCTTCGTGCCCGCGGTAGGAGTCGGGATACCCTTCTCCGGCAGCCGATTGGCAATCGCACGCACCTGGCACCTTCCGCTACAAAAACGATGGTCGCTCTATGCCGCCCTCGACATCAACCGACAAGATCAAGCGACGAGGGCTTGAGTATCGAATTGTAGTGGCGGCCAGCCGTACTTGCCTCGCGACACGGCAGCGGCTCACACCTCGCGGTTCCGCTCGGCAGTTCGCGGTGCATCGGCCGGCAAGCGTGCGGCCATCCCATATTGCCCGCCAAATTATGATACTAAAGCCGACTTGGGCTTGATTGCCCACCTTGTTACCGTACCCCCAAGGCGCCGGCAGGACCGCCTCACAGATAACGCATTGTGGATGACCATGGCTCGCAAACCTCAGCAAGACCGCAGCGCTCGTTCGATGGCCAAAATGCTTGACGCAGCCGAGGACATTTTCGCAGAGGGCGGGGATGGCGCCCTCACTGTGGAAGCCGTCGTCAAGCGCGCGGAAACATCGGTCGGGAGCTTCTACAGCCGGTTCGGCGACCGCGACGGCCTGCTCCAAGCAATGCACGAGCGGTTTCTCCT
>JBIIUP010000314.1:0-2889 GCA_044339885.1 Pirellulales bacterium | reverse complement strand
CAGCACGTGGGGCGGTTACTTTGACCTGCCGTGCGACGTGTCGGCGCGACGGGAAGGAGCAACGCTGTTTCCCAATACACTCGCCGACCTGACGCGGCGACAGTCGCGATTTCTGCATAATCCCGATGGACTGACGACCGGAACCGCCGGGTTTCCGTTCTATTTTGCGGGACAAAACCACCAAGCCACGCCTGCGCCCGATGGCTTGATCTTCGACACTGACCGGCGTCGCGGTGAAGACGTCGTCCTGACGGACGTCCTGTCCTTTGACGTCCGCGTCTTTGATCCGGCAGCCCCTGTAGCAGTCATCGGCCAAACGGCCACGGTGGCCGGTGATCCGGGATTTACGAACTCGCCAGCGGCGTCGGGCTGCTATGTCGATCTGGGCAACGGGGTATCGACGAACACTCTCCTGTCGGGAGGGCTTGCGCCTCGCATGGCTGGCAGCGGTACCGGGGCACTGGGCGGCCGTCGAACGTACGACACGTGGACGACCCATTACGAGGCAAACGGCCGCAACGAGGACGGTGATGCTCTCGTCGACGAAGGCACCAACGGCCTGGATGACGACGGCGACGGCACGGTCGACGACGCGGGAGAGCTCGAAACTTCGCCCCCCTACCCCTGGCCGCTGCGCGGGATCGAGGTGCGGATCCGGTGCTACGAGCCGTCCAGCCGGCAGGTGCGGCAGGTGACCGTGCGGCACACGTTTGTGCCGCATTAGGTGCCGGTCGGGCGGTATGTGCGATAAGATGGTTGACGGCGAACTAGGCCGCGAGACACGGAGGGCGAGATGATGCAGACCAACTCCCGCAACCGAGCAGCGGGCTTCACGCTCGTCGAACTGCTCGTCGTGATCGCCATCATCGGCATCCTTATGGGCCTGCTCCTGCCCGCCGTGCAGGCGGCCCGCGAGGCTGCCCGCCGCACGACCTGCATCAACAACCAAAAGCAGATTGCCCTGGCGGCCTTTCGCTACGACGACACCAACGGTTTTCTGCCGGGATGGCGGAACGTCTTGCAGTTGTCCGTAACGAACTTCGTCTATCCGTCATGGCCGGTCGTGATCATGCCCAACATCGAGCGCCGGGACATCTACAACGCGTGGACCTCCGGTAGCTTCGCCAATCCGTACATCTCCATATTTGTCTGCCCATCGACGCCGCCCACGTCGACCAATACCCCCGCGCTGGCATATGCCGGCAACTGTGGCAGCGCGGACAACGCCAGGTTTCGGGACGGCGTGATGACCGACGTCGTGGCGTCATCGGCCCGCGTCACCGTCGATGCCGTCTCGGAAGATGATGGAACCGCGACCACGCTGGTGCTTTCGGAGAAGTGCATCACCGGTACGTCGGCCCTGACCATGGGCTTGTGGGAAATGAGAACGACGGGAACCGCGCGAACTGTCGCGGGAAGTTTCACGTTCGCCAACGGAGGCAGTATTACGAGCGTCCCCGGCTTCGGTATCACCACGACCGCGACGACGCGGGTGATCAACAGTCGGACTGCCGGTGCTCCCGGCCTCTTCAGCATGCCGTCTTCGAACCATCCCGGCGGCGCCGTGGCGGCGTTCGTCGACGGGCACGTGGGGTTCCTCAAGGATTCGCTGAACAGAGAGGTGTATGCGCAGATCCTCTCGTGGGACCACGACAACGCCAGCACGGTCTCGAGGTCGACGTGGGCGGCGAAAGTCCCGCTCTCCGAGGGCGATTTCCAGTAGCCGTCGCGGGGCTCCCCTGCACCGACCATGCGCCTAGAACGGAGGTGGTTCCCCTTCCTCCGCCACGCCCGCGAGTTGATTCCATGCCGGCCCAGGCACTTCTCCGTCCCGCCGCCCCGCACCCCCTCGCCATCGACCTGGGCGACGCCCGGGAGCGGCTCGTGGCCCACACGCTCTACGGCCGCGTCGATTCCGCGGACCGGCTGCGGCGGTTCATGGAGGCGCATGTCTTCGCCGTCTGGGACTTCCAGAGCCTGCTGAAGGCCATGCAGCAGCGGCTGACCTGCACGAGCATCCCCTGGCTGCCCTCCGCCGACCCCGAGGCCCGGCGGCTCGTCAACGAGATCGTCCTCGACGAGGAGTCCGACGAGCTGCCCGAAGGCGGCTCCGCCTCCCACTTCGAACTCTACCTCGAAGGCATGCGGCAGGCCGGGGCCGACACCCGGCCCATCGGCCGGCTCCTCGACCTGCTCCGCGCCGGCGGCCCGCTCGGCCAGTCGCTCGCCGCCTGCGGCGGCCCGCCGCCGGCGCTCGACTTCGTGCGGCGGTCGTTCGCCGTCATCGAGTCCGGGGCCACCCACCGCATCGTCGCCGCCTTCACCTACGGCCGCGAGGACGTGATCCCCGATATGTTCCGCCGCCTCGTCGACTCGCTCGCCGCCGCCGACCCGAAGACCTGGGGCCGCTTTCGCTACTACCTGGAGCGGCACATCGCCCACGACGACGAGAAGCACGCCCCCGTCTGCCGCCGGATCGTGGCCCGACTCTGCGGCGACGACCCCGTGAAGTGGGCCGAAGCGTCGGCGACGGCACGGGAGTGCATCGAGAGCCGGATCGCCCTGTGGGACGCGCTCGCCGCGGAGATGGCGTAGGCGCGCGGCGGGTAGACGCGGGGTCGAGGGGGCGCCGCGGGTAGGCCGGTCGCGACGGTGGTAGACCGGTCGCCGTGCGACCGGCTTTGGTAGACCGGTCGCCGTGCGACCGGAATCCCGGTTGCATGGCAACCGGGCTACCACTCGGCAACAGGGCTACTACCGCGACCGCACGCCGGCCGGGACGGCTACTTCGCCATCGCCAGCTCGGCCTTCTTCCGCTCCTCGACGATCTCCCTCTGGATGTTCCCCGGCGTCGGCCGGTACTTCGCGAACTCCATCGTGAAGACGCCC
>JBIIUP010000313.1:0-2895 GCA_044339885.1 Pirellulales bacterium | reverse complement strand
GGCCCGACTACCGGATGCTGGCGGCGATCGTCGAAGTGCCCGGCGGCGGCAGTCAGTTCCTGAAGTTCTACGGCCCGGCCGCCGCCGTGGAGGCGCATGCCGACGGCTTTCGGAAGATGGTCGAGGGCATGGTCGCGGCCGCCAAGTGACGACGACTCCGTCGCCGAGGAACCTCCCCCCGACATGAAAGTTCAGGCCTTTCTCGAACACCACGGCATCGCCGGCAACCCGTTCGCCGAGGAGGATGCCCAGAACGACACGGTCTTCAAGCGGACCTGCCTGGAGACCACGTTCCACCCGGCCTGGGACAAGATCTACGGCGACCCCGCCGACCCCAGCACCTCGATCGTGTTCGGCGAGAAGGGTTCGGGGAAGACCGCACTGAAGATGCAGATGGTGCGGCAGTTCGAGCGGCACGACGAGTCGCGGCCCGACGCGCGGACCTTCGTCGTGCTCTACGACGACTTCAACCCCTTCCTCGACCGGTTCGTCAGCCGCGTCGGCCCGGGGCGACCGGTGGATCGCGTGCTCTCCCAGTGGAAGCTCTGGGACCACATGGACGCGATCCTCGCGCTGGCCGTCACGCAGCTGGTGACGTCGCTCGTCGGTCCGGGGGCCCGGCCCCCGCGGCTCACGAGGCCCCAGGCCCGCGACCTGGCGCTCCTGGCCGCCTGCTACGACCAGTCCACCGCAGAGTCGTTCCCGGCGCGGTGGCGGCGGCTCCGCGGCCGCACCGGCTACCGCAGCTGGTGGTCCTCGTGGCCCCGGGCGCTGGGGTTGGCGGCCACCGCGGCATTCGTCGCGGCGCTCGTGGCGGGTGCGACCGGGGTGGCCGGCTGGTCGCTGGCATGGACCCGGCAGTGGTGGCCGTGGCTGCTCGTGGCCGCCGCCTGGCTGCCGGCGGCGTGGCGCCGCGGCATCGCCACCTGGCGGGCCTGGCGGATCGTCCGCAGCATGCGGACCGGCAACCGCACCGTGGGGCAGCTGGCCCGGGCCCTCGCCCGCATGCCCGAAGTGGATCTCGCCGGCCAGCCGCTGCCGGCCTTCGCCCGGAGCGACGACCGCTACGAGCTGCTCGGCAAGCTCCAGGGGGTGCTGGCGGCCTGCGGCTTCACCGGCCTCGTGGTCATCGTGGACCGGCTCGACGAGCCCCATCTCATCAACGGCTCGGCGGAGCGGATGAGGCAGGTGGTCTGGCCGCTTCTGGACAACAAGTTCCTCAAGTCGCCGGGCATCGGCTTCAAGCTGCTCCTGCCGCTGGAGCTCTACCGGTTCGTGGAGCGCGAGGACGAGCAGTTCAACCAGCGGGCCCGGCTCGACAAGCAGAACCTCGTGCCCTCGCTGGAGTGGTCGGGCGAGACGCTCTACGACATCGCTTCGACGCGGGTGAAGGCGGCCAGCGTCGGCTCGCCCCCGGCCACGCTCGCGCAGCTCTTCGACGACTCGGTCGACCAGCGGCGGCTCATCGACGGCCTGCGGAGCCTGCGGGTGCCGCGGCAGCTGTTCAAGTTTCTCTATCGGCTGCTCGTGGCCCACTGCCACGCCCACACCGACGAGCAGCCGGTGTATCGCATCCCGCTGGACCGCTTCGAACGCGAGCTCGCCGTGTTCCGCCGCGACCAGGATGCGTTCGACCGCGGCCTGGCCCCCAGGTAGCCGGCCGCGATGTCGCTCGACGTCGACCTGCACACGCTCGTCGTCGGCCGCGAGGCGATGGCCTGCCGGTTCGAGGTGGCGTTCAACGCCGGCGAGGTGCCCGACGCGACGGCGCTGGCGATGGACGCGCTCGACCTCGTCGAGGAGATCGAAGGGCGGATCTCGGTCTACCGCGACACCAGCGAACTGGCGCGGCTCAACGCCACCGCGGCCGCCGGCTGGCAGCCCGTGTCGCACGACGTCTTCGCGCTCCTCGAGCGCGCGCAGGAGCTCGGCGTGGCGACCGGGGGCGGCTTCGACGTCGCCTCGGGAGCGCTCGTCCGCGCCTGGGGGTTCCTGCGGCGCCAGGGGCGGACGCCGGCGCCGGACGAGCTCGACGACGCGGTGCGGCGGTCGGGCATGCGCCACGTGGAGCTCGACCCGGAGGGCCGCCGGGTGCGGTTCACGCTTCCGGGCGTCGAGCTCAACCCGGGGGCGATCGGCAAGGGCTGGGCGCTCGACCGGGTGGTCGAGCGGCTCGCGGCGTCGGGCGTGAAGAACGTGCTGGTGCACGGCGGGGCCAGCAGCGTGCGGGCGGCGGGAATCCAGGGGCCCGACGTGCCGGGCCGCCGCGGCTGGCGGGTGGGCCTCGTCCACCCGCTGCGGCCCGGCCGGCGGCTCGCCACGCTGACGCTCGTCGACCGGGCGCTCGGCACCAGCGGCTCCGGCACGCAGTTCTTCATCGACCGCGGCCGACGGCTCGGCCACATCCTCGACCCGCGCAGCGGTCGGCCCGCCGAGGGCGTGCTGTCGGCGACGGTGCTCGCCGCCACCGCCGCCGACGCCGACGCGCTGGCGACGGCGCTCTACGTGCTCGGTTGCGATGGGCTCTCCCGGATCGCGCCGCCGCAGGGACCGGTCTCCGCGATCGTCGTTTTGCCCGGGGAGGTGTCCGGCGGCGTGCGGGTCGTGACCGCGAACCTGCCGCCGGGCGACCTCGTGATCGACGCGGCCGATGGCGTGGAGATCGAGCCGCTGCCGGAGCGGTGATCCCGGTGACGGCCGCGGCTGTGCGGCCCCGCTGCCGCGGTCGGCGCCGTGGGGTACACTCTCGCCAACCGATCCCACCCTCTCCAGCAGTCGTCGGCCCGACACCACGCCCATGTTCGACTGGATCGAGAAGGGTTCCTACCTCGGCATCGTGCTCTTCCTGACGCTCACCGGCCTCGGGCTGCCGATCCCGGAGGAGGTGCCGATCGT
>JBIIUP010000337.1:0-2903 GCA_044339885.1 Pirellulales bacterium | reverse complement strand
TCACTTAACTTTCGGTGCCGTACTTGGGGGCAGGTCGAATCGGTCTCGATCACGGGTGACGGGCGGACCGCGCGGCTCACGATCCCCGCGCTCGTTCCCTGCGACCAGGTGCGGCTGGCGATCGACGTGGCGGAAGCGTGGGGACGGCCGTTCTCGGAGGAGGTCTTCCTGACGATCCACGCCCTGCCGCGCTGAATGGATCTCGGGGACCTGATCACGCGGACGCAGGCCAGGGGCCGCACGTGGGTCACGGAATGCCCGCGACGGACCGGCCGGGAGACGAATCTCCCGACCCCTGCCGCATTGGCTAGCCGGGCCTGCTGCCTAGAATTCAGCGGCGTCTTACGACACGTGCCCGTTGATCCAAGGGACGAATCGATGCCAACCCCTTCGCGAAGCCAGCAGAGCATTCTGATCGATGCCGTGTTTCACAATCGCGAGAAGCACCTCGTCGAGGCTTTCCGCGATCGCCTCGACAAGCTCGAGCGCCGCCAGCAACTTGCGCATGTATCTGGCATCCGCGACGACGCGGTCCTGGAACGATTGCTGGGCTTGGGGATCACCGCCGAAAGCCTGGCGGCTCTGGGGCTGGTGCCGCTGGTCTTGGTGGCCTGGGCCGATGGCGAGGTGGCCGCCAAAGAACGGGATCAAATCGTGGCTATGGCCCAGGCCGCCCGCATCGAGCCGCACAACAGCCGTTATCCACTGCTGGAGCATTGGCTGAAGCGCCGTCCCGCGCCCGAACTGATCGCGGCGTGGCGGGACTACATCAAGCAGCTGCGTGAAGGGATGGCGGCCGAGGACCTGGAGACCTTGCGCCGCGACATATTGGACCGGGCCGTCGAGGTCGCCCGCGCCAGCGGCGGCCTCCTCGGCTTCGGCGAGCGGGTCTCGCCCGCCGAGCGGGCGGTGCTCGCGGAGCTCGAACGGGCCTTTGGGTAGTCACGGGAATCCCTGCGCCTGGGACTCAACAGGTCGGGCTCGGTGTGGCACCCGCTTGGAGCTGCCGAGCAGTGTCGGTGCAGACCCGCCTTGAAACCGCCCCGCTCGCGGGCCGTCCGCACCGTGGCCTGCGATTCCGCCAAGGGCCGCGGATATCGATCACGGGCAGCTCGTCGAGGACGCCTGACGGAATGCCGGTAGCCGTCGGCGATGCCCCCCGAGCCGCCGCGGTGATGGCTGACCACGAGTCGACCGGTTCACGAGAACGCGTGAGGCGATCGCCCTCACACGGCTCCCTTTCCTTCGTCACCCGGCACTACCCGCCCGTCGCGTCACGAGTGCTTGCAAAGAGATCGATGTCCCAGGCCACTAGGTCGCGGAACACCGCGTCGATCCGCGGCCGCGGCAACAAGCGGGCCAGATCCTCACCAGTGATTACGCCCCGAATGCTGCCCGGCTCGGCCCGCAGGTGGCAAAGCGTATGCCAGCCGAGGATCGCGGCGCCCACCGCTGTGGGGTACGAGATGTAGGTGGCACCCGCGTAGGGCGTGCCGAGCAGCTCGCGGTAGCGCAGAAAACTCAGACCCACGGTCTCGATGATCGTCTGCCGCTCGTTTCGCACCCACTCGCTCACACGGATCTCAGCAGCGGCGCAGAAGTGGGTTCGACGGATCACACCCGAGCGGAGATAGTCCTCGATCCGTCGCGGTTTCTTCATGCCAGGCATGGCCGCCCGCACCACGGCCTCGATCGTCAGTTCCGGATTCGCCCCGAGCGTCTCTTTCGAGAGCAGATTGAGTTGATGGAGTGCCTTGACGAGTTCCACCTCGGAGCCACCGGTGTAAATGCCGATGTGCTCGACCTGGGGATACGAGCGGTGCAGCGACAGGAGCTCCTCCTGGTAGAGCGGATACTGCCGCCACATGCGTGGCTCGTGCGGAAACTGGTAATCGCGGGCCGCCGTGAACGGCTCGTGCACGATCATTCGCCCGTCCCGCAGCTGCAGCGGGCTCTGCGACAGCTCGTCGAGTGCCACCGCTGGCGCCCACGAAAAGATGACGGCGTCCGCATCGATGTCTTCGAGCAGATAGAGGTCGATCGACTCGATCTCGAGTTCCTTGCGATGCTCGGAACTGATCCGGCACATCTGATCACCGATGAGGAAGTTGGTGATGCCCGGGGAAACGCCCATGTTGATGAGCGCGGTCACTCCTCGCTCCCGCAGGGCCGCGTCGTGGGCGTACTGATTGAAAGTGAGGGAACTCGCCGTTTCCGGGTTGTACATGTCGGAGGCGAGGTCGAGCGTATGGGCTCCAAGGCGGATGCCCAACTCGATGATCGGGCAGTTGAACTGCGGGATCGCCGCATTGACGAGCATCGAGGCCCCGGCAAGTTTGTCGGCCCCCGGCCCTTCGAGGGCCAGAAGAGGATCGAAGCTCGGCACGCCGATGATCTCGATCCGCTTCATGAGCCGCTCGGCGTGGTAGAGCGCGTCGCGGGCGTTCGCGGGATCGATCGAGAACACCTTGAAGCGGACGGGAATGCCCTCGCGCTCGGCCAGTTCGGCCAGACAGATGAGCATGCTCGAGCCCACGGCCCCGAGGCCGAAGAACACGATCGTGAACGACGAAGTCGACTGTTTGCCTGCCGTTGGAGCCATTGTTTCGATGATATCCGGTTCGCCCGAGGGCAGTGAGCCGAAAAATATCGGCTACACCACGGAATCAATGCCTCCGCTGTTCCCTCCAAGGATACGGCAAGCGTCGGCCGAGCCTTCACCCAATCCTCGAGGAGCTCGCACGTGCCGATGCGACAGAAGCCCGCTCATCTGGACCACGCGTGGGTCGGAAACAGCGAAGGCGTGGCCGAGGACCACTACCTGATGGCCACCAACGAGGACTTCGAGCGGGCCGCCGGAAAAAGCGGCACGGAATCCGGCACAGTCAGTGCACGCAGAGAGC
>JBIIUP010000312.1:0-2904 GCA_044339885.1 Pirellulales bacterium | reverse complement strand
GCCGTTGGCGAGCATCGTCTCGATCTCCTTCTGCCAGGCCTTCTTGCCCGCGAACCAGGGATAGGCGGCGATCTGCTTGGCCCGCTTGATGTCGGTGTCGTTGAGCTGGATCTGCACGCTCTGGCTGAGCTTGCAGCGGTGGTAGTCGCGGGAACGGATGCCCAGGAACCGCGCTTCGGGGATCGCCATCCGCTTCGACTCGTAGGCGAGATTGATCGATCCCTGCTTGAGCACCGAGTAGATGTAGTAGCCCCAGGGATCGTTGTCGAGCAGGCAATAGACCGGCAGCTTGAGCTCGTTGTGGAGCCGGTAGAGCATGCGGCGGACGCCGCGCGGAGGCTGGCCGCCGCCGTGCGTGAGCAGGCACTGGTGCTTTCGCCAGAACTTGTCCTCGTTGAACCGGCGCCAGACGGTGTCCTTCTCGACGTGGAGGATGAACTTCGCGTCGCACGACTTGAACCTGACGATGTCGGCCTCGACGATCGACGGGATCGAGTAGCCGCCGGAGCCCATCCGCGAGCAATCGATCTCGTCACCCGAGTCGACGAGCGTGATCGGCCCCACCATGCCGCCGCGATTGCTGGCGTAGACATGGAGCTCCTCGCGGAGGCTCTCGAGCGTGACCTCGAGGTCCTCGATGACCGGATCGCATTCGTTCTGGTCGGCGAACGTCTCCTCGCGGGTGCCCTCGATGGTGTGCTTGAGGAGGTAGTAGAGACCGCGGATGCTGGTGGTCTTCTGCTGGTCGATGAGCTGCTTGCAGCCGGTGGCCACGAGCAGGGTCTGCATGTAGCTCTTGGCCTGCGAGAGATTGAAGAGCTGCCGGCGGTTGGTCTGCCCGCCCATCTCGATGATCTTCCGCGACTTGTTGAAGCGGACGTTCGAGAGGCTGCGGGTCGGGATGTCGAGGTGGGGATCCCGACGCTTCTCGGCGGCCGCCGCCACCTCGTCCGCGAGGCCGACGATCAGCTTGCGGGTCTTCTGGTCGACCGGCGGCAGCTTGCCGGCCGCGACCTTCGGCGTCTTCTTCGTCTTCGTGCCCATCGATGGTCCTCACGCGCGGCCGAAATAATCCGGCCCGGATCAGACCGAAATCCTACCGTGCGCCAGGGCCCGCCGCACGCCGCGGCGGCCGTTCCCAGCGTGCCGGCGTTCGCGGCCGGCCAGAGCCATCCGACTTTGGTGTTTCGCCGGCTCGGGGGCGGCAAAAGTCTCGTCGCTTATGGCCGCGACGGCCCAAGGCTCCTCGGGCGTTCGCCGACCCCCTGCGCCTCGACATCTGCTTGGCCGGGGCGTCGCTCCACGTAGTCCGGAGTCGCTCTAGATCGCATCTTGCCTACGTGTATCGCCGGCTCGGGGGCGGCAAAAGTCTCGTCGCTGTGGGCCGCGGCGGCCCAAGGCTCCTCGAGCGTTCGCCGACCCCCTGCGCCTACCCTGTTCGGTTTTCCAGGACGTCGCTACGGCAAAACTATACGCGCTCTAGCAGCGGACGTCGTCGGCCCGGCCGACGAAGCGGCGGACGACGTGGGGGGCCTTGAGGCCGGAGCCGGGGCGATCGCCGGCCGCCTCGGCCGGCGGCTGGCCGACCGGCCGTGCCGCGTAGAACTCCGCGATCCTCGCGACCACGGTCTGCTGCTCGGCGGCGGTGAGCTCCGGAAATATCGGCAGGGCGAGCGTCTCCTCGGCGGCCTGTTCGGTCTGCGGCAGGTCGCCCTTCCGCCAGCCCAGGTGGGCGAAGCACTGCTGCATGTGGAGCGGCACGGGGTAGTAGATCTCGGTCCCCACGCCCTTGGCCGCGAGGTGCGCCCGGAGGGCGTCGCGGGTTCCGCCGCCGGCGCGGATCACGTACTGGTTCCACACGTGCCGACCGCGCGGCTCGTCGGAGGGCACGGTCAGTCGGCCGTCGAAGTCGTAGCGGGCGAAGAGTTCCCCGTAGCGGGTGGCATTGACCTGCCGGGACGTCGTCCACGCGTCGAGGTGCGGCAGCTTGACCCGCAGCACCGCGGCCTGGAGCGAATCGAGGCGGCTGTTGATGCCGATGACCTGGTGGTAGTACCGCGGCTCCATGCCGTGCACCCGCAGGAGCGCCAGCGACTTGGCGACGTCGTCCCGCGTCGTGGTGAGGAAGCCGCCATCCCCGGCGCCGCCGAGGTTCTTGGTCGGATAGAAGCTGAAGCAGCCGATGTCGCCGAGGCCGCCGGAACACCGGCCGCGCCAAGTCGAGAGGATCGACTGGGCCGCGTCCTCGACGACGGGCAGGCCCGCGGCCTTCGCCACCGGCAGGAGGGCGTCCATGTCGGCGGTGCGGCCGAAGAGGTGGACCGGGAGTATGGCCTTCGTGCGGCGGCTGATCTTCCGGGACACGTCGGCCGGGTCGACGAGGTACGTGACGGGGTCGATGTCCGCGAAGATCGGCGTCGCCCCCAGTCGCGTCACCGCGCTGGCGGTCGCGAAGAACGTGTAACTCGGCAGGATCACCTCGTCCCCGGCGCCGACGTTCAACGCCATCAGCGCCAGGAGCAGGGCGTCGCTGCCGGACGCGCAGGAGATCACGTGGGGCACGTCGAGGGCACGGGCGAGTTCCGCCTCCAGTTCGACGACGTCGGGCCCGAGCACGAACCTGCCGGAGTCACACACGCGGTCGAGGGCCGCGCGAATCTGCTCGCGGAGCGCGGCGTATTGGCGGTCGAGGGCCAACAGCGGCACCGCGGGCAGAAGGTCGGCGGTGGACCGGGGCTCCTCGGTCGCGGGCGTGGCGGTTCGGGGTGTCATGTGCGGATCGCTCTCTCGTGGCTCTGCGGGGCGTGCGGGCGGCTCACGTGTCCTTCACGGAAGCCTGCCGCATGGTGGTCGTGATCGTCATGATCCAGCCATGTCCTCCAGCCGAACCGGCGGTGAACCGCG
>JBIIUP010000311.1:0-2913 GCA_044339885.1 Pirellulales bacterium | reverse complement strand
ACCGCTCCGACCGCAAGACCGCGCGGCTGAAGTACACGATCCACACGATGGGCCTGGAGAACTTCCGGGCGAAGGTGGAAGAGTATTTCGGGAAGCCGCTCGCCCCCTGCCACCCGGCCGACGTGCATGGCTTCGACGACCACATCGGCTGGTTCCCCCAGGGAGACGGCAGGTTCTTCTACGGCCTCAACGTCGAGAACGGCCGGGTCCACGACACCGGCGACTTCCGGCTGAAAACGGCCCTGCGGCGGATCCTCCGCGACATCCGGCCGGGCGTGCGGATCACGTCGCACCAGAGCCTCCTCTTCACCGACCTCGCCGTCACCGACCGCGAGCGGATCGCCGAGATCCTCCACGCCCACGGCGTGAAGACCTCCGAGGAGATTTCCACGATCCGGCGCTGGAGCATGGCCTGCGTGGCCCTGCCCACCTGCGGCCTGGCCGTGGCCGAGAGCGAGCGGGTCCTGCCCGGCCTCGTCGATTCGCTCGAGCCGGAGGTGGCGAAGCTGGGCCTGGCGAACGACGCCTTCACGCTCCGCATGACAGGCTGCCCCAACGCCTGCGCCCGCCCCTACAACTCCGACATCGGCATCGTGGGCCGGACGGCCGGCAAGTACACGATCTTCCTCGGCGGCAGGTTGCTCGGCGACCGGCTCAACGAGCAGTACAAGGACGTGGTCCCCTTCGAGGACCTCTCCCGGGAGATCACCGCGGTGCTCGCCTGCTACAAGGCCGAGCGGCAGGCCGGCGAGACCCTCGGCGACTTCTGCCACCGCAAGGGCGTCGACGGCGTCCGCACCTGGGCCGACGAGTGGCTCGCCGGCACCCGCGGCCACGGGTGACCGCCGGTGGTGCGTGCATCGTCACCGGCCCACCGGGACGGTCGCCCGCCGCCCGCCCGGGCAGCCCCCCGTCGCCTCACGCCGGCAGGTCGTCCCACATCGGGCACCACAGGGGCGTCCGCGGAAAGAGCTGGCCGGCCAGCTTGAGCGCCACCTGGGTCGACGACTCCATGCGGCCGGCTGCCACCGCCTCCGCCGGATCGCTCTGGCCGAGCAGCAGGCGTGCCAGCTCGTCGTCGGACAGCTTGAGGTAGCTGCGGCCCACCCGACCCGGATGCACCGTCGCCTGCCGCGGTCCCCCCTTGGCTTCGGCGACGATGATCGAGCCACGGAACCCCGGAGCATCCAGCCCCAGCTCCACCGTCTCCCGGATCCCCTCCGCGGCCACGCGCTCGGCCACCGCCGGCGCCAGCGACGTCAGCAGCTCCTGCGGCCTGAAGACGCGGGCGACGATCATCCGGTCGCCCCCCTGCACCAGGCTCTCGCCGCCGGCGACGGCCTCGTGGAGCGGGTCGGCCGCGTTCGACTCGTAGACGATCTCCTGACGGTCGTTCTCGATCGCCTCGGCGCACACCCGGGCGAGGATCTCCCGCTCCAAACCGGGAAATTCCGGGTCGGCGAGGATCTCGAGGACGCGATTGCCGGCCTGGACGCAGTAGCCGACGATCCGGGCACTCGACTCGTGGAGCTCGTAGCGGTCCTGACCGACGAGCGCCACGATGATCGAGTCGAACGCGCTGCGGCTGACGAGCCACCGGGAATAGTTCTCGTTGCGTTCGAGCGGACCGACGAACCGCGCGGCGTTCTGGTGGTAGATCCGCAGGATCGCCGGCAGCTCCACGTGCCTCCACTGCCGCATCGTCACCGGCTCGCCCACCCGGCCGGGGCCATCGAGCAGCCGCGCGAGGATCTCGGTCGGACGGCCGGGCGTCGCCGAGTCACGGCCGAGGACGCTCCAGCCCAGCTCGTTGAAGCTCGCCGCGATCCTGGTCCGCGAGAAGGCGACGACGGCGCCCGAGGACCGCATGCGGTCCTCGGCGGCGCGGACCAGCCGCTGCCCATGGCCGGCGCCACGGCACTCCGGCAGGACGGCCACGCGGTCGAGCACCGCGCCGCGGAAGCTGACGTTTCCCAGGAGCACGTTCCGCGGCACGATCTCGACGTGACCCACGATCCGGCCGGCGAGCCGGGCCACGAGCCGGTTCGCCGAGTCGTGGTCGGGATGGTCGACGGCCGCATGGAACTCGGCCCGCGACGGGGCGGCCGGAAGGCCCGACAGCAGCTGGATGATCTCGCTCTGGTCGCCGGCGCGGGCCGGGGCGACGTGGCACTCCTCGAGCATCCACGCGGGGGGATCCAGCGATACCACCGGGTGCTGCGGGAGGTGGAGGACGGCCGGCCGTTTACCCACCGGCCGGCGGCTGAAGACCGTGCCGGAGGGCCGAATTTCCACGGTCTCGACCTGGGCGGCCTCCGCCCCCTTGCCGGCCGGAAGCTTCGCGACCGCCGCGGTGGTGGGCTTCCGCCCGCCGGGCCGCTCGGTGCCCCGGGCGAGACGGACCTCCGCGGGGCGGGCGATCGGCTCGGCGACGGCCTCGTCCTTCGCCTTGAAGCGGGCCTTGGACTTCCCGGCGACGGGCGCCGTCGGTGCCCGCCTGGCGACGGTCGCGGTGGCGTCGGCACTGCCCGACCGGATCTTGAGCCGCGGCTTCGACTTCTGCCGCGCCGCGGGCTCCGCCGCTCCACGGGAACGTGTGCGCTCGTTCCGCTGCATGGTGCCTCCTCTCCCTGGGGCCACGTGAAAACAGTCCGTTGGGCGTCAAGATAGGCGGATCATCGGGTCGTTTCCAGTAGCAGGAAGCTTTTGAGCGTCTTTTCCGGGAAAAAACACCAGGGATAGTCCCGTGCCCCGAGCACCTTGCGTGCGCGGACAGCCGCCGCCAACGGGCCCACCCGGGCGAGCAGGTCGCGCCGCAGGTGCTGCGCGTGGAACGCCAGCCGATCGTTGGCGGCCCGGATCTCGCGGCAGCGCCGCCGCGCGAGCGTGGGCGTGGGAAACGTCTCGATCCAG
>JBIIUP010000009.1:0-32996 GCA_044339885.1 Pirellulales bacterium | reverse complement strand
CGCGACCGGTGGGCATGCGGTCGGCGGACATGCGGCACGCCGAGATGCCACCGGCGACTGCTGCGACTCATGCGACCAACCGCGATCTCACGACACCTCCTGACGCTAAAGGCGAAACTCATGGCCCGGGTGGGGGAGGAGTTTCCTTTTGCGTGCCCGGGGTGTGGTGGCGACATCCGGCTCATCGCATTCATCACCGCTCCGGGCCCGATCCGGAAGATCCTCACGCACCTCGGCGAACCGCTCGAACCGCCAACCGTCTCTTCCGCCCGTGGCCCGCCGACCGACTGGGCCGAGCTCGTCCAGGTCCACGACGACCGGGCAAGATAGGAAGCTCCTCGGCACCGCCATGTCAGGGCCGCGTCCAGCCCGACCAGGCCCGGCTGTTGCTCCTTATGGTCCTCGCTGCTCGGCCAACGCTTGCCGAAGTGCCATTGGCCGACCTATCCTCTCCGACGTTGACCGAGTGGGCTGCCGAATTCACCCGACGACGCCTCCCGAGGGTTTTCCATGAAAATTATCCGCTTTCTCTCCGCAGGTCGTGAACACTTTGGTCGGCTTCACGACGACGGCACTGCCACGCTGCTCGAAGGCGAACTTTTCACGGGCCTTCGCGACACCGGCAAGCCGTCAACAATCGACAAGCTCCTCGCCCCGGTCGTGCCGCGCGACATCCTCTGCATCGGCCTCAACTACAAGCGGCACGCCGCCGAGAGCAATGCCGAGCCGCCCAAGTACCCCGTGTTGTTCCTCAAGAATTCCGGCACGCTTCAGAATCCCGGCGACCCGATCGTGCTCCCGCGGAAACTCCGCAGTGACGAAGTCGACTACGAGTGCGAGCTGGCCGTCGTCATCGGGAAGAGATGCCACAACGTCGGCCGGACGGATGCGCTGGCGCACGTGCTGGGATACACCTGTGCGAACGACGTATCGGCCCGGGACTGGCAGCGGAACGGTGGGGGCGGGCAGTGGTGCCGCGGGAAGACGTTCGCGACCTTCTGCCCCCTGGGGCCGGCGCTGGTGACCACCGACGACATTCCCGATCCGAACCAGCTGGCGATCAAGACGATTCTCAACGGCCAGACGCTTCAGGATTGGAACACGAACGACATGATCTTCGACGTGCCGGCCATCGTGGAATTCCTTTCGGCGAGCATGATTCTCGAGCCCGGCACCGTGATTCTCACCGGCACTCCCCACGGCGTGGGTTTCGCCCGCAAGCCGCCGGTGTATCTCAAGGCGGGAGACAGCGTGACGATCGAGATCGAGAAGATCGGCAGGCTCACCAATCCGGTCGTCGAGGAAGGGAACGCCTAGGCCGAGCGGGCCACGAGGGCCGACGAGAATACGCCGGCCCCCGGCTTGTCAGCCAGACTGTCGACAGTTTAGCCTGGGGGGCGTTCGGTCGCCGGCGGCTCAGATGAGACGCCCGCCTCCCTCCCGGAGCGTGCCCGTGTCACACTCGTCCACACCCGGCATCGCCGCTGCGGCCGGCGCGATCATGCCGGCCGATCTCACGGCCTTCATCGAGGCCGCCGGCATGAAGGCCGGACTGCCGGCGGATGCGGCAGCGATGCTCGCGGAGCCGCTTACGCTTGCCGACATGATGGGCGTGCACACCCACGGCACGAAGCTTCTGCCCGGCTATCTCCGCAAGGTGATGGCGGGCGGGTATCGCCCGCAGGCCGTGCCGCGGGTCGTCCGCGAGGGGCCCGCCTGGGCGATCGTCGACGGGGAGGCGTCGCTCGGGCAGGTGGGCTGCACGACGGCGATGCGGCTGGCGATCGCCAAGGCGAAGCAGACGGGGGTGGCAAGCGTCGCCATCCGCAACACCGGTCACATCGGCGCCGCCGGGTTTTACGCCCTCTTGGCCGCCCGCCAGGGCTGCCTCGGCATCGTCACCGGAAACGACATGCCCACCGTGGCCGCTCCGGGATCCCGCGGGCCGGTGCTCGGCAGCAATCCGCTGGCGTGGTCGGCGGCCCGGCCCGGCGCCGATCCCCTGCTCTTCGACATCTCCACGGCCGCCGTGGCCGGGGGCAAGGTCTATGCAGCCCTGGCCCGGGGGGAGCCGATCGGCCCCGACTGGCTCATCGGGCAGGACGGCCTACCGACCACCGACGGCAGTCTCTATCCGCTGAAGGCGTCGCTGGCCCCCATGGCCGGCCACAAGGGCTACGGCTTCGCGATCCTCGCCGAACTGCTCTCCGGCGTCTTGAGCGGCGGAAGCATCGTCTCGCACGTGGGCGACTGGATGCGGGATCCGTCCGACAAGCCGTCGCGGCACACGGCGGGGTTCGTGGTGCTCGACCTCGAGGCGATGTGCGAACCCGAGGCCTACGCGGCCGCGATGAACCAACTAGCGCGGGAGATTCACGACGCGCCAACCGCCGCCGGAATCGAGAATGTGCTCCTGCCAGGCGAGCGCGAATGGGGCCGGCACCACGCCGCCCGGGTCGAGGGCATCGTGCTGCCCGCAGACGTCCGTGAAAAGGTCGCCGCGGCCGCGGCGCTCGTCGGGATGCAGTCGCCCGTTTGATAAAAAACCAACCCCTGCCTGCGGCTTGTGCAGCCTCGGGGAGGGGTCGTGAACGAATCGGGTTTACGAGCCGAGATTCAGGGTCGGCACGAATGCCGAACGATGCGAGGCATCAAGCTGACCGCTTCCGGCGGAAGCCGTAGACCGCCGCGGCCGCGCATCCGAGGCCGGCGAGGCACAGCGTCGAAGGCTCGGGAACGGCGGTAATAACCACCTGCAGCCCTACTGCGTTGCCGGTCGTGAAGTTGCTGCCTACTTGAAACTGAACCACATCGCCCGCGGTGTAAGACTTCTGGAAGCTAAAAGACTGGGTCGAATTGTTGGCCAAAACGGTTCTGGCGAGAGGAGCGGTGCCAAGCAGGCTGTCGACGATGGCCGCCGAGGCGCCGTTGCCGGACTGATTTCCGGAGACGAACAGCCCTGAAAAGGAGTAGTCGCCCGTTTCAGGAGCCGTCCAAGTCAGCATCGACGCAATTCCTTCAGCCGAAGGGGCACCCAGCCAGACCGACTGCATCCAGATCAAGTTGGTCAAATTTTGGGACAGCCCCGGAGCCCCAGCGAACCATGGCGTCGGGTAACTGCCCAAACTGGAGTGCAGGTCACCTGGCGCTCCCCAAGCAACATTATCCCCGTAGGACGCAAATCCGGCTCCACCGGTGGCGGCCCATCCGGAGGTGCTGTAGACCGGCCCGCCGACACTAAGGGGATCATAGGACGAATACCTATACATCTGGCTCGTAGAGAGAAAGGTTCCTGTAGTCGCTGGAAACCCGTTAGCGTTGACATTGCCCATGTAGTAACCCCAAGCCGATCCGGAGACCGTGGGTGAGGTCGCTCCGCCCCATCCGGTCGCTGTGGGAGACAAATAAAAATCGTTGTAGGCGTTCCAACTGGTCGGCACCGCCGCTGCAGGGACTGCGGTGATGGCGGCCAAGGCCACGATCGCAACGGCTGTGAAGAAGTTTCTCCGCCCCATAACCCCCCGCCTTTCCGACTGGAAGCTTCGCAGAACCCCCAACTGCATAAAATCGACTGTCGACAGATAGGAATCTAAGGGGTGCGGTCAAAGCCTGTCAAGAGGCGGGACTCCGAAATCCGCCGGACCCCCGACCGAGGCGGCAAAACGGCCGGGAATGGGGCCCCGCGAAGCGGCTTCCTGCGGGGGTGGCGGGCTGCGGGTATAGTCCTGGGCAGGCCGTGGAGTAGCCCCGGCTTTCGTCCGCCGGCTGATTTCCCCGCACGGGGGTGCTGCACCACGAGTATGGCTCTTTCCCGCGTCGAGCGAACCCACCTGTCGCACACGGTCTCGCAGAAGCTGTCCCGGGCGATCATCGCCGGCAAGTTCAAGCCCGGCGTGAAGATCTCCGAACCGACGCTGTCGGCAATGCTCGGCGTGAGCCGCGCTCCGATCCGCGAGGCGCTCATCGAACTCGAGGTGCGTGGGCTCGTCGAGTTCGATGCCAAGGGTCGCACCCGCGTGCCGGTCCTGACGCCGCGCGACATCGAGGAGATCTACACGGTTCGGCTGATGATCGACCCGGTCGCGGCGTCGCTCGCCGCGAAGAACGCCCGGCCCGACACGTTCAAGGCCTTCGCGGCCATCATCTCCGCGAGCAAGTCGGTCAAGACGCTCGCCGACGTGTCGCGGCTCGATGCCGAGTTTCACGACCGCATCGTCGAGGCCGCCGGCAATCGGCGGCTGCTGCTCTGCTGGAACGCGCTTCGCGACCAGGTCGGGCTGTGGCTCGCACAGATGCAGATGCGGCACCACGCCGTGACTCGCAGCACCATGCAGGAGTGGGCCGACTCGCACCAATCGCTCCTTGACGTCATCCGATCGGGAGACCAAAAGAAAGCCGCCGAGGCTGCCCGACGACACGTCACCAACTGGATGACGTTGATGCCTGAATTGCCCGCCGACGACGCGGACAAGCCCTGACCCGCGGATGTGCTCGAATCGGACTCAGCCTGGGGAATCGCGGATCGAGGCGTCGATCGCGGCGATGCGACCGGCGAGATCCCCGAGAAACCGGGCCGCCGGTCCACCGTCGACGACACGATGATCGAACGTCAGCGACAGCGGCAGCTGCCGCTGCAGGACGAAGCCTTCCTGGCCACCGGGAGGCGGCACGGGCTGCATCCGGATCGCCCCCACGCCGAGGATCGCCGCCTCGGGATGATTGATCACCGGCGTGAAAAACTCGATCCCGTACGATCCCAGCGACGTGAGCGTGAACACGCCCCCCTGCATGTCCGGGGCCGTGAGCCTGCCCGTGCGGGCCCGCTCGATGAGCCACCGGGTCTGCCGTGCCACTTCGCCCAGGGGCGCGGTCGCAACGTCGCGGACCACCGGCACGACCAGGCCGGCGGGCGTGTCGACCGCGATCCCGATGTCGATCCGATCGGCGGAAAGCGCGAGGTGGGTGTCTTCCCAGCGGGCCGCAAGCAGCGGGTGCGAGAGGAGCGTGCGGCCCAGAAGCGACAACAGGATGTCGTTGAGGGTCGCCGCCTCCGGCCCGTCGGCCGCCTTGCATGCCGCGCGCACGGCGAGCAGCGCCGTGGCATCGGCCCACGCCGTGAGCGTGACCGGCACCGTCTCCTGACGGCTCCGCACCATCTGCCTGGCGATCGTACGGCGCATCTGCGTGATCGGCTGTCTGTCCGCCCCGGCCGCGACGGCGGAACGGATCTGCGGCGTCGCGACGGACGCGGCGAGCACGTCGCGTTCTCGGACCCTGCCACCGAGCCCCGACCCGCGCACAACCGCGATGTCGACGCCCCGATCGCGGGCTGCCCGCCGCGCGCGCGGTGAGGATCGCAGCGTGGTGGTCGCTGGCGAGCCGCTCGCATTCGGTCCCCAGCCCACCGGTCCATGCCCCTGCGCGCCTCCCCTTCCCTGCTCCGGCTTGGCGACCAGATCCTGGACCGTCAACCTGCCCCCCGGCAGCGACGGAACGACCGTCGTCAGGTCGATGCCCATCTCTCGGGCCAGACGGCGAACACTCGGTGACGCGCCGGCCGGGGTCTGCAGCGCGGGAGAGTCGTGGCCCGGTGCATCGAACTGCGGCGCAAGCGAAACCGGCGTGGCAGGTGGTGGAGGAGGCGGCGCCGTGGCAGGAGCCGGAGCGGGAGCAGCGCCGACGGTCGACGTGGCCCCAGTGGTCCACGACACGGCCTCACCGACCGCGCAAAGCCTCGCGATCAACCGCCCCACGAGCACCGTCTGGCCTGCGGACGGCGCGTCAGGTGCGATGTGAAGCACGCCGCCGTCCACCGCCTCGATCTCCTGCGTAGCCTTCTCACCCTCGAGCATGAAGAGCGGCTCACCCGGCTGGACGGGATCGCCCGGCTGCTTGAGCCAGCCGGCAAAAACGCCCTCCTCCATCGACCAGCCGAGCCGGGGGATCGTGACGTCGGCAGCCATTGCGTGTCGTGCTCCTCGTGGTAGGAATACCGTCCTGGGCGGTGTTCACTCGGCCAGCAGTTGGCGCAGGGCGGCCTCGATTCCGTTCGCATCGGGCACGACTTCGGCCTCGAGCACCGGGCTGTACGGCGTGGGCGAGGGGACGCCGCACACCCGGCGCACCGGCGCGTCGAGATCATCGAACCCTTGTTCGGCCGCCAGGGCCGCGATTTCCGCCGCAAGACCGCAGGGCCCCGCAGGCTCGTCGACGACGAGGAGGCGGCCGGTCCTTGCCACCGAGGCGAGAATCTCATCGCCGTCGAGCGGCGCCACGGTTCGCGGATCGATCACCTCGACGCTCGCGCCCTCCTTTGCGAGCGACTCGGCCGCAGCCAGGGCGAGGTGGTTCATGCGACCCACGGCGACGACGGTGGCGTCGGTGCCGACTCGCGTGATCCTCGCCTTGCCGAAGGGGATCTCGAACTCGTCCTCCTCGACGGGCCCCTTGAACTGAAGCAGTTCGCGGTGCTCCAGGAAAAGCACGGGATCGTTGCCCTTGAGCGCGTGGGCAAAGAGCCCTTTGGCATCGCGCGGCGTCGAGGGCACGACCACCCGCAGACCAGGCACCTGGGCCAGCATGCCGTAGTAGCTGCCGGAGTGATGCGTGGCGGCGGAGTGACCGATGCCGATGCAGCCGCGCAGCACGACCGGCATCTTCAGCCGCCCGCTCGACATGAATTGCATCTTCGCGATCTGGTTGACAATTTCCCCCCAGGCGTCGAGCAGGAAGTCGATGAACATGAAATCGATAACCGGCCGAGCCCCGGCCATCGCCGCGCCACAGGCCAGCCCCGTGAATCCGCGCTCGCAGATCGGCGTGTCGCGGAGCCTTTCAGGGCCGTATTTGGCGAACAGCCCCGCCGTCGTGCGGAAGCTGCCGCCCCGGCGGCCGATCCCTTCGCCAAGCACGAAAATCGAGGGGTCGGCGGCCATGGCGGCATCGAGCGCCTCGATCGTGGCCTGGACGAAGGAGAGCGGCCGGGCGTCGGGCTTCGCCACCGGCTCCTGGACGTTTCGCGGCGCTGCGTAGACGTGCGTCGTCGCGTCGGCAGCCGGCGGCGGGGGCGCGGCCTCGGCCGCCGAGCGGCTGCGGGTCACCTCGGCCGCCACGGCCGCCTCGACAGCCTCGATCTCGGCGGGGTTGATCCGGTCGTCGAGTTCCAGGACACGGCGCAAGGCCGCGATCGGGCACCTGTCCTTCCACTCGGCGACCTCCTCGCGGGTGCGGTAGTCGAAATCGCTCATCCCTTCGGCGTGGGCTCGCGTGCGGTAGGTCTTGCACTCGATGAGCGTGGCGCCCTCCCCGGCCCGCGCCCTGGCCACGGCGCGCGCCGCCGCCGCATGGACCGCGAGCACATCGTTGCCGTCGACCTCCTCGCCCGGCAGGCCGTAATTGGCCGCACGGCGGCCGACGTCGGGGATCCCACTTGCCTCCGAGAAGGGCACCTCGGTGGCGAACTGGTTGTTCTCGCAGATGAAGAGCGTCGGCAGCTTCCAGATCGAGGCCATGTTGAGGGCCTCGTGAAAAGCGCCGTTGTTGACGGCTCCGTCGCCGAAGAACGCCGCCGCCACGCCGCCGTTGCCCGCGAGCTTGAAGGCGTATCCGCCGCCCGCGGCCTGGAGCACGCAGGGGCCGACGATGCCGCTCGTGCCGAGCATGCCGATTTCCGGCGCGAAGAGGTGCATGCTGCCGCCGCGGCCACGCGAGCACCCGGTCACGCGCCCGAAAAGCTCGGCGAACAGCTGCTCGGGTGGCAGGCCCTTCGCGAGCGCGTGGCCGTGGCCACGGTGTGTGCTGAAGATCACGTCGGCCGGCCCGAGGTGCGCGCACACGCCGGCGGCGACCGCCTCCTGGCCGACGTACGTGTGACAGGCGCCATGAATCAGCCCCCGCTGATGGCACCGGGCCAATTCCTCTTCGGCGAGCCGAATCAGGAGCATCGAGCGGTAGAGGCCGAGCAGGCGATCCCGATCGAGTCCAGCGGCAGTCGGGTCGTCCGCCGCTCGCCGTCCACGGGCCGGCTTCGGTGCCGCGGGATTCTTTTCGCGTTTCACAGCCATGCGTCGTCTCCTTGGCTAATCTGGAGGGACAGGTCGTGTCAGACGGTGATGACGCGGGGATTGGTCACCCCGTTGACGACGGACGGCAACGCCTCACCCCGAAGCGCTGCCACCGCCAGCCGGGCAGCCGTGGCGCGGAGACGCCGCACGGCAGCCGCACTCACGCTCGCGATGTGCGGCGCCAGAATCACGTTGGCACGGCCGAGGATCGGATGACCGGCAGGGATCGGCTCGGGGGAGAACACGTCCAGCGCGGCGCCGGCGACGTGCCCGGAGTCGAGGGCGGTGACGAGCGCGTCGGAGTCGACCAGATCGCCGCGGGACAGGTTCACGAGCAGCAAGCCAGCCCGGGCGGCGGCAAGGCTCCGGGGGTTGATCAGGCCCTTCGTCTCCGGAAGCGATGGACAGTGGAGCGTGACGAGGTCGCTCTCCGCGAGCAGATGGGCGAGCGGCACGGCCGTGGCCCCTAGCGCGGCCACGGTCTCGGGCGCTGCGAGCGGATCACTCACGAGCACCTTGCCGCCGAACGCCACGAGGCGTCGCACGACGCCGCGACCGATCCGCCCGAACCCGACGACGCCGCTGGTCATTCCGGCGAGCGTGCGAAACGTGTGCGGCGGCCCGGCGAGCTTCCACGCACCCTCGTGGATGAGCCGGTTCTGCGGCGCGACCTGCCGCGTGAGGGCGAGGATGAAGGCCAGCGTGTGGTCAGCCACCTCGTCGATGCAGTAGTCCGGCACGTTGCACACGGGGATGCCGCGGGCCCTGGCTGCGGCGAGATCCACGTTGTCCACCCCGATTCCGTACCGCACGATCGCCCGTGCCCGCGACATCGCTTCCACGACGGTCGCAGTCACCGGAGCGAACTGGGTGATCACCGCGTCGGCATCGGTCACGGCCTCCGCAAGTCGGGCAGGGTCTTTCGTCTGGGCGCCGACGAGGCAGGCGCCGGCGTCAGCAGCGATCTGCTCCTCCACGGCGAGATCATCGAAGGCGTAGTCCGTGACGACGATTTTCATGATGGGTCTTCTGTGGGGCAGAGGATGCGCATCGATGCGACCACATCCATGACGAAGCCAACCGGGAACGGCACCGCCCTGTCCCCCCATGCTAAACTGTCGACAGTTTAGGCACAACGTGGCGTCGCGAGCGCCGCGTCGACTTCGGCCCGGCTCGGGCAACCCAGCCGGCCGCCAAAGCGGCCGCATTTGAGCGTCGCTGCGGTGCAGGCAAAAGCTGCGGCCGCAGCCAGCGGGCGGCCCTCGAGAATCGCCAGAGCGAGGGCTCCGTGGAACACATCGCCCGCAGCGAGTGTGTCGACGGCGGCAATACTCGGAGCCGCCACATGGCGGATGGCGTCACCTTCCACCCAGAAGTAGCCCTCCCGACCGCACGATGCGCCGACATGCCCGCGATGTCTCGCAGCCACGGTCCGCAACGCGGAGGGCACGTCGCCCAGCCCCGTGTACGTGAGCAGGCCGGCATCGGAGAACACGGCAAAGTCGGCCAGCGGCACGAGCCTCTTCAGAACTTCCACCGGCGCCACGTCGCCATCGAGCATCGTGGGGATGCCCCGTGCTCGTGCTGCCCGGAGGGCAGCCTCGGCTCCGTCGGGCCAGCGAGGGTCACAGTGCACGATCCCCGCACCCGCAAGCGACTCCAGAGGCAGCCAGTCCGCCGCGGCATGCAGCTGTGGATCCTGGTACGGCACCACCAGTCGATTCCCGTCGCCGTCCACGATGACGGCCACTTGTGAAGACCTGCCACCCTGGAAGCTCCGGATCTGGGAGACATCGAGACCTGCCTCCGCGAGCGAGCCCCTGATGAACACGCCGTCGGCGTCGTCGCCCACCCGGGCCCATGCGGCCGCGACGCCGCCCAATCGCGTGAAGGCGCAGGCGGCGGAGATGGCCATGCCGTCGGCGACGCGGCACATCTGGTCCGCAAGCACCTTGGCCGGCAGTGCAGGCACCGTTGCGACCCGGAAAATGCTGGTGGCACAGGCGTTGCCGACGGCGATCATCTTCAGGTGAGGCATGATCCGAGGAGCAACCTTCTGCGGGCGGGATCAACGGATACCGTGGCCTGGCGATGCGTGCAGTCAGCCGCCGCGGGCCAGCCGCACCATCTCGCGGACTTCCGCGACGCGTCGGGCGATGGCCTCGAAGTCGCCGGCGGCGACTCGGTCGGCCTGGACCAGCTCCCTGCCCAGCCCCACGCCGCACGCGCCCGCCCTGAACCACGTCGCGAGCGACTCCACGGAGACCTCGCCGATGCCTGTGGGCAGGATGCGGGTGGCGGGCGACGGTCCGAGCAGTTGCTTGATGAAGCCAGGCCCACCAGCCGCCTGCGCGGGGAAGAGCTTGATGATTTCCACGCCCATTTCCTCGGCGGTGGCGATTTCAGTCGCCGTCTGGCAGCCGGGCAGGTAGGCGATGCGGCGGCGATTGCAGAGCCGGGCCACCCGCTCGTTGTACGACGGCCCGACGATGAAATTCGCCCCCTGGGCGATGTAGATGGCAGCCGTCGACTCGTCGACGATCGAGCCCGCGCCGAGAACCATCCCCGGCAGACTCCGGCCTGCATCCGCGGCCGCCGCTCGAAAGGCCTCGATGGCCTGGTCGCCGCGATTCGTGAACTCGAACACGCCCGCTCCGCCGGCGGCGACCGCGGCCACGACGCGGCAGCAGACCTCCGGGTCGGCGTGGTGGAAGATCGGTACGAGGGCCTCGTCGAGCAGCCGCCGATACACGTCGAGACGGGTCAATCGCGCCATGAAGACTCCGCGGCGTACGAAAGCGACCGAGCCCATCTCGCCGGCCCCCCGTGCTGTCGAGCGGGGCTCTCTCGCGGGGCACACCTTCGAAACGGATCGCTCCGGGGACGGCGGATGTCGACTCCGCCACTCGCCGAAACCTGTCGACAGCTTATCGCGGGAGGGGTGGGCAAGGCAACGCGATTCCAGCGACCTGTCCCGCCCTCCGTAAACGAGGCGACGGCAAGGCCACCGGTTTCCGCTACCACTCGACGGAGCCACCGGCGTTCATGGCCAGGTTGCCTCCATCCACCGGGAGGAGGACTCCGGTGACCATCGCAGCGGCCTCGGACGCGAGGAAGATCACCGGGCCGACGACCTCCTCCGGTTCGCCCAGGCGACCGATGGGAATGCCGCGGGTCACCGTTTTCAGCAGATCGGAGGCTTCCGGGCTGGCGATGTGGGCGGCCCACATGGAATTCATGAACTGGCAGGGGAGGACGGCGTTGACGCGGATGCCGTGACGGGCCCAGGCGAATGCGAGTTCACGCGTGAGTTGGCCCACCCCGGCCTTTGCGACTCCATACGGCATGGCACCCCGCCCCAGCGAGTTCTCCCCGGCAATGGAACCGAAATTCACGATGCTCCCCCGGCGTTTCGCGACAATCAGCCGGCGGCCCGCTTCGCGGCAGGTGAGGAAATAACAGTTGAGTATGCCGTCCTGCAGGCCCCGGAAGCCTTCCAGCGTCACATCCTGCGGTTGATGTCGCGGAATCGGGCACGCCACCGCATTCACGAGAATGTCGACGGGACCGAGCTCCGCCTCCACCCTGTCGAACAGCGAGACGACGTCGGCCTCACGGGTCGAGTCGCAGGCGATGCCCGCCGCGTGACCGCCCGCGCGGACGATCTCATCCCGGACCCTGTCCGCGTTCTCCTGCTGAAGATCAGCCACCGCAACATGCGCCCCGGCGGCCGCCAGTCCCTTCGAAACGGCGGACCCGAGCGACCCCGCACCTCCGGTGACCAGCGCGGTGCGCCCCGTGAGATCGAACAAATTCATTGAGCTGGCCATGGCTTGTCCGTAAGATGCCGGTCGCTTTCTCCCCGCCACCTGGACATCCTGTTATGCAGAACCAGAGAATGCAAGGCAAACGCGTGCTGGTGACGGGTTCAGGAACCGGCCTTGGCCGCGAGATCGCGCTCGAGTTCGCGCGGCAGGGCGCCGACGTCGTCCTCCACTACTCCCACTCTCCTGCCGACTCCGCGAAGAAGGAGATCGAGGGCCTCGGTCGGAGAGTCGCGGTCGTTCAAGCTGACTTGAGCGATCTCCAACAGACCTTCGAACTCGCGGAGAAGGCTCTCGCGGCTTTCGGAGGCTTGGACTGCCTGGTCAATAATTCCGGCATCTGCCTCAACCGGCCGTTCCTGGAGAACACGCCCGCCGAGTTCGAAAAAATCTACAACGTCAACGTGCGCGCCCAGTTTTTCCTGATGCAGAAGTTCGCAGCGCACATCGTCGGCCGCCAGGGGGAGGGGACGGTTTGCAACATCGCATCCATTCACGGTATGTCGGGGGCCCCGGAACATGCGATCTACGCCGGCACGAAGGGGGCGATCATGGCGCAAACCCGGACGATCGGCATCGAGATGGCACACAAGGGCATCCGCGTGAACGCGATCGCTCCCGGATGGGTGACCGTGGAAAGCTACGCCAAGGCCCTGCCGGGATTCAACGAGGAGGACGCGAAAAAAGCCGCGGCGGAGAAGGTTCCATTGGGCCGGTCCGGCTCCAAGTCCGAGATTGGCAAACTTGCCGTCTTCCTCTGCTCGGAGGACAGTGGATACATCGTGGGCCAGACCATCGTCGCCGACGGCGGGACGACTTCGTTGATGTCCCTCATTTCCGACTTCCGGACCCGCTCGACCGCCCAGTTCGGGCGTGACTACCTGTAGGAATCACGGGCCACCCCGACCCAGCCCACCGAACGTCACACGAGAGCGTGTGGTCAGTTCCGAGACTGGTTGGGCAACAACAAACCGTGATTCGGATCAGACTTTCGGCTGGGCGTTGCCCATGGCCATGATGACTGCGGCGACGATCAGGAGGGCGATGGCCAGAAACATCTGACTCCGCGGTCTGCCGTGAACGCCCTTCCATTCCCCGCTGAGGAACCCCAAGGCCTGGCCTCCGAGCATCTGCGAAGCCTGCTGGATGCCGAAACCAACCGAAGCGCCCAGGGCGCCGAGCATCAGCATGCCGTTCCCCATCAGCACGATGCCGGCGGCGAAGTTCACGCCGATGATGGCCGCCAGGACGAGATCGCGCCACGATTGGGCCAGGACGTGCCATGACCGAGCCTTCGAGATCAGCCAGGCCGGGTACAGGACGTTGATCAGCGTGCCGCCGACGAGGGCCGTCGCCCACACGCCGAACGTGGCGGGAATCTCGCCGGCTCCCTGGGCCTTGAGCGCGGCCACGACGGGACCCTGGCCGTAGACGAACGAGAGGCTGATGCCGGCGGACATGATCCCGGCCAGCACGCACATGATCAGTCCGCCGAGAAAATTCCCCGATCGCTCCTCGCTTTTCTGGAGGATTCGATCGCGGCCGAATCCCGCTGCCGAGGCGAGGGCGACGCCCACGAGCATCACGGCGACGCCGAGGAGAACGGTGAGGCCGGCCGGAGATCCCAGGTTCGGCGCATCTTGAAACAGGCCCGAGCCCTTGACAACCATCGGCAGGGTGACTCCGATGGATACCCCAAGGCCGGTGAGTATGGCGCCGGTGAGGGCCACGCCAATGCGCACGAAACAGAGTCCGCACAGCACGTTGGCAACCCCCCAGGCCGCAGCCCACAAATTTGATTGGAGATAGACCTCGGCCGGGACGCTGGCGAACGCACGAAACGCGTTTGGGCAGGCGGTCATCGTGACCGCCCACGGCAGGATGAAGAGGCCGGTGAGCATTCCGACGAACCACCAGTGCTCGAACTTGAAGGTCTTGATCAATTTCATCGGCCATGCGCCGCTGCCGATGAAGAGGCCGGCCAGAGAAACAACGACGATGCCCAGGAGTGCTTGGTTGTTCATGGACGGGTAATTGGGGGGGAAGTCGGTTTCCGTCGCGACCACCAGAGCGGCGAGCGGGGGAAGTCCCACGGGACTGAATATAGGGGAACGGCAACGCCCGGTGTCGAACACCGGGGATTCGGCTGGGCTGTCGAACCCTGCCAGCGGCGACGAGGGTTAGGCCAGTGACGCTTCTAGTCGAAGTCCCGGAAGGCTCGATCGGCATCTGCTGGCTTGGCCAGTCGAGCTACCTCGTCAAATCCTCCGGCGGGACCGTCATCGCCCTCGATCCGTACTTGTCCAATGCCTGCAAGGTTCTCGGTGAAAAGGCGGGCATCAACATGGACAGGGCATTTCCGCCCCCGCTCACCCCGGCGGACTTGGTGGGTATCGACGGGTGCCTGCTGACCCATGGACACGAGGACCACCTCGACCCCGACACCGTCCTGCCGTATCGCTCGGCCGGTGGACGGGGTCCGTTTTTCGCGCCGGCCGAGACCATCGAAAAACTGGAGCGACTGGGCGTTCCCGCCGAGGATCTCCGCATGATGTGGCCCAACAAGGTCGTGGAGATCGGTGACTTCACGGTGCGCGGAACCTTTGCGATTCCCTTCGGGGCAGACGATCTCACGCACATGGGCTACCTGATCACGGTCACAAACGGCCCCACGGTGTATTTCACCGGCGACACGAGGTATCACGAAAACCTCGCCGACTACGTCCGCCCCCACGCCCCCGACGTGCTCGTGACCGTGATCAACCCCTTTGGAAACATGGACCCGGGGCAGGCAGCCAGGCTCGCCCGGGACCTGGGCGTGAAAATCGCGATCCCGGGGCACTATGATCTGTTCCCGGACAATACCATCACGCCCAAGTACCTCCGGATGAACCTCATGGTCCTTGATCGGGGTGGAATCTATCGCGAACTCGAGCGTGGGAAGGTTTATGTGTATCCCGAAACAACCTCCGGCAGACTCGCATGATGAAGACCGCGCCCCTGACCCTGCGCCAACTTTCCGCGAATCTGGAGCATTCTGGTCGGCCCGTACGCTCCATGAACGTGTACGGCGGAAGCCTCGTCGTCTTGCCCCAGGGCGGCCGAGTCATCGGGCTGTATGCGAAAGGGTCCGGCGAGAATTTTTTTTGGACCCACGACGCCCTGTCATCTGTCGACAGTATTGTGCGTCTGTATGCTGAATCCCGCTGGCCGAACCCCGGGGGTGACCGCACCTGGCTCTCTCCCACGACCGAGTTGTTCGTGTCCGACCTGAAGCGGTTCTGGGAAACATGGCGTGAGCCGGTGGCGGTGGATCCGGGGAATTACACCTGCAGCGAGGTCAAGGGCGGCCTCAAGCTGGTGAACCAGCCGAAGCTCGAACTCCGGCGGCGCAAGCAGACCATCGAGTTGGCGATGGAAAAGACGCTCCACCCTGCAGCCGATCCGCTCCGCTACGAGGCGGATCCCGGGGGCGACTACGCGTTTGCGGGCTACACGACACGATCGACGCTCACCGTCCTGCGTGAGCCGCGACACTCGCGCGTGCCGATCGGATTGTGGCAGCTACTGCAGCTTCCTCCAGACGGCGAGATGATTCTCCCCACGTTCACGCGGACGCGGCCCACGGTGATCTTTGGAAAGGTCCCGCGCGGCGACGTCCGCAGCGAGACGCATTGCATTCGCTACCGGATGCGCTCGGCCACCACCGCCAAAATCGCCGTGCATGCCGTCCACCTCACGGGGCGCATGGGCTATGTGAGGAAAAACAGCGAAGGCGGCATGGATCTCATCGTGCGCAACTTCTTCGTCGATCCCTCCGGCGAGTATGTCGACACGCCCTTCGACGACGAGAGCGCCCGCGGCGACGCGGTGCAGGCGTGCAAGGTTTCGGAGAAGGACATCGGGTCCTTTTCCGAGATCGAGCACCACTCGCCGGCCATCGGAGCCGACACCGGCCTGACGACCTGGACGGACATCTCGCAGGTCTGGGCCTTCCGCGGCCGCCCCACAATCATCGCCCGCATCACCGAAGTGCTGCTGGGCTCGAAGCCCGAACTTTCCTGAAGGAGCAACGATGAGCGACACAAACAGCCCGCGCACCCAGCCGGACGCCCCCCACAAGGCGCTCGCCGCACACTCCATCCCCATGGATGCGCCGCTGCATGGCCGCCCACCGGCCCGGTTTTCCGACTGCGAGGTGCTGGCCATCCTCTACCGCACCGACCCGTCTGCGATCGTGGCCCTGCTGCCGCCGCCGCTCGAGCCGGTGAACGATGTGGTGATGGTGCAGATCGGCCGCTGGGGCGACGTGCCGGGAATGGGCCGGAACACCTACGAGGCCAACATCATGGTGGCCGCGCGGTACAAGTCCGGCGGCAAGACCGTCGTGGGGGCGTACTCGCCCTATTTTTACGTGGACAACGACCGGGCGATGGCTGGTGGACGCGAGTTCCACGGTCAGCCCAAGCGGTTCGCCACCGTCACCCTCGAAGCCCGGGGCGACATCTTCGTCGGGCAAGTAATCGCCAACGGCATCACGGTGTTCACCGGCACGATGCATTACAAGGCCCGCAAGGCGGACTTCGACGAGGTCTGTCGGCATGTGAATCCCGTGACCAACATCAACCTCAAGATCATGCCGCACATCCACGGCGGCTATGCCGTGCGGCAACTGACGGCGCGGGATTTCGTGGACATCGACATCACGCAGTGCTTCGGCGGCACGGGCACCGCTGAGATTCATCCGCACGCGACCGTTCCGATGCATCGCCTGCCCGTTCGCGAGCAGATGGAGGCCTACTACTGGACCGGGGCGTTTTCGCTCATCGGGGGAGTCGTGCTGCACGACTACCTCGCGACCGGTTCCAATTGACGGAGTTTTCGTCGTGGGCTTGTACCGGGCCATTCTGTGCGTGAGCCTGCTCGCTCCGGCGTCGGCAGCCCGGAGCGAGCTGCTCAACGTGCAGATTCTCGGCCACGGCGGAAATCCCACCGGCGGCTCCGACGCACCGGCTCCTGAGTATCGCGGGGCGGGCGTCGCGGGCGGGGAGCAGGACTATTGGAACCCAGTCCGCGCCGACGCGTTCAGCAAGGCCTTGGAAATCCAGCGGCCGCCGCAGTTCCTCGCGGCCGATGGCAAAAAGCCCCTGCCAGTGCGGATTAAGTTCCGGGGCTTCAATGGCGCCGACTACTTTCCCGCGGCCGACGGCGCGCCCGTGAGCAACGCGCTGCTGAACTCCTACCTGGTCGGCGGTGCGGGCGCGGGCATCACGATCGAAGGGCTGCAGCCGGGGAAGGAATACGACCTGTGGTTGTTCGCCACCAATTCCCGGCTGGGCGCGGGCGCGAAATTCACCGTGAACGAGGCCGCTCCCAAAGCCGCACGCGGCTCCGCGGGAAAAGCCTTCGCGGCAGGGACGGACTACGTGGAGTTCGCGAGACTCGCCGCTGATGCCGGGGGGCGACTGAACATCACGCTCGACCCGGCGGATGTGGCGGTTTTTCCGGGCGTCATCTTGAATGCGCTGCAGCTGAGGGGGGATTTCCCGGAGCGCAGTGCCCCTGCGATGAACGACCCACACCGCTGGGCGCTGAAGGCGTGGCTGCGAACGGAGGATCTTGCCAAGGCCGGCTTGAAACCCGGCGATGCCGTCCGCGAGTGGAGGGATGCCGGCTGGGGGCTGCGTTTTGCACCGGATGCAGCCCCGCCGATGCTCGACAAGGCACCGATCTATTTCGAGGCCAGCGATCCCGGCTCCACGAAACGATATCCGGTCGTGCGGTTCGACGGTGAAGCCGGGCTCGAGCAACTCGATGCGGTGGAGGCGCGTGATGAGGAGATCACGGCCTATGTCATCTTCCGCACCACAGATTCCCCGAAGTGGAAGAAGATCCTGGCCCGCCGCCACGGTGCGCTGTGCACGTACGACGGAGACGTATCCTCTGCGCTCGTGCCCCGCGGCTATCACACCGCCTACCGCGAAAGCGGGCTGCGGCTGGGGGCTGCCGACCGGCTGCCGTTGGCGATCACGGGGCACCAGGGCGGATACAACCGCGACACTCGCTTCCAGGGCGACATCGCGGAGGTCCTCGTCTTTGCGCGACGGTTTGATTCCACCGACGACCAGGGGCTCGACGAGGAACTCCAGGCGATCGACGGCTATCTGAAGGCGAGGTATTTCGAGCCAGACGACAATGCCGCGGCATCCGCACCGCCGTGGCTGCCCGCCCCGCGCATCGCCGCCGTGCCCCCGCCAGCTCCGGATCACCCTGCTGCTGCCAGGAAGCAGGGGATCGGCCTGCAGGGGCCGAACATCTTCTCCATGGCGGCCGGCGGAAAGCCGGGGGCGATCGAGTACGCCGCGGGCGACGTCACGCTTCCCTTCAGCTATGAGGTCGAGGTTTCCGATCGTCCGCGGCCGAAGCCGCTCGACTTCCCCGGCCAGCCGAATCCGGATTGCTGCCACACCTTCGTGCGCATGGACGGCGAGTTGTGGATGTTCCGCATCGACTTCATCGCCGACAAGGGCCGCATCGGCCGCTTCAAAGGCCCGGACATCGACCACATGACCAAACTGGAGGACGGCACCTACCCGGCGGAGGTCGGGCTCGGCTGGTTGCTCGGCGGCCTGTGGTACGACCAGTCCGGACGCAAGCTCTATGCCCCCGTGCACATCGAGCAGGAGGGTAACTATCGCTTCCATCCCGCCTGGGGCTGGTTCTCGCGCAAGATCGGCCTCGCCACGAGCGTGGACAAGGGAAAGACGTGGAAATACGAGGGCGATATCGTCACGCCAGAAACCTACTACTTCACGCGCGACGCATATAAGTTTTCCGGCTCGGACACGTCCAACGGGGTGGCTGATTTCGGGTTCTACGTCGACACCCGCGGCGGCTACTTCTACGTCTATCCGCTGGAGAGCTGGTACCCCAAGGGGCAGTGGGGCGCACGCTGGGCGCCGCGCGTGGCCCGGTGCGCCATCGCCGACAAGATGGCCCCGGGGAAGTGGCGGTATTTCTACCAGGGCACATGGGACCAGCCGGCGTTGGGTGGCAAGTCCAGCATCGTGGGCGCGAGCTCCTTCTGGGGCATCCTCTACAGCACGACGCTCAACCGCTACATCAGCATCTCGCCGTACAACAAAGACCCCTGGTGGCCGCCCTCCTCGTACAACGTGGACGGCGTGATCATCGGAACCTGCACCGACCTCGCGAAGCAGGACTGGGTGTGGGGGCATTTCCCGGAGGGAATGCACGGCTTCATGAAGCTCTTCAACGCCGAGGGCAACGACGTCGAGACGTGCGGCGATCGGCTGAGGTTTTATTCCTTCTTCGCCGACAACTCGTATCAAAACCTCGATGTCACGCTGCTCGACAAGCCCATGCCTGTGAATCAGGGGATGCCGCGATTCGGGTTCCAGCCGAATCCTGAATCTTCGGACCCCATTCTTTCCCGGCGCACGAAAATCGTCGGCTCCGCAAGCCCCGAGATGAAATACTCCGGCGAGTGGCAGGAGAAGCACAACGCGACGGAATATTACGAAGGCCGCCTGAGCGAAAGCAGCACCGCGGGCAGCAGCGTCGAGTTTTCATTCGCCGGCCCCGACATCTACTGGCGCGCGGTGCGGTCTCCGCAGAGCGGGCGGGCCGATGTGTTCATCGACGGGGAGTTGTGCAAGACCGTCGACTGCTACAGCCCGCGTGCCACGGTGAGCGAAAACATCGTGTTCGTGAAGACCGGTCTCGATCCCGGCAAGCCGCACACGATCACAATCGTCGTCAAGGGGGAGCATCATCCCGGCTCCAAGGGCAATGCCGTCGGGCACATGGCATGTGAGTTCGCGGCCGAGAGCGACCGTGCCTCGTTCGGGTTCAGCAGCATCATGGGCAAGAACAACTGGCGGTACCTCGAGCGCGCCGGCGATCGGGAGACTCGGCTGCGGTTCCTCGCGAGCGATGAAGTCTTCACCCGTGACTGGCAGGGCGCGGGAGCGGTTCGGATTGGCGACGCCTACGAGATTGCCGAGCCTGGTCGGGAGGCTGTGCGGCAGTGGGTGGCACCCCATGCTGGCTCGGTTCGCATCGAAGGCCGCGTGACGGCGGAGCCTTCTTCCTCCGCTTCCGCCCGCCTGCTGAAAAATTTGGAGAAAGTCTGGCAGGCTGAAGCCGGGGCCTCGGATACAGAAGCCGCCCACGATCTGGCGACCGAGGTCGCCCAGGGAGACACCCTTGACTTCGTGGTCGCCGCCGCCGCGAACACAACGTGCAAGGTCGTCTGGGATCCGGTCGTCACCTACACTCGCAGCGAGCCCGCAGTACGCAGGCCGAATCCGCCCGGCGACGAGAATCTCGCGCTCGGCAGGTACGCCCGTTCCAAAGCGTTGTCCTTTGCCACCCAGCCGTTCAATGCGGTGGATGAAGACCCCCGCTCGGCTTTTGCGATCTATGCCGACGATCGCATCACTTCCGGGGACGACTGGCTTCAGGTCGACCTGGAGCAGCCATGCACGATCGACCGCTACGTAATCGTCTCGACCCCGCCGGTCGCGGAATGGCGCCCCGCGAGCTTTGCGTTGCAGAAAAGCGACGATGGCTTCACCTGGACGGACGTGGAAAAGGTTGCGGATAACCACGAGGGCCGTGTCGATCGCAGCGTGCCGCCATTTACGGCGCGGTACGTCCGGCTGTATTTCCCGGAGGGAAAGCCGTTCTTTTTGAATGAATTCCAGCTGTATCACGGCGGGCCCTCCCGTTAGCCGCTTCGCTGGCTGGTCCCGAGACGACAGCACGATCGTCGGACCTTTCGCAGTCGTTTGACGGGCGACGAGCGGTCGATCGGGACCGGTCCAGGGCCCTGCGGAGTGCCGCTGGTGTTCCGTTGCTTCCCAAACCGGCTGCCGCCGGCCAGCGACGGCCGCTCGGGCACCGCGTTTCGCGTCCACCGGATGCGGCCGCCTTACCGGCTTGTCCCCCGCCGTCGGCTGGACAGGGGGTGGACCCGGATCCTAAAATGTGTCGACAGTTCTCACGGCGAAAGCGGGTTTGTCGTCATCCTCCGACCGGCCCGGCCGGGGTGAACCGTGCAGCTGGGGTGGATCGAGCACACGCGGGATGAAGGCGGCATGTGCGCCCACAGGCAGCGGACGACGGCTCACGGGTTCACCCTCGTGGAGCTGCTCGTCGTGATCGCGGTCCTTGCCCTGCTCATCGCACTTCTCCTGCCGGCCGTGCAGGCGGCCCGGGAAGCTGCGCGTCGGATCATGTGCCACAACCAGCTCAAGACGATCGGGCTGGCCTTTCAACTGTGCCACGACTCCCGAAAAGCGTTTCCCTCCGGGGGCTGGGGCTACAACTGGATCGGCGATGCGAGCCTCGGCAGCGGACCGCGCCAGCCGGGCGGCTGGACGTACCAGGTTTTGCCGTACATGGAACTCCAGCCGGTCTACGACAGTGCTGTCGGCACCAGGCAAGCCTTGGTCCAGGCGATCGTGCCCGGCTTCAACTGCCCGACGCGCCGACCCGCGAAGCTCCGCCCCGCCTGCTGCCAGCCCGCGAACCTCGGTGACTTCACCCAGGACCAACCCCAGGCGAAAACCGATTACGCCGCGAACTACGGAGATGCACACACCCCCGGCCCTTCGGCGGTCTACAACAACCCTGCCTCCAACTCGTGCCCCTGCAATCTCTACGCCGCCAGTCCCACGAGCGTGGCCGAAGGACAGTCTTCAACCTTCCAGTGGCCCATCACCAGCAAAATCACGGGCATCGTCTTCGTGCGCAGCAGCGTGAGTGCGAGAGACGTGAGCGACGGCCTGTCGAAGACCTACGCCGTCGGCGAGAAATACATGAACGCTGACAAGTACGAGTATCAGTCCTACGTGCGCGCGGACGGCGGTGACGACTGGGGCATGTTCAATGGGCATCAGGATGACACGCTTCGCACGACGCACTTTAATGCCGAGTTGGATTCCTCGCCTCTGCAGGACCGGGGTGGTGTCGAGAAGTCGTGGATCTTCGGAAGCGCTCACCCGGGCGGATTCCAAATGGCCATGTGCGACGGCTCAACGCACACGATCAGCTACACGATTTCCCCGGAGATCCATCGGAGGCTCGGAAATCGCAGGGACGGTCTCGCCGCGAGCGTGAACGACGATTCCAGTCCCTCCGGGCCTGGGACCACCCCCTGCTCCAACTAGGACGTGCCCGTGCCCGGTGGCGTGCTGACAGCGGCGGCTCTCTTGTGAACGACATGCTCCACGCAGACGGTCGATGCGATCCAGGAAGGCCAGCACCTTTTCGCGCCATGCCCCGTCTGGCGGCGGCCGGAGCGGCGGTGTTGTTTGCGGCCGGTTGCGCGAGCGGTCCTGCAAGGGTGACCCCGCCGCGCATCATTGCCTCACGCGCGGCCTCGGCTGCTATCCAACTGTGCGATCGTGATGGCAACGGCACCGTGTCACCCTCCGAGGCCGCCGCCAGCCCGGGGCTTGCCGCGGCATTCGAGCGTGTCGACACGAATCACGACGGCAGTCTGTCTCACGCGGAGATAACCGCCCGGATCGCGGACTGGGCGAACCATGGCGTCGGAATCGTCTCTCCGACGATACAGATAACGTGGAACGGCAAGCCGCTCGACGGCGGACGCGTGGAACTCATTCCCGAGCCGTATGTGGCGCGCTGGCTGAAACCGGCCGCTTCCGCGATTGCATCCAACGGCAACTGCAGTCCCTCGCTGTCTCAGAACGACCTGCCGCAGGGTTTGCGGACGGGCATGCACTGCGGCTTCTACACGGTGCGGATCGCGCACCCGACGTTGAGGCTGCCGACGCGCTACAACGAACAGTCGATCCTGGGAGTCGAGGTGCGGCCCGACCAGGACCCCTTCCATCCGCCTCACCTCGCCCTGACGATGGCTGCTCCGGAGCGGTCAGGTGCGCAAGCCCAACCCGGACGGTGACGCCCGCTGGGCTGGACATGACGCCTTCCAATCGTGAGATCGTGCTCGTGGGTTGCCCGGACGAGGTGGGCCTGATCCACCGGATTACCGGCGTGCTCCAGGCTCGACGGCTCAACATCGAGAGCAACTCGGAATTCGTCGACACGGTCGCGCGGCAGTTCTTCTTTCGTGCCGAGGTGGCCCACGCCGATGGGTCTGTGCCCGCTGAAGCGGTGGCGGCCGACCTACGGCGGGTGCTGCCGCCTGCCGCACACGTTCGCGTGACGCGCGAGGAACGTCGGCCGATCGTCGTCTGCGCGACCCGCGAGCCTGCCTGCCTCGGTGAGCTATTACTGCTCGATGCGGTGGGCGACCTGCCGGGACGGATCGTGGGCGTAGTGAGCAATCATGACGTGCTTCGAGGCCTCGTCGAGCGGTTCGGCGTGCCATTCCACCACGTTCCGCACGAGGGCGTGAGCCGCGAGTCCCACGAGGCCGCCCTGGCGGCGGCGATCGACGCCCACGTGCCCGACTATGTCGTGCTGGCCCGCTACATGCGGGTGCTCTCGGAGCCGTTCGTGGCCCGCTACCCCGGCCGCCTCATCAACATCCATCACTCGTTCCTGCCGGCCTTCGCGGGGGCGAGCCCCTATCGGCAGGCGTACGCCCGGGGCGTGAAGCTGATCGGCGCCACGGCACACTTCGTGACCGCCGAACTCGACGATGGGCCGATCATCGCTCAGGACGTGATCGCCGTGGACCACACGTTCACGCCCGAGCGGATGGCCCAGGCGGGCCGCGACGTGGAGAAGCTGGTGCTGGCCCGTGCCGTGCGGCTCGTGCTGGAGGAGCGGGTCTTTCAGTACGGCAAACGCACGGTCGTATTCGATTAGCATTGATTCTGGGGGTGACCATCGCCTGCCAGACGCCAGCGGCCCGAAGGTACAGCGGCCCAGGTGGTGCCGACCGGTGGAGGATCGACTGTCAGGAGGAGGGCCCATCGACCCTGGACCTGAACGCTGCGACCACGGCTTCGTCCACCCTGATCGTCTCGGTCGGACCGGGGAAGTCGCCGCGGTCGACGTCGGCCCTGAAGGCGGCGAACCCACGCTTCGCCTCTTCGAACAGGTCTGCGTAGCGCCTGGCGTGCCGAGGCAGCGGTCCCGAGTAGGGCTTGCCCAGCCCAAGAAAGCGTGGTTCGTGAAAACCGAGAAGGTCGGTGCTGTAGAGAAACTGCCCGTCGCACCCGCTGCCACTGCCGAGTGACATCACGAGAATGTCGACCCGCCTCGTGATCTCGGCGGCGATGTCAGCCGCGACGCACTCCATCTCCACGATGACCGCGCCCGCCTTCTGGAAGGCGAGCGTTTCCTCGTAGATTCGCAACGCCTGCTCGAGCGTCTTGCCCCGCGCGCCCAGCCCCCCCTCGCGGCTCGCTCGCATGGGAACGAGCCCCACGTGACCGCCGCAATTGATGCCCACCTCGGCCATGGCCTCGAAGCGGCGCAGCGAGTTGCCCGAGGAGTAGATGATGTCGGCGCCATGGTCCCGGGCGATCATCGCCGCCCGGATCGCCTCGGCATCGCTGACGTAGGCGACGGTCGGAGGGAGATTGCAGACGATCACCGTCTGAGGAGCCCCGGTTACGATCTGATCGAGCACCGGCCCGATCTGATGCTCGTCGGTGATTCCGCGAGCCAGGATCAGGTCGATGCCCGCTTCCGCCGCAGCCCGGGCGGTGTTGTAGTCGGCTGCATTGGTCATCGTCAGCTGCCGCTTGCCCTTGGCCGCCAGCAACTCACCGATCGACGCCTTCGCCATACCGAACCTTTCTCTGCACGAGTCTGCCGCCGGGATGTGGACCATGACGGCCTGGTCAACGGCCTGGCGTCCGTGGATCGACCTTCTCATAGGTGATGATGACGGCGCCGGGTTGCGTCACGATGTTCACCGGCAGCCCGCTGTCGAGGAGTGCCGAGCCCTCGAAGGTTTCGCTGTCTTCGTGGTCGATGTCGCGCACGACGTACCGGGCGTTCCTGTCGAGACCGCGGAGCGGAAGAACTACGGCCGTATACGGAGACTCCGGTCGCCGGAACGCCTGCACCATGCCGGCACCCGCCTCTGGACGGTCGAATTGAAACGCCATCCAGCAGTCGTTGCCCGTTGAATACTTCGTCAACGGGTAGAAGTCGCCCGAGTAGTTCGCCGCGACGCGCCGCCACTGTCCGAGGAGCACTCGGAGGCGGGCGAAGTCGACGTCCTCGTTCTGCGAATCGACCGCCGACACGAGGGCATTCGACATCGCGCTGCGGAACAGATAGTCGGTCCAGATGCGGTCGGCGGCGCCGACAGGCGGCAGATAATGCCCGCTGGCGGTGATCTTCGAGGCTCGCAGAGAGACGGCGTCGGCGACCCCCGTGCCCGTATAGGGATACCAGGAGGCTAGACCGTAGGTCTGCCCCTGCAGCCCGGTGGGTTCAAACACATAGTCGCTGCGCAAGAGCGGGACGGCGCGGCTGATGGCCTCGAGGTCGTTGCGTCGGCCGCCGCTGGCGCAGCTGTCGATCAACAGCTCGGGATGGCGCTGCCTGAGGTCGTCCCACAGCCGCAGGTAGCCCTGCACGTGGAGGTTCTCGGTGATGCCGGTGCGGCCCGGCCTGTCGGTGGACCGCCAGTAGTAGAGCGGATCCATGTTGAAATCCTGGCGATAGCAGCCGATCTTCTCGCTCGCGAGAAGGCTGCTCACGCGCTCGGTGATCCATTCCCGGGCCGCTGGATTCCCGAGATCGAGGAGCCTCCAGCCGCGGTCTTTCTGGAAGAGCAGATCCGGGGGGAGATTCACCGGTGCCAAGAGCCACTCCGGCTTGGACTGGAAGAGCTCCGTGCCCGGGCAGACGCGTTCTGGCTCGAACCACAGGATCGAGCCGATACCGAGCTTGTGGGCGTGGTCCGAGATCTCGGCGAGGCCATTCGGGAACCGCTTCCTGTCCACCGCCCACGTTCCCGTGGACACCCACGAACCGTCCCCCTCGTACCACCCCGCGTCCATCCACCAGAAGTCGGGCTTGATGTCGTGGGCGGTCCATCCGTCGATGGAGTCCTTTTGATTCCCGGTGGTCGCGAGTTCCATCTCACGGGTTTGATGGGACGTGCACGCCGCGAGGAGCGGGCCGACCGGACGGCCGCCAACCCGCGGCAGCAGGTGGGCGCGGGCCCACCGCCGCCAGAGGTTTTGCCCGTCGATGAAATCACCCTCATAGACGAGCAGCGCGATGCGCGGCGTGCGGATCGCTTCCTGCGGACGCAGCGACGTGTCGAGGCTCTGCTGGCCGGCCGTGATGTCGAGCCGCGTGCCCGATTCCTTCCGTGAGAAAACAGCCTCCCACTGGCCGGGCCAGCCCACGGCGATGATGGCCCCACCGCTCTTCCAGGCGACGTTGAAGAAGGGAAGGTGAGCCATGGCCGGCCGACCACCAGTGGCGGCGATCTTCAGGGCGGTATCCGGCACGAGCGCGGTGCGCTGCGGCGCAAAATCGTCGATCTGTGTCCGGCTGCCGAGGTGGTGATGCAGCGTGTAGCCGTTCTTCGGTTCGCCGAGAAGCTGGCTGTCGAGACCCTGGAGGTGGGAGATGACGGGGGTCGGCTGGTCGCCCTGATTGGAGAGCGTGGCGACCCACTCCACCACCGGGTACTCGGCGAACGCCGTGGCCCGCAGTTCGACCACGAGCCCTGTGCCGGGATCACGCCACGTCGACACGGTCTCGCCGTCCGACACCTGCTTTGCCGTGAACGTCCACGTGGGGGCAAGTTCCCGGAACGGCTTCCCACCATAGGAGAAACTGAAGGGCAGCTCGCCTGGAAACGTGCCACTCGCGGCATCGGGGAGCGAGGCGGCTGCCCAACTCTTGATCGTCAGGGCCGAAGGCATCGCCTGGTTCGCCTCGCGGAACGGCCCACGGATCTGCAGGCCGTTGACCACGGCCACGCCGGAGCCAGGCAGGACGTCGAGGGCGACGTCGCCGGAAGCATCGGCCGCGACGGATTCAAACTCCACGTAGTCTTCGCCGGCGGCAGGAAACGGAGCCGTGCCGCCGCCGGTCGTCTTGGCGGCTTTCCCATCTTGGGGCCGGACTTCGGCACCGACCCCGGCGCGCGAGTTAGAGGCGAAGATGACGATCCGGTAGCGTCCGCCCGGCACCAGCCGAGACAAGACGAGGCGGGCGGGCTTGCCCTGAGCCACGAGATAGGAGTTGAGCAGCGGATGCTCCCTGGCCGCCCCCTGTTCAGGAGGAAAGTGGTCGGCGCCGGCCCAGCTGCGATAATCCAGCTCCATCGGGACGGCAGCCTCTCCGTCGTCCGATCTGAATCCCGAGACGGGGTGGAGGACCAGCGGTGGCTTGAAGGCGTTTGCCGAGACGACGTTCCAGACCGTGCCTTCGCCCACCACGCCCCTGCCGCGGTAGGCAGCGGGCACCGGATCCTCCGCGCCTTGCGCGGTTCCGCCGCGCCCTGCGAACTGGATGTTCACCGTCCAGACCTCGGGATCGGCCGCGCGCATCGTGCCCGCGAACACCGCGACCAAGAACGCGAGCACCACGGCAATTGCTGCTCTCATGTCACCACCTGGCGAGCCTGAGCGGGATCGGGCGTCTCGCGGACGTCAGGGAGTCTTCCCATCGGTAGCCGTGATCGTGACGTCCAGCCCAACCGGAGCACCGGTCATGAAGTCGGTCCCGACCTGAAACTGGACGACATCGCCCGCCTCGTACGACTCCGTGAATCGAAACTCGTAGGACTTGCCCTGGACCGCGCTCTGCCGGCCCATCAACTCGCGGCCCTTGCTGTCGACGACGGCGATGGAAGCCCCATTGGTCGTCGGGTCGCCGTTGCGGCCGATCAGAAACGACCCGGCGATGGCGAAGGATCCGGCAGTCGGCGCCTTCCAGACGAGCACCGGGCAAATGCCTTCTGCGGGAGGGTTGCCGTCCTCTCCCGTGTTGCTCAGGTATCCCGCCTGGAGCCAAATCCGATTCTCGCGCGGCTGGGGGCCGCCCTCGAAATAACCGGGTGCGCCCGCGAACCAGGGATTGTCGTAGCGGCCGAGGCTCGACCCCCATTTCTGCGTGTCGGCGTAGCGAGGAAATCCGGTGCCACTCGTCGCATCCCACTGGGTGGTGCCGAGCATGCCGTTGACATCGCCGAGTGGCTGGAAGGAGGGCGAGAAGGCGTAAAGGTTCTGCGCAGGCTTCTCGGCACTGAACGGACCGGGAGCGAAATAGACGCCGATCTTGCGCGGATATCCGCCGTAGCCGTTGACGTTCGCGGCATAGTAGCCCCAGGCGGCGCTGGAATCCGCAGGACGAGTTGCTCCCTGCCAGCCATCGACGGCGGGGTCTAGGTAGAAGTCGTCATAGGCATTCCAAGCCTGCTCCGCGCTGCAGGCTACGACGGGCACGGCCAGCGCCACGGCGGCGACCATGAAGCGCAGTCTCAGTGCTGCAACGCTCATGTTCGTCAGTACGATTCGGGGGAGTCGCTTCGGGCATCCGGAGATTCGCATGATCGGGCTCCTGGGTGACGAATCAGACAAGCACACATGGAACTGATATCCAGCGCAGGACGCGACGGATGTCGATGGTTTGCATTTCAATGACGGCTCAAGCCGGGAGCGTCCGTTTCCTGGGCCACCGTTATGAGCGCCGCCTGCGGCTGCTGCGGCAGGTTCACCAGCAGGCCGTCGGTCATCAGGTCGGTGCCGGATCGGCGTACCACTTTCTCCGTCGCGTCGAGGTCCGTCACCGTGTAGGTCGCCGCCGGGTCGAGCCCCTGGAGGCGGAAGCGATATCCCTCGGGGGGCATCTCTGCACTTTTCCTGCGGAACACTTGCACGAGGGCCTTGCGCAGGTCGGGCCGGTGATACTGCCAGGCGGCGACGTCCTCCTCGGCTAGGCTCCACTCCGTCAGCGCGTAAAAATCGCCGTCGTAGATCTCGTGGAGATCGTTGAGCGTATGCAGCAGCTTTTTCCAGCGCTCCCACGCCGCCTGGTCGTCGCCGAGGTAGTTGAAGTTGGCGCAGAAGATCGCCCCCATGCCGCTGCGGAAATCGTAGGCTGCGTCGGACACCGCGCCGATGCCCGTATGGGGCGTCCACGGCGCATGGCCGATGGTCTTGGCCTGATCGGGCACGGGCTTCCACCACGCCCCGTCAGTGCGGGTCAGGTTCATGGCGCGGCGCATCACCTCGAAGTCGATGCGGCTGCCCGTACCGGCGCATACGTCGAGCTTCAGTCCCGGGCACGCGGCCACCAGCGCGTCCCAAAACTGGTAGAGCCCCATCACGTGCCGCGTTTCCCGCATGCCGATCCGGTGCGACGGTTCGTCGTTCTGCCAATAGAGAACGGGATGGAGATTGCAGTCCATCCGAAAGATGCTCACTCCCTGGTCGCGGACGAAGGTGGAGAAGTAGTCCTTCGCCCAGGCGAGTGCCGCCGGATTCCCGAAATCGAGCAGGCGGAACTTCTCGTCCACCTGATAGCGCCGCTCCGGGAGCAGGTGTGCGGGCGAGAGCAGCCATTCGGGATGGTTGTCGGCCAGCCAGGTGCTGGGCATCACCCGCTCCGGCTCGAACCACACGAGAAAGTCCATGCCGTGGCGCTTCGCGGCATCGGCGATCGGCCGCAGCCCTCGTGGAAACCGTGCCGGATCGGGCGTCCACGATCCCGTGGTCTTGTTCCACCCGCTTGGCTGCTGCGGACAGCAATACCAGCCCGCATCGAGCCAGAAGTTGTCGACGGGCAAATCGTGCGTTGCGATGTTCTCGATGCACCGCAGCAGGTTGGCCTCCGTCGTCTGTTCGAAGGAGATCGCCGCATGCGGGCCGGCAGAAATCGGCGGCACGACCGGTTTGCCGCCCAGGCGCGGGGTGTAGTGGTGCAGCAGCAGGCGACGAAACTGGTTGTGCCCGTCGGGCAGGCCGCCGCCGCGCCAACCCATGACGAGGATCGCAGGCGTGCGGATCTCCTCGCCGGGCTCGAGGCTGGCCCGCATCCGCCGGATGCCCCCGACCAGCGACGTGGATCCGGCATCATCGCGGGAGAACGTCGCCGCCCACTCCCCCGTCCAGCCGATCCCCAGGAACAGTCCCGCGTTGCCAGGTTCGTCCGCGAGGTTGAAGAACGGCATGACCGTGTCCGAGGGGCGGCCGCCGTACGGCACGAACCTTTGCCTATCCCCGGCCCGCAGGACGGCCCGAGCGGGCTGGAAATCCTCCGGCCCGGGCAGGTGTGCGGCCTTGACGTTCGTGCCCCGGTCGTAGTGCAGCTGGAGACTCCGATCCGGATCGGTCGACGTCGGGAGCGTGGCATCGAGCACCCGCACGTCCTCGAGCACCGGGGCGGGGCCTGCCCCGCCGTTGCGAAACCAGAGCACCCACTCGACGGCTGGAAAATCCCGATGGACGACGGCTTCTGCACGCACTTCGAGCGCCGTGTCGGGATCGACCCACTTCAGGGACACCCGCCGCCCGGCGTCAGTGTCGGCGGCCTCTGCCGAGCGTCTCCAGCGCGGCAGCAGGTCACGGGAGGCCTGCCCGTCGTAACGAAACGAAAAGGGCAGGTTTTTCACCTGACATTCGAGGAACGGCGCGGTCCAGCGGTCGATCGCAGTCCAGCCCGGGGCAGACTCAGCCGCGCGCGACGTGCCTGCGGCCGTCACGAGCAGGAGCAACGCGCACCATACTCGGCAGCCTCCGCCCAGCAGCATGGGGCGCTCTCCGTTCGTGGCGGAAGCCGACGGCGGCATCACAGCGACACCCGCAGGGTGTTGAGAACCCGCGAGTTTCGCTTCTCGAGATCCCAGTCGGGCTTGGCATCCATGAGCCGCAGCCCGGGCAGCCTCCGCACGAGCGTACCGACGGCGATGAAGCCCTCCGTCCGCGCGAGGGCGGCCCCCACGCAGAAGTGGGCACCGTGGCCGAACGCGACGTGGCGGTTCGGCTCGCGGCGGATGGAGAAGACGTCGGGATCTGGAAACTGCGCCGGATCGCGGTTGGCCGCGTTGAGCATCTGAATCACGATCTGCCCGCGCTGGAGCATCTGCCCGCCCATCTCCGTGTCGTGCTTCATCAGTCGCGTCTGCCTTGATACGGGGCTCTCGAAGCGCAGCGACTCCTCGATCGTCGACTTGAGGAGATCGGGATTCTCTTGCAACAGGGCGAGCTGGTCGGGGTGGCTCAGCAGAGTGTAGACCGTGCTGGAGATCAGCGAGAGCGTCGTCTCATGCCCGGCCGTGAACAGCGTGACACAGGTGTTGATGAGCTCCGACTCCGACATGCGGCCCCTCTCCCCCAGGGCTCCCACGAACTTGCTCATCAGGTCGGCCCGCGGTTCGCGCCGCCGGTCCTCGATCATTGCGTGGAGGTAGGGACGGATCTCCTGGAGGCCGGTCTGAGCCCGCAGCAGATCCTCCTCGCTCGGCTTGTTGACGCCCTGAAAGCCGAGGATCATGTCGGTCCATCGCTTGAAAAGATGACGATCCGATCGGGGCACACCCAGGATTTCCGCGATCACGCCGATCGGCAGCGCGGCCGCGAATTCCGGCACGACATCCATTCCGCCCTGCCGCTCCGCCTCGTCGATCAGGTCGTCGACGATCTTCTGGATGGCCGGCCGCATCCGCTCGACCACGTTGGGCGTGAAATCCTTGTTGATCACGGCCCGCATCCTGGTGTGATCCGGTGGATCCGAATGCAACAGGCCCTTGGTGGCGTAGTGCTCCTCGAACAGCTTGAACTTGGCCCGCCGGTCCGGCGGCAGATATTCCACCGCCTTGCCCAGCCGGTTTTCGTTGGAGAAGCTGGCCGTGTCCTTGAGCGACGTCATCACGTCTTCATAGCGCGTGAGCAGCCAGCCGCCGATCGCGTCGCTCCAGTAGACGGGGGCGTGCTCCCGGAGGTGATGGAGAAGCGGATAGGGGTCGCGCAAAAAGTCCGCGGAAACGAGTTCGCGCTCGACGTCGGCAATCGATTCCGAGTTCATGGCTTCTCCGATTCGAGGAGTTCCGACCTCCCTGGCCGAGGTCGACCGGTGGCGATCGTCCCTGGCCGCTCCGCGGGCGTGCCGCCGACAATTTCCGGAGGATTCTTCGAGGAGTCATCACCGCACGCTCCCTCGGCAGGCCGTCCGCCACCGCCCCAGGGGATCTTCGGCGTTATCAACCTACACCGGTGCCTCAGGATTGTCGACAGTCTGCATTTCGGAGCCGGGGCGGATTCACCCTGCGGCCCGCGGGCGGCAGCCACGCCGAAGCGACGCCATGGCCGGACCGATCACCGGGGCTGGTGACGCGGCCCCCACCTTGGCACCCACCGAGCTGTTGACCATGCTGGGCTGGTAGTTGGGCATGCCCAGCTACCGGGCGGATTGGGATTTGAAGGGCAGCAGGGCCGAGGCACATCAGACGAGGGGCGCATAGGTGTTGGACAGCTGGTCGCAGCCCCCGCGATTCCTCTCGAACAGGATTGCCCCACCGATTCGGATCGCCTTCTCGTCTCCATAGGCGTTGCTGGTGACTTGGCAGAGCACCCAGTCGCCCTTTCCGGCCGCCGCCAGAACGACTGCAGGCCGGTACTTCGCCTGCGAGAGATCGGAAAACGGAAAGGGAACGAGAACTACGGAGCCTTTCGAAGGTGCGCCCACGCCGCATCCTCCTCAGGCCTGTTCCAGTCTTCCGCCAGTGCGCCCTCGCTCAAGAGCGTGACTTCGTCAACACGAGGCGCCGGCTCCTCGTCCAGGATCGTGACGAGCGCTCGCTGGACCCGGGGCAGCTGCACCTGTTCCGTAAGCCGCACCCGGCCTTGCTCGTCGACGATCGCTTCCACCGTTCGAATCAGAACTTCAGTGTATGCCACCCATCAGGAGCGATCAATGAAGCCGTGCGATCAATTCGTCGGTTCGAAGAAAGCTGGCCAATGCAAAAATGCGACGCCTTCGACCGAGCCTTACAAGGCAAGTCGGGGCGACCCGCGACGTGCGTTCCCTGATGAGGCAGCACCTTCGCAAAACGCCCGAGAAATCCACCGGTCTCTGCCCGTACCCCTTCCCGTTCCAGATCTGGTTCGACGGGGATGCGGTGCGGGCGCGATCGGCATCTCGGCGTAAACGCGGAGGCAGCTGACGA
>JBIIUP010000310.1:0-2919 GCA_044339885.1 Pirellulales bacterium | reverse complement strand
TGCCTCGCAGGGAAGACCGCGCACCCGCGAGACATCGGCTCCGCGTTGCCCCGCCTGCGACCGCAGTTCCTCCAGCCGCCGCTGGCCTGCGGGGCCGTACGACGGTCCCCGGGCCCGTTCCCAGGGCACGCTCCACGACGCCGGGTCGTCGTACCCACCGTGGTAGATCTTGCCCACGCCGTGGACGTAGTACCCGCTGTTCTTGAAGTGCTGCGGCAGGGTGACGACCTCGGGCAGGGCCGCGCGGAAGTGGGTTTCGAGATCGTGGACGCCCGTCGTGTCAGGGCGGCGGCCGGTCAGCAGGGACGATCGGGACGGGCTGCAGACCGCCTGCTGGCAGTACGCCCGCCGGAACACGAGCCCCCGCGCCGCCAGCCGGTCGATGTTCGGCGTCCGCGCGTGGGGATCGCCCGCGCAGGCGAGCGCGGGCTTCAGATCGTCGACGGCCAGGAACAGGACGTTGGGCCGTGCCGCGACGGCATCCATGCCGGCCCAGCCGCCGAGCAGCAATGCGCCGATGACAAGGCGATGCATGCGGTCTCCTTGTTCTCGGTCGACGAATCGCGCCGCCGCCGGCGGCCGCGACCAGCAACCTACCATCTCATGCTCGAGCGGCTCACGCTGGCTCGTGGTCGCGGGGATGCCCGTGAAGCCGGGTCCCGAGATGCAGCACGATGCAGCGTCGAACGTCGGAGGGCGCCACGAACATGAATTTTTTTGCAGCCTGGCCGTCGTCTGCTGCCTGGCGACGTCGCCGGCGCTCGTGCCGCGCGAAACCGTGGCCGACGAGGTGGGAGGGCTGCGGGCCGGCTGGGTGACGGCCGACATCACGCCCGAGCGGCCGGTCGCCCTGCGGGGGCAGCAGTTCCGGCGGATCTCCGAGGGGGTGAGCGATCCGCTCACCTGCACGGCCCTGGCCCTGGAGTCGGTCGGCGATGCCGTGAGCGATCAGGCCGTTCTGGTGTCGTGCGATCTCATCTCCATCGGCCCGGAACTCGTCGATGCCGTGACGGCCGAGCTCGAAGCCCGGCGGGAGCGGGCTCCCGGCCTCGATCCCGCCTCCGGGCTGTCCGTGCCGGGCGGCACGCGGATGTACGGCGCGACGGCCGCCGCGAACTTCGACTCCATCGAAGGGGCCGCCGACACCGCCCTGGCGATCGTCTGCTTCTGGAAGCCGGGGGAAGGCCTCGCCCGGCGGATCGCAAATGCCGTCTCCGACGTGATGCCGATCGTGCGCACGGGCCTCCAGGCCGCCCCGGAGTTCGTGCATGCCGTCCGCACGCTCGACCTTCCGCAACGTCTCGTCTCGCCCGCCGAGCGGGACCGCTGCCAGGCCGACGCCGAGGCGAGCAAGACCGTCGAGCGACGGAACTGGCACCTCAAGGTCGTCACGCGGTTCGACGAGCAGCAGGCCACGCTCGAGCGGGGCGGCCGGCCGACCGTGCCGATCCGGGTGCATGCCCTCCGCCTCGGCGACGTGGCGATCGTGACCAACCCGTTCGAGCTGTTCCTCGACTACGGCATCCGGATCCAGGCCCGCAGCCCCGCCACGCTCACCTGCATCGTCCAGCTCGCCGGCCGGGGCACCTCCGGCACTTACCTGCCGACGTTCCGCGCCGTCGAGGGGGGCGGCTACTCGGCCTTCATCCAGAGCAACGTCGTCGGCCCGGAAGGGGGCCGCATGCTCGTGGACGAGAGCGTGAGGATGCTCGAGGGGCTGTGGAAGCCACGGGACGCCGCCCGGGAGTCCAGGTAGCGGCAGCCGCGGTCCCGGCGCGGGAGGCTCACCACGCCGCTTCCATCCCCATGCCGGGCGCATCCCCCGCCGCCATCGGCACGAAGCGGACGGTGGTGCGGCCGAACTGGAGCTCCGTCTGGCTGACGGCCCGCGAGCTCGCCCAGGCGATGTACCAACCCATGAACACCTGCGACGGATAGTGGGAGTTCGTGGTCATCCGGGAGAATCCCACGAACGTCGAGCAGACGTAGAGGGTGCCCTTCAGGAGCGGGCTCTCCACCATGTCGGCCGCGGCCAGGAAGGGCAGGGCCCCCATGAAGGCGTGGCCGCTCACGCCGTTGACGTCGTCGAACGGATTCCACCGGCTGCCGCGGACGTTCTCGCCGGGCCGGCCGGCGCCGGTCGCCCACTGCAGGGCGTAGAGGGGAGGCGCGCCCACGGTGAACATCCGCAGCGACCGCGAACCCCACTCGCCGACGATGTCGTCGGCCAGGCAGCCGTCGAAGACCCAGCCGGCGGCGGCGGCGGCACCGTAGATCGGCAGGGCGTATCGTCCGTCGCCGATGTCCTTGCAGCCGACGAAGAAGGTGCCCAGGCTCGTCGGCTCGACCCCCTCCTGCCAGGCGTCCTGCATCGTGGAGTCGAACCCGGTGTTGGCCATGATCGCCGCCGTGCCCAGCGCGGCGGTCAGGCAGAGCAGGCTGTCGCAGGCGTAGAAGTTCCGGTAGTCGCGGAACACGCGGCGGACCGCGAGGCGGCCCGGGGAGTCAGCCTGCGGCAGGGCGTCGACGAACGACGGCGGCGCGGCCCCGCCCCGGCCGTCGTCTGCGAACGACGACCAGACCGAGCGCTCGTCGGCAGCCACCGGCGGCAGGGCCTCGACGCCCCGGTCCGCGGCCGCGAGCAGCCGCGTGTCCGCGACGGGCGACGGCAGGTCCAGCGGCGGCGCCTGCCCGTCGACCGCGGGCATCGCGTCCCAGCGGGGGGCGTCGGCCGCGGCGCCGGCCTGCGCGGAGCAGAGGAGCGTCGCGGCGACGGCCAGGGTGATCAGGCTGGGAAGCCTCACTAGTGCCTCCCCTCGAAGCCGGCGAACGCGCCGTGGACGAACGTGCTTCCGTTGGCGTCGATCCGCGACAGCGAGGACGTCGACGAGATCTCCGTCGGCCAGGAGTCGTCGGCCA
>JBIIUP010000092.1:0-11187 GCA_044339885.1 Pirellulales bacterium | reverse complement strand
CGATCTCCCCGCACATCGACGAGCGAACCGACGGTCGCATGCGCCCCGGCGGCGTCGATCCAGCGGCGACGCGGCTCGACCGGGGCGGTGCGGGCGGTGTCGGCCGACGGCTCGGCGCCGGCGGAAGCCGGGTCGGCTGGAACCTCCGGCTCGGCGGCCGGTTCCGGCGGCGCGGCAGGCTCCTCCACGGCAGGCTCCTCCACGGCAGGTTCCGCGACCACAGGCTCTGCGCCGGTGGGCTCCTCGGCCGGAGCCGGTTCGGCGACCGCCCGTGCCGGTGGGGATTCCAGCGCCGCCGCCTCGACTTCCTCGAAGATGTTGGGGATCTTCCGCGGTTCCGGCGCAGGGGGCGGTTCGGCCACGGGCGGCTGCTCGATGGCCGGCTCGGGCACGGGCTCGGATTCTGCCTGCGGCTCGCTGACCGGTTGTTCGGCGGCGGCCGGCTCGACCACCGACTTCGGCTCGACGGCCACCAGTTCGGGCACGGCCGCGACCGCCGCGGGAGGTACATGGAGCGTCGGCTCGCCGGCGGCGACCGCCGGGGCCGTGACCTCTTCCGCGGCCGGCGCCACAGTCGGCTCGACGTCGACTTCGACCCGGGGAGCGGCTTCCACGGCCACATCGGCCGGCGCCTCCACCACGACCATCCCGGCTTCCACGGCCTCACCGCAGCAGCCCAGCGGATCGGCGGCGGCGACCAGCTCGCAGCCGTCGACCCAGCCACCCCACGCCTGCACCGGCACGACGACGCCGACCGCCGAGCTGCAGGGATCGCAACCCGCGGACCAGTCGGCGCAGGGCGTGACGACGATCGGCATGCACGCCGTCGGCCTGCAGGGCCGAACCTGGCAGCCGCGCCGCAGGTGTCCGCAGGCAGTCGCGACGTCGAACGACATCGAGAACGTGAGCACACCCACGAGGATGCTGTGGAGCCGACGCCGCACGGTTCACCTCCGGAGAGAACAGCCGACTCAAACCCGCCGCCACGCGGTGGCGCTGGCATGGGACGCTCGCCGGCGGGCCGCTCGGCCACCGACGACGAAGGCCATGCTAATTCCCGGTGGATCGCCCGGCAAACGTCCCCGGCGTGGTGCGGCAGAGGCCGACAGCGGCCGGCGGCCGCACGACCGTCACGACCGGCATCCGCGGCGGTGCCGCGCGGGATCGGCCCCCGAAAAGCGGCAGGCCGGGGCGACGAATGCCGCCCCGGCCTGCACGTGGATCGAGCCTGTCAACCGCCTGCGAACGGGGTAGAACACTGCGAGACTGATGCGGACCGGGCCACGTCGCGATCCTCACGGGACGGCGGCGCGGCTTTTCAGGGGATCCGGATCAACGCAACGGGGTTGGCACCTCCGACGGGACGCGGCGACAGGTCGAAGTTCGTTCGTGGAGGGAGGAATCGGCCGCCGGCCGGGCCGGGCTGAAGCCGATTTTCCCGACGATCGCACAGTCGTCACAGGCTGCCCGACGGCCGGGCGGCGGAACCCGTACCGGGTCCGCCGCCCCCGCCGTGGGTCACGAACAGCCCATCGAGTTGCCGCAGTTGTGGCAGAGGTAGCAGTTGCCGTTGCGGACGGTGATCGCCCCGCATCCGTCGCACACCGGGGCGTCGATCTGAAAGGTCGCGAACTGGCTCTGCCGATCGGCCGGGCTGGCCGCCGGGTCGACGGCCATCCGCACGCCCGCCCGTTCCAGCAGTCCCGCCGTCGCCGCCGGCTTCACGCCCGCAGGATGGCGGCCCCGGCTCCCAGACACCTCGACCGCCGGCGGCTTGCCGTTGGCGGTGCCATTCGTCGCGGCCTTCCCGTGGCCCTCGGCCAGCCCGCTCGCCTTCGTGGCGGCGGGCTTCCGCTCTGTTTCCGCATCGCCCCCCGCGGCGGCCTCCCCGCCGCCGCTCTCGTGGCCACCCGGCCGATTCGCCTCGCGGTATCCGGGGATGAACTGGGTGCCCATCCAGCGGAAGAGATAGTCCACGAGGCTCTTGGCCACGGGGATGTCGGGGTTCTTCGTGTAGCCCCAGGGCTCGAACCGGGTGTGCGAGAACTTCTTCACGTACACCTCCAGCGGCACCCCGTACTGGAGGCTCATCGACACCGAGGTGCCGAAGGCGTCCATGAGGCCGCCGATCGTGCTGCCCTCCTTCGCCATCGTGATGAAGAGCTCGCCCGGCCGCCCGTCGTCATAGAGGCCGACGGTGATGTAGCCCTCGTGGCCACCGACGTTGAACTTGTGGGTCACGCTGCGCCGGGTGTCGGGGAGACGCTCCCGCCGCGGCGCCGCCGTCACCTTCGCGGCCGCCTTGTCGCTCTCCGTGCTCGTGTTGAGCGGCTGGCTCTCCTTCGAGCCGTCGCGGTAGATGGCGAGGGCCTTCAGGCCCAGCCGCCAGCCCTCCATGTAGGCGCCGGCGATGTCGTCGGGGGTGGTCTCCCGGGGCATGTTCACCGTCTTCGAGATGGCCCCGGAGATGAACGGCTGGGCGGCCGCCATCATCTTCACGTGCGCCTCCCAGGCGATGCTCCGCTTGCCGAGCCGCGGCTTGAACGCACAGTCGAAGACTGGCAGGTGCTGCTCCTTGAGGCCGGGCGCCCCCTCGATCGTGTCGTTCTTGTCGACGAAGGCGAGGATCCCCTCCACGGCTGGCTCGTCGTAGCCGAGCGTCCGCAGGGCCAGGGGGACCGTCTGGTTGACGATCTTGAGCATGCCGCCGCCGGCCAGCTGCTTGTACTTCACCAGGGCGATGTCGGGCTCGATGCCGGTGGTGTCGCAGTCCATGAGGAAGCTGATCGTCCCGGTCGGTGCGAGCACCGTGGCCTGGGCGTTGCGGTAGCCGTGCTTCCGGCCTCCGGCGAGCACGTCGTCCCAGATCTTCCGGGCCGCCTCGTGGAGGTAGGCGGGGCAGGACGGGTCGATCTTCTCGACGGCGTCGCGGTGCATCTGCATCACGCCCAGCATCGGCTCGCGGTTCACCGCGAAGCCCTCGAACGGGCCGACTGCGGCGGCGAGCTCGGCGCTGGTGCGGTTGGCCACACCGTGGAGGATCGCCGTCAGCGCCCCGCAGAGGCCACGGCCGGCGGCGCTGTCGTAGGCCAGGCCGTCGGCCATGAGGAGGCTGCCGAGGTTCGAGTAGCCGAGCCCGAGCGGCCGGAAGAGGTGGCTGTTCCGGGCGATCTTCGGGGTCGGGTAGCTGGCGTGGTCGACGAGGATCTCCTGGGCCACGAAGAACACCCGGCAGGCCGCCGCGAACCGCTCGACGTCGAAGGCGCCGTCGGGCTTGCGGAACTTCATCAGGTTGATGCTCGCCAGGTTGCAGGCCGTGTCGTCGAGGAACATGTACTCCGAACACGGGTTGGAAGCGTTGATCCGGCCGGAGTTGGGGCAGGTGTGCCAGCGGTTGATGGTCGTGTCGTACTGCACGCCCGGATCACCGCACTGCCAGGCGCACTCGGCCATCCGCCCGAGCACCTCGCGGGCCTTGTAGCTCGGGCCGGCCTTCGCGGAGTCGGTCACCCAGCGGGTGGTCCAGGTGTCGTCCCGCCCGGCGGCCTCCATGAAGTCGTCGGTGACGCGCACGGAGAGGTTCGCGTTCTGGAAGAGGATCGAGCTATAGGCCTCGCCGTTGAAGTTGGAGTCGTAGCCCCCCTTCTCGATGAGGATTCGGGCCTTCTTCTCCTCCTTCGACTTGCACTCGATGAACTCCATGATGTCGGGGTGCATGACCTTCAGCGACTGCATCTTCGCCGCCCGCCGGGTCTTGCCGCCGCTCTTCACGACCGCCGCCACCTGGTCGTAGACCCGCATGAAGGAGAGCGGGCCCGAGGGCTTGCCGCCGCCGGCCAGCTTCTCCCGCTGGCTGCGGAGGGTCGACAGGTCGGTCCCGGTGCCGGAGCCGAACTTGAAGAGCATGGCCTCGCTCCGCGCGAGGTCCATGATGTCCTCCATCGTGTCCTTCACGCTCTGGATGAAGCAGGCGCTGCCCTGGGGATACTCGTAGGGGTTGTCGGGCATGACGACGTCACGCTTCGCCTCGTCCCACCGCCAGTTGCAGGGCGCCCCCTTCACGCCGTACTGGTCGAACAGCCCGACGTTGAACCAGACCGGCGAGTTGAACGCACCGTGCTGGTGGACGCAGAGCCAGGCCAGGTCGCGGTAGAAGTTCTCGCCGTCCTGCTTCGACTTGAAGTATCCGTCCTTGATGCCCCAGTCGGCGATCGTGCGGGCGACGCGGTGGACGAGCTGCTTGACGGAGTGCTCCCGCTCCGGCGTGTGGATCTCGCCGTAGAAGTACTTGCTCACGACGACGTTCGTGGCCAGCTGGCTCCAGGCGGCCGGAATCTCGCAGGCCGGCTGCTCGAAGAGCACCTTGCCGTCCTCGCCCTTGATGGCGGCCGTGCGGAGCTCCCACTCCGTCGTGTCGAAGGGGCTGTCCACCTCGGTCGGGCAGAAGACGGCGGGGATTGCCAGCGGCGCCCGCTCACCACCGGCCGCCCGGGGGGCCTGGAGTCCGGCGGTGGGGGTGGTCTTGAGCGTCGCGGACGCGTCGAAAGCTGCCATGGGGCGTGCTCCTTGCGAATGAAACGAGCGGGAAACGACGAGGAACCCAGAAAGTATACTTCCGTATAGATGACCCACAACCGGTCATCGACCGGCGGCGGGGCGGAATTGAATCCTTGAGGGCGACCCGGGAGGCGGGCAACCGCGATCCGGCAGAAAGCAGCTCCGTCTGCGTGCTATCGCAAGATGTTGTGGCGGTCGATCCGTTGACCCCGTCCTAATGGCCGGGGCGTGAATGTAACGCGGCCCTTCGCCGCGTCAAGCGGGCCGGGGCGACCGGTCGAAATCGCGGGAAAAATGCCCGGCTGCCAGCATGCCAGCGGGGTCTGGGGGCCCGTGGCCACGTCACCCCGCGAGGGGGGGTTCCCGGGCGGCTCGCCTTCGGCCGCCGGGAATGCGAAAATGACCCGCCGGGTGTGGCCCGGTCGGAAGCCTTGGATTCCGCGCGACGTTCGCTCGATCATCCACCCCGAGGGCCTCCGCCATGACCAGCGCCGCCAGTCACCACCGCCCGCTCGACGGCATCCGCATCCTCGTCCTTGTCGGCGACGACTACGAGGACCTCGAGCTCTGGTATCCCCGGCTGCGGCTCGAGGAGGCCGGCAGCCACGTGACCGTCGCCGGCCCGACGTCGGGCCGCACCTACCGCGGCAAGCACGGCTACCCCTGCACCAGCGACGCGGCCGTCGGCGACATGGAGGCGGCGGACTTCCACGGGATCGTGCTCCCGGGGGGCTGGATGCCCGACGCCCTGCGGCGGGACGGGAAGGTGCTCGACCTCGTGCGGGACTTCGCCGCCCAAGGCAAGCTGGTGGCCGCGATCTGCCACGGAGGCTGGATCGCCATCTCGGCCGGCGTGTACCGTGGCGTGCGGGTGACCGGCAGCCCCGGCATCAGGGACGATCTCGTCAACGCCGGTGCGATCTGGGAGGACGCACAGGTGGTGGTGGACCGGCAGTTCGTGTCGAGCCGCAAGCCCGCCGACTTGCCGGCCTTCATGGCGGCGATCGTCGACCAACTCGCCGGTGTCACGGTACCCTGACGCCACCCGAGCCCCTGGAAAGCGCCGTCCGCATGGCCCGCAAAACCACGTCGCCGCAATCGCCGGCAACGCACGACGATCCGCGGAGCCGCATCCGGGCCGCCGGGCTGCGGTGCACCGCGGCCCGGCTGGCCGTGCTGGAGCACATCGCCGCCGCCCGGGGCCCCAAGACCCACGCCGAGGTGTCGGCGGAGCTCGGCGACGCGGGCTTCGACCGGGCCACCATCTTCCGCAACCTGACGGAGCTCACCGACGCCGGGCTCGTCAGCCGAGTGCAGCTGGGGGACCGGGTCTGGCGGTTCGAGCTGGCGCGGCAGCCGGTGCGGGGCCGGGCCCCCGAGACCCATCCGCACTTCGTCTGCACCGGCTGCGGCACGGTGTCGTGCCTCGACGACGTGCAGGTCGCGATCACGCCGCACGCCCCGGGCCGCGGCCGCGCGCGGCCGCGGGGCATTCGCTCAGTGACGGAGGTGCTCCTCAAGGGCCGCTGCGACCGGTGCGGCTAGGGCGACGCGTGCCGCCCCCGGGCGGTCAGTACCACAGTCCGCACCGGACGACGAACGTGTCGTCCGGATGGAAGTCGGCGGTGTCGGTGACGTAGTACTCGACGGCCCGCCCGAAGACCCAGCCGGCCTCCAGCCGCCAGCTCGCTCCGAGGTCGCCCGGCCGCCGCTCCCAGCCGGCCAGCAGCCGATAGTCTCGGTAGACGACCACGTCGTCGACGCCGCTCGTCCGCCGCACCGCCCACTGGTTGCCGCCGAACTCGCCGGCGACGTAGACCCAGTGCGCCGCCTGCGGCGTCTCGGAGATCCGCCACGCCAGCCGCGGCCGGGGAAAGACGAGCTCGAATCGGCGGCCGTCGTCCGGCGTCCAGAGCAGGCCGCCGGCGGGCAGGATGTTGACGTCATAGCGATCGAGGTAGATGAGGCCGGCCACGATCCGCAGTTCCTCGCTGGCCTCCCAGGCGCCGAAGCCGTGCCCGGTGATCCGCAGGGCCTGGGCGGTGTCGTTGACGAAGTCGCTGTACCAGCCCGGCGCGACGGCCACGTCGACGCCGAGCCGCTCGCCGACCTTCCGCAGCCAGCGGGCCTGGAGCCAGGCGTCGTAGAGCCGCGGCGGCAGTCCAGGGCCGGCCGGGCCCGAGGCCTCGTCGACGAAGGAGACGCCGAAGCCCGGAGTGACCAGCAGCGGCGACTCGACCGTCGGCGCTGGCATCCCGATCGTCAGGCTGGTGTCGAGCGTGGTCAGCCCCAGGCCGCCGGCGCCCAGCCGGGGCAGCTCCGTGGCGGTGAAGATGGCCTGCTGCAGGGCGCCCGGCTTGGCGCCGGGGGGCAGTTTGCGCCCGGCGGGCGGCTCGAACTCCTGCCGCGGCTGGCCGGGCGGCGCCAGGTCGTCCGGGAGGAGCGGTTCGGTGAGGTCCTGGGGGTCGCCGAACGCGGCCAGGCGGATGCGGTCGGGAAACCCCTCTGCCACCGGCGGCAGCGGCAGCACGGCTTCGTCACCGGCGGCCCCGGCCGAAGCGCCGGCGACGACGAGGCAGAGCACGGCAACCGCACGGTGACTGCGAAGCGGGTGCATGGGAACCCGTGCGGCGGGGGCGGGACGGTCCTGCAGGCACGCCCTCAGTACGCCAGACCGAGCCGGAACATGATCGTGCTCGGCAGGTCCTGCACCTGCGGCGGGCCGTCGACGTAGAACAGTTCGCGGGCGAACACGTAGCCCACCTCGAAGTTGCCGGCCATGCCCGTCGTCGCGTTCGGTGCCGTCTCGGCGCCCAGCGTGACGCGGATGTCGTTGTAGTCGAACGGGGAGATGCCCTGGTACTGGGGCGAGTTGCGGCGGAAGGTCCAGGCGCCGCCGCCGTACTCGCCGGCGATGTAGCCCCACCAGCTGCGGGTGGGCGTCGTGGCGAAGCGGCGGGCCGCCTTCGGGGCGGGGAAGAAGATGTCGTACCGGGAGTCGGCGTCAGGGGTCCAGGTCGCACCCACGGCGGGCAGGAGCTTGATGTCGTTGCGGTCGAGGTAGACGATGCCGGCCTTGCCGACCCACGTGGGCGTCATCTGGATCGTGCCGATGGCGCGGCCCATGAACCGCCAGCTCTCCCAGACCAGCACGTCCCAGTTGGTGTAGATGCCGAAGCGGAAGCCGAGTTCGGCCCCGAACAGCGGCGTGAACCGCGGGTTCCAGGCCGTGTCGAGGAACACGTCGTAGGTGTTCGGGGGCAGGTCAGCGTTCATGGTGTCGGTCGTCTGCGGACCGTCCCAGAGCTGCAGGCCGAAGCCGGGCGTGATCAACAGCGGCGCGCGGTTGAGGTTGGCCGGCGAGTCGTGGAAGAACGGCAGCGCGAACGTGGCGGTCGTGTCGAGTTCGTTGACGCCGAGGTTCGTCCCGCGGCCGTCGCCGTAGAGGTAGGCCCAGCTGCCGCGCACGCCCTGGAAGACGTGCATCGTCTGGGCGTAGGTCTGCTGCACGCCCTGCTGGACGCTCTGCTGGAAGGGGGAGGCCGACGGCGGGTAGGCCGGGGCGGCCAGCTGGCCGGTCCCCTGCGTGGGCAAAATCGGCGGCGCCGCCGTCGAGTAGCCGGGGTAGCCGGGCTGGCCGCTGATCGCCGACGGCGCCCAGGTCGACGGCGGCGCAGCCGGGGTGGTCGGGAAGATCGGGGCCGGGGCCGCGTAGGGATCCCATGTCGGCGGTGGCGCCGCCTGCGCCAGCCGATCGAGCGACGAACTGGCCGGCGGCGGCAGCTGGACCGTCTGCGCGGCGGCCGGCGCAGCCCCCGGGCAGACCGCGGCGACGAACAGCGCCGACCTGAGCCACCACCGCATGACGCGCACGCTCCGGCCGCCCGCGACTGGCCCGCGGCCGGCTTCACAAGGACGATTCGCCGGCGGGGGGTACCGCGCCCACGCCGGCAGGGTCAAGGTCGTGGCGTCGTCCGGGAGACTGTCTTTAGACTCGCCCGACAGGCCCGCCGACGCTCGGCCGAGGATTCCCCGTCCGGAACGAACCATGTCCGCCCGGTCTCCGCAGCTTGCCCCGAAAGCCGATCCGCTCGACGTCGCCGCTTTGGGCCGGGCCGGGTTCGCCACCGTCGTGCATGTGGCGGAACTCGATTCGACGATGGGTCCGGCCCGCGGCCTGGCCGACGATGCGCACGCGCGGCTCCCGGCGGTCGTCGTCGCCGACCGCCAGCGGCTCGGACAGGGCCGCCGCGGAGCGGGCTGGTGGCAGGCGGAGGGCAGCCTCGCGGCGAGCCTGGTGATCGCCGCAGCCGACCCGCAGCCGACCTGGTCCCTGGCCTGCGGCGTGGCGCTGGCCGAGGCGATCGCGAGCCTGGAGCCCCGGGTGCAGCCGCTCGTCCGCTGGCCCAACGACCTCGAGGTGGCCGGACGCAAGCTGGCCGGAATCCTCCTGGAGACCTGCCGCGACCGCGTCATCGTCGGCATCGGCGTGAACACGGCGGGGGCCGCGGCGAACGCCCCTCCGGCGATCGGCGGCCGCGTGGTCACGCTTCCGGACCTGGTCGGCCGGACGCTCGATCGTACGCGGTTGCTCGCCGGGACTCCGGTGACGGTCTACGCCGGGGACGTGATCCACCGCGGCACGTGCCGGGGAATCGCCCCCACCGGCGCGCTGGTCCTCGACACCGCGTCCGGGCGGGTGCTCGTCGCGTCCGGCAGCCTCACGGCGCCGGCGGACGTGTGGCCCGGCGACCGGCCGGCGACCTGAGGCCCACGACACAGACCTCGCGGCCGCCGGTCGAAAGCTGCCGGGCGGCGGGCTGGAATCCCCAGCTGCGGAATTCGGCCAGCCAGCCGGCCAGCCCCTCGGCGCGGGACCAGTCGGGCAGCTTCAGCGTGGCCACGATCCCGCGGGGCCGCACGCCGGGAGCCGTGAGGATCCGGCCGAGCGATTCCATCGTGCTCACCGGGTCGATGTTCATGTCGCAGACGATCCAGTCGAACGGACGAAACGCCTGCCGCTTCACGTCGCGGGCCCGCATCCGCCACTGCCGGAACCGCGGGTGCGCCGCCACCGCCGCATCGACGACCGCCGGATCCACGCCCACGACCGACAGGCCCGCCTCGAGCAACCGCTGGCTGGCGCCCCCGGGCGCGGCCCCCAGCTCGACGGCCCGCTGGCCGGGGCCGAACTCCAGCGCGAAGGTCGCGATCGCCTCGTCGAGCTTCAGCCACGCCCGCGATGCCTTGCCGGCGGGCAGCGGCTGCGGATAGATGCCCCCGGGCCAGACGCTCGCCGGAGAGCCGGTCCGATGCCAACCCACCCACCAGCGGTCCTCCCCGTCGAGCAGGCAGTCGAGAACCAGGCTCCCGGGCGCGGCGACGACCGGCTCCGCCGCGAGGCCGCAGGCGGCGCGGAGCAACCGCCGGACCTCGTCGAGCGGCGGCGCAGCCGCCGGTTCGCCGCTCGGTGCACGGGGCCAGACATGCACGTCGTCCCACGGTCCGGTCCCCGCCAGCGCGACCACGGCCGCGACCCGCGCGGCGACGTCGGCGCCGGTCACCTGCCCCAGCGACCGCAGGCAGGTGCGGCCGAAGACGAGGTCGGGAAAGAAGTCGTCCGGCGGGTCGAATTCCGACGGGAGCCGGAAGGTGACCACCCCCCGCCGCCAGACTCCCTTGCGGAGCCCGGGCAGCACCGCCTCCTGCCGGGCGACGAGCGCGGCCTCGGCGCCCCCCTGGCAGGTCACGAGCAGGAACTCACCGCGGCGGGCCGGGGCGGGCGATCCCGAGGCGGGCGGTGCGGACGCGGGGGAGGGCATGTCCCGATGGTACCCCCGACGGGCGGCGCAAAAATCAGGCCGGCCCGGGCGCCCAAGGGCCCGGGCCGGCCTTTCTCGTCTGAACGCTTGCGCCCCGGCCTCCGTCCGCCGAGGCGGACGAAACCCGGGACCATGGAAGGCAGGTCGTCAAGACGACCCGCGGGGCCCGCAGGCCCCGATCACCGAGACACCGTGGCGAAGCATGCGCCTCGCCGTGCCGGAGAACCTGAAATCAGAGTCCCCGGCAAGTGCCTCAGCCGTGGCCCTTCTTCTTCTTCTTCGCCATCGATCTGGCTCCTTCCAACGAGCACCCTGACACGCATCACACACCCGATCCCTGGGGCGCTCCGGCAACAGGATCGGGCGACGTTGTCGACGGCACGGGATCGCCGGTTTCCCGCCGAGCCCGACCGCAGACGCGCACGTTTTGCAGGATGGCGGCGAAAACTGTCAAGAGAAATCCGCGATTTTTTCTGATTTTTCTTCCGCGCGCACCGGAACTGGAGTCGGCGCGGCGCCTGTCGACCGCCAGCGCCGCGATCTGCCCGACGACCCCCACACGGCAACCACACCGCCACGCGACCGCTCCGACACGCCGGCGGCGCATCGGCTCGGCAGCCCCATGTGCACCCCGCAGCGGCGCGGCGCGCCGGCCTCCGCTGGTATCATCGTCGGTCGCGTCGGCCCTGCCCGGCGGCGGATCTGCGGCCCGATTCGGCGTCGTCACCCGTCCTTCTTCCCAACCCTTCTTCACACCGTTCTTCACACCCTCTGGAGCGCACGAGGAAACCTCATGGAGTCGTCGAAC
>JBIIUP010000309.1:0-2935 GCA_044339885.1 Pirellulales bacterium | reverse complement strand
CACACGTTCCATTCTCCGGGGTGGCCACGAACGTGTAGTTCGTCGACCGGAATTTTCCGTCGTAGTCGATCAATCGCGTCGGGTCCGTGTAGCCTGACGGCAACCGTGCCGCGCCAGCACTTCCCGCCGTGGCCGTAGGGCATTCATGGACGGAGAGCCGCGTGAGCAGCACGGGATAGTTGGCCTCGATGGGCCCGCAGTATTGCCGCGGCGGACTGAACGTATCGTTGATCGCCTCGCGCCTGGTGGCGAACGTTGCGTTCATGTTGGCCTGGTCATACAGCGCCACCTGCTCGATGTGCGGCAGCAGCAACACCATGCCGCTCATGTTCGTGATGCACCGTTGCCGGTTCGCCGCCGGCTCGCCGCCGGTCGTGCAGCGTCCGCTCTCCATGTACGACGGCGGATACGTGCCCGTTGCCGATTCGTAGGCCAGCACAGCCTGCGAGAGCTGCCGGATCTTGTTCGCACAACTCGCTCGCCGGCCGCTCTCGCGGGCCCGTTGCACCGCAGGCAGGAGCAAGCCGACGAGCAGACCGATGATCGCGATCACGGCCAGGAGCTCGACGAGGGTGAACCCCGCCATGCCGCCGCACGGACATACCCGAAGCCGCCGCACGGCGGACCTGTTCTGTAATGTCTCGGGGTGCATGGTCGTGTCCCTGCGCAGGCCCGCCCATCTGGCCTGCATGCAGTGTATACACATTTCGCCAAACGGGTTCCAGCCGGCGTGCCGGACGTTGAGGAAGCAATTTCCGCGCGGCCGCGGGTGGCGCGTCGCTGCCGGACGGCCCGCGGGTCAGCCGTGCACCGCGAGGTCGACGGCTCGCTCCGTGTCGAGGTTGGTCATGACGCGACGGATTCGCCGCATCGCATGGCCCACGTGGAGGCCGCGCGAGCCGCAGCCCGGGCCGCGCCCCCCTCGAGCAACTCGCGGTAGTCGTAAAAATCGGCGATTTCGTCGAGCGAATACTGACGCAGCCGCAGGCCCCGGCCGCGGCCGTCGCTCACGAGCAGCCCCTGTCCGCGCAGCCTGCCGAGAGCCTTGCCGACGGGAATCCGGCTCACGCCCAGGCGGGCCGCAAGTTGCGTCTCCACGACGCGCTCACCCGGCTGCATCGCACCGGACCGGAACAGATACTGCATCACCCGGTCGTAAACCGTGTCGTCGTTCACGCTGTCCATCGCCTCCGGCACCGCTCCGATTCCGATACCGTCAGGAAACGCCCTCACACCGAGGAGTCTACCGCCGGCCGGAGGGCTGGCGAGCCTCCGGCGGATGGGGTGAGGCTCACGCCGCGTGTCGACGACGGGCCCTGGCCAACAGCGCCATGCCCACTCCGGCCGCGGCGAGCGCGAGCGTGGCGGGCTCGGGCACCACGACCACGCTGGCGTTGATCGTGAGGTCGCGGCGTTGCGTCGCGCCCGCGAGCGACTGGTTGTCGTAGAACGTGAGCGTGAACGTCTTGTTGAACGTGCCCAAGCCCGACGGCGTGTAGGTGAACGCGAACTGGCTGCTCGTGCCCCCCGCCGCGAGGTCGCTGAACGTCGTGAGGCCCGACGAGAAGCCGTCGCCGTCGAGCGTGACGAACGTGAAGTCGAGGCCCGCGGTGAGCGACGGACCGTGGGCGAGGCTCGAAAGATTCGTGAGGAAGTAGTTGAACGTCTGCATGCCGGCGGACTGGTCGACGGAGCCGAAATCGATGTTCCACACCGTGTCCGTGTAGGAATTGACGACGTTGCCCACCGGCACGAAGCCGGGCAGGGCATGGTCGAGCACGTTGCCCGTCACGGTGATCGCCTGGCTGCCGAGGCTGTTCGACGCGCCGGACAGGCTGGAGTCGTCGGCGAACGTGAGATTGAAGACTTGGCCCAGCGAGTTCGCGCCGACCGACTGGCTGCCCGAGAGCAGCGCCGACGCCGAGATCAGCGCCGACTGGCCGGGGAGCACACCGGCCACGTTGTTGATCGTCACGCTCCCGGCCGCCGTGCCGCCGGTCGTCATCAGGTCCGCCCGGTAACCCGCCGCATTCAAGATGGTGGCGCTCGTCAGGCCGGAGAGCGCCCCTGAGTAGCCCACGATCGACTGCGGCAGCGCGATCGTCGCCCCAGCCGCCGAGCCGCTCGCGTGGGCGTAGACGTTCACCGTCACGGTGCCCGTGGCCGCCGTCCCGAAGGCGTTCGGGTCGCTCACCGTGAACGTGCCGGTCTGGTTCGAGCCGGTGCTGACACCGTTGTAGAAGAGGCCCGACACGGCCGAACTCGTTCCGCCCGCCGCGACCGACCCGCTCGACGACCCGCCCACGTTCGACGCGCCCGAACCCGTGAAGGAGAGCGTGGCACCACCCGAGAGCGCGGTGTTCGTCACCGTGTAGGTGAAGGCGGCCGTGCCGCCGGTGATGATCGCAACCGCAGGATTCGTCACGTTCACAGTGCCGGCCACGGCCCGCTGCTGGTAGTCGACCGAGGTGCTCGAGTAGATCACCTGGTAGGCAGGGCTCGAGTTCGCGACGCTCGTGAACGTGCCCGACACGACGCCGCCCGACAGCACGTTGTAAAGCCCCGCCGTCGAGCCGCTGTCGGCGAGGTCGAGCGTGCCGTCGGTGAGCGTCATCGTGCCGGCGCTCGTGAGCGGCGCGCCCGAGGTCGACGTGGCCGAGATCCGCAGCGTGCCGCCGCCGGTGCCGAAGGACAGGCCGCCGATGGCGTCGGTGACGCCCGCGCCGAGCGTCAGCGTGCCGGTCGTGGTGGCGTCGCCGACGGTCACGATCGAGTTGTTCGGAATCGCCCCCGTCACGCCGAGGATGAGGTTGCTGGACTGGTTCACGAACGTCGGACCGTCGTAGGTGTTGACGTTCGAGAGCGTGACGGTCGAGGTGCCGGTCACGAGCAGGTCGCTCGCGTTCGGCGTGGCGCCCGAGATCACACCCGTGAC
>JBIIUP010000308.1:0-2938 GCA_044339885.1 Pirellulales bacterium | reverse complement strand
CGGCCTCGATGACAATGCGCCGACGCCCTGCCGCATTCGCATCCGCATGAACGGCAACACGGTTTTCGAGGGGGCGAATCCCTTTGCGCCGGACCGCTGGAGCACGCACCGCTTTCCCGTCAAGGGAGGGATGCTCCGCGACGGCGTGCCGAACGTGCTACGGATCGAGAATCTCGAAGAGTCCGACAGCATGAGCGGCCCTCCCTGGTTCATGCTGAGCTACGCCGTTCTGCGGCCCGCGACGTGAGCGACCTGGAGTGGATGAAAACCATGCGCGACCATTTCAGCGGCCGTTTCACGTGCCGCGGGCTCCTGCTCTTGACGGCGATGACGTTTTCCGTGCCCGGGCGCGCGGAGCAGGATGCCGTCACGATGGTCGACACGCCCGCCGCCATGGCGATCGCCGCGGGTGACCTCGACGGCGACGGGCGCGCGGACATCGCGCTCATCGAGGCGTCGCTGCAGAAGACCGATGCGTCGGGTCCGCTCTACGACCTCCATCTGCACTTCCAGAAAGACGGGAAGTTTTCCGTGCCGGCTGACAAGACGATCGCGCTGGGGGCGACGCTGCCGTCCGGCCTGGCCATCGGGGATTTCGACGGCGACGGTCGAGACGACATCGCCGTCGGCCTCCGGGGCGCGAGAACGTTTTCCCTGTTTCTCGGTGCCGACGGCCATTCGCAGGAGATCCGTTCGCGATATGGCAACGACTCCGGGGCGGGAGGTCTGTCGGTGGGGCGGGTCAACGCGAGCGGTCTGGCCGACTTCTTCACCGGGGCGGCGTGGCGCCAGTGGCGTGGCAAGGAGCAGTTCGGAGAGGCCTACTTCTCGGGCCCCGAGCGGAACGACAACTGGCGCTCGACACTGGCCGACGTGGACCGCAACGGCACCGACGACGTCGTTTTCACGACCTACTGGTCTGGCTCACTCAGCGTGCCGGCAAACAACCGGATCCGGATCTTCTACGGGCCATTCCTGAAGATGATGGTCCTGCAGGCGACCGACGCCGCCCATGTGGTGACCCTCGACACCCCGTTCATGGCCGGTGACAAGCCGCTGCTCGGACAGGTGATCGTGGGGGACTTGAACGACGACGACCAGCTCGATCTCGTCGTGCCCGCGCCGGGACAGACCCTCGTCTATTTTCAAAACAGTCCCACCGGGTTCTCCGACGGCGCCACGCCGTCCCTGATCCTCGACGACGTCACGCCGCTGCTCGTCACCGATCTGAACGGCGACAAACTCTGCGACGTGGCGTTCCTGCCGACGAAAGAGGCCGGCATCACCCTCTGGCTGCAGCAGAAGGATCGCCCGCTGATCGGCGCTGGCCAGTCGGTGTTCCGGACCATTCCGCTGCCTCGGAAGGTCGTGGCGGCCGCTGCGGGCGACGTCGACGGCGATGGCAGGCCGGAGATGATCGCCGCCCTGGCAGGGGGAGGGGTGGCCGTCGTTTTGCCGCAGCGGCAGTGAAATCTCGTCGATCGAATCGCATTCATCTCGTGGGACGGAGGCTGCGGACCGACATGGAACCAGATCGCAGGGACTTTCTCAGGCTTGCCGGCGCGGCTGGGATCGGCGTGGCCGGCTCCGGCGGGGTCAGATCCCTCGCGCACGCCCAGGCCGTGGATCGCGCGGCGAACACGGTCACGCTGGATCACGCCGAGGCGAAGCTCGAGGACGGCGGCACGCTGCGCATTCCATTCTGGCGGATCGAAAGCGGCGTGGCAGGGCCGTCATTACTCGCACTTGCCGCCCAGCACGGCAACGAAGTTCAAGGCGTGGAGGTAGTCCGCCGTCTGAAGGAAGTGTGCGCCCGACAGCTCATTGCAGGCAGCGTCTGGCTGGTTCCCATGGCGAATCTGCCCGCCATCCGCGTGCGGCGGCATTCGGTGGACCTGGGCCCTGAGCAACCGAACAAGTTCAGCAAGGGGCACAACATGCAGAACGCGTGGCCGGGGAATCCTGAAGGCAACGACACCGAGCGCCTGGCCTACGCGCTCGACCGGGCCGTCGTGCGGCATTGCAGCCACGCCGTGGACATCCACTGCTGGAACCATTTTTTGGCGGCCGAGACCCTGTCCACGCGCGGCCACGCACCGTCCGAGCTGCTCAGTTCGGCGACCACGACCCGCTTCATCAACTACTTGCCGGCTTCTCCGCCGTCGGAAAAGGCGTCGAGTCTCTACGACTTGATGCATCGGCGCGGTGGGGGCGGGATCGTCATCGAGTTCTCGGGCCAATACCAGATGCAGGAACGGCAAGTCCAGCTCGGGCTCACGTGCATGATGAACATCGCCAAGGCGCTGGGACTTCTCGCGGGCGAGCCGGAACCGTTGGAGGGCCCGCGTGTCGAACGGACTCCTGCCAAGACCCACACGGTGCTGGCCCCCTGCTCCGGGGTGTTCATGACGGCGCTGCAAAAAGGCACCACGGAGCAATTGATTCCCGCAGACTTCGTCGAGGAAGGGCAGGCACTGGGGCACATCCTCCGGGAGAGTGATCTGGAAACCGTGCCCGTCGTGGCTCCCGTTTCGGGCTACCTGTGGCAGCTCAATGCATGCCACGGAAACGTGTGCGACGCGAGCCTGCCCGCCCAACACCCCTACACCGAGCGGGCGGAAACACTGGCGCTGATCGTGACTCGCTAAAGCGCCGCTGGCATCGCCGGAGCGACGCCGTGACAAGCCTGGCAAGGGGATTGGCACCAAGCGAGCAGTCTCGGGGCCGTCGCGGCCCCGCCATGAAGAGACGTGGATTCCCGGCACCCCGGTCCGTCACTTCGCGTTGAAATCGGATCGAAGTTCGAAGTGGAATTCCGGGCCGACGTTCGGGCCGGGTGTCACGGTTGCCCGCAAACCCGAGCGCGTCGCATCGCCGTAGGCCTTCGGCACCACGGCCACTTCGGGCTTGAAGCCTTCGATGTCCTGGTTCTCGCGAA